>JARGFW010000259.1 GCA_029211085.1 Deferrisomatales bacterium | reverse complement strand
CGGCGCCGACCGCCTGGCCGGCGTCCCCCCGGACCAGCTCTACGCCATGGCGCAGACCGCCGGCGCCGACAACGACTACGAGGAGGCACAGACGATCCTCGACCGCATCCGCGACGATCATCCGTTCTCGCGCTTCGCGGTGGAGGCCGAACTGCTGGCCGCCGACCTGAAGTTCCAGGCGAAGAAGTTCGAGGAGGCCGCCGCCCTGTACCGCTCCTTCGAGCAACTGCACCCCACCCATCCCCAGGTCGCATACACCATCTATAGGCGGGGCCTGGCGTACTGGAACCTCAGCAGCCCCGCCGGCCGCGACCAAGCGGATACCCGCAGCGCCGCCGAGGCGTTCCAGAAACTGTTGTACGGCTACGCCGACAGCGAGTACACCGCCCCCGGCCGGGAACTGCTCGCCCAGGTGCGCTCCCGCCTGGCCGCCCACGAGATCCACGTGGGCCGCTACTACCTGCGCCGCGAACGCTACGCGGCGGCCCTGGGGCGCATGGAGGGGGTGGTGAAGGAGTTCCCGGACACCCCCGAGCAGGCAGAAGCCCAGCAACTGGCGAAGGAAGCCCGGGCAGGGCTGGACGCCAGCCAACCGAACCCGGAGTAGCATAGACCCTAGGGAGGGTGCCATGGACACGGCGATGATCGAGCTCTACCACCAGGGCCGCGAAGCGTTCGAAGAGAATCGCTACGAAGAGGCGCGGCGCTACTTCAACCGCCTCACCGAGAGCGGCTGCCGGTTTGCCGACGTGTTCAACATGCTCGGCGCCATCGCCTTCTCCCAGGGTGACTACGCCGGCGCCCGCGCGCAGTTCAGCGTGGCGGTGGAGCTCAATCCCCGCTACACCGAAGCCCACCTCAACCTGGCGGTGACCCTCAACGAGACCGGCGACTACGGCTCCGCGGCCATGGCCTACGAAGGCGCCGGGCAGGCATCCACCCCGGCGCAGGGTGGCATCGACCCCTATGTGAAGGGGCGGCTCGCCAACCTCCACGCGGACATCGGTGAGATCTACCACGGTCTGGGACTGCACGAAGAGTCGGTCACCGAGTACTGCAAGGCCCTGGCCCTGGGCCCTCTGTTCCCGGACCTGAGAGTACGCCTGGGCATCCTCTACCGGGACATGGGGGAGTACCAGAAGGCCCTCGACGAGTTCGGCAAGGTCAAGCAGGAACACCCCGAGTTCCCCACCGCCGGCGTGCAGTTGGGCATCACCTACTACAGCCGCGGCGACATCGAGGGGGCAGTGGAGGAGTGGAAGGACGTTCTCGTCCGCCACCCCGACAACCCCAAGGCGATGATGTATCTGCGGCTGGCGGAGAAGGAACAGATCTAGCCTCCCCAGGGCGTGGGGCTGGCACCATGCCCACCCCGCGCCGACGTCCCGCCTGCTCGGTTTCCGCCTGTCCTCTGGCGACTGCCCCGCGCCGCCCGTGGGCCGACAGCCGTTCCCCCAAGCAGTTCCGCGCCGGCAGGTGCCCTGGCGCGATTCCCCGTGCAGCGCCTGATTGTTCCACAGACCGATTCCCTCGACAGGCAAACAGGCCCTCATCCACCGGATGGGGGCAATCGGGGGTGGTGCTCCCCGCTGGGGTTTGTCCTAGGCGCGTGCGCGGCCGAAGCGTTAACATACCAAATCGGTAAGGATATAATGGGCCGAGACCAACCGGTTTCTGCAAGCAGTGAAGGGAGTGGCATGTGCGCGAGATCATAGCGTGGCTCAGGCAGGTGGAGGAGATGGCCGCGGAGGCCTACCGGGAAGTCGCGGACCACTTCTCCGATGACAGCGAGTTCTCATCCTTTCTGACCGGGTTGGAGGAGGACGAGATCCTGCATTACCACGTGATGGGAAGTGCGGCCGTCCTGTTCGAGGCGCACGGTGAGTTTCCAACGGCGGCGATCGAACTGGATGATGCGACCCGGGCCCGGGTGGAGACCCCGCTCCGACGTTGCGTGGAGCGAGTCCGCAGCGGACAAGTCACCCAGGCCGATGTCATCGCCGACCTGGTGGAGGCAGAGCATTCGGAGTGGAATCACATCTTCATCTACGTGATCCGCAAGTGCCAGGGTCAGTCCCGGGCATTCCAGCGCGTGGCGTCGATCGTAGACGCCCACGGCAGGAAGATCGACGCCTGGAAAAACAGCCTCCCGGAGAAACACAGCTCGGCCCACGCCGCGGCGGACCTGCCCCGGGTATGGAAACCACGAATTCTCATCGTGGAAGATGATGCTTCCCTGCGGGAGTTGTTTCGAAAGATCCTGGCCGATCTGGGGGAGGTTGTGACCGCCGTCAACGGAGAGGAAGGCCTGCGGCGCGCCAGGAGCGAGTTCTTCGACGTCATCCTTTCCGACCAGGACATGCCCATCATGACCGGTTTGGAACTGTTCCGCCTGGGCAAGGAACTTGACGAGAACATGGGGCAGCACTTCATATTGTGCACGGGTAACGCCACCAGCGGTATCCGCCTCTTCTGCAAGAACGAGGGGTTGAGACTGCTGGAAAAGCCCGTGTCCATCACCATCCTGAGGGACGCGGTGCTGGCGATGGTGGAGGGCCCGATCCGCAACGCCGCCACCGCCTGAAGGGGGCGCGCGTTGCCCGGCCCTCCGGCTACGCCGGGGGGCGAAACTGCGCCGCTGTCACCCGTGGTTCTTATGCCCTCCACTCCACAAGGGCCACGGCCAGAACGGAGTGCGGTCCATTGTGACCGTGCCCGCTTTCCCTGCCGCGGACCATCCGCAAGCCGCCCAAGGTCTACTTCTTCGACAACACCGACGCCATCGGCGACCCGGGGGCCGGTTCGAGAACCTGGTGGCCACACACCTGCTCAAACGCATCGAGTCCCTCGTGGACCGGGACGGTTTCCGCTACGGACTCGATTACCTGGGGGACAAAGAAGGGTGAGGAGGTGGATTTCGTCTTGGTTCTATACGGGGAGGTCGAAGAACTCGTCGAGGTGAAAACCGAGGACGTCGCCCCAGCGCCCACCACCAGCAGATCCGTATCCAGCGCCACACTCCGGGGCAGGAATCTGCGCGGCCGGACGGTGCGGGTCACCCGATGATTTGACAGAATGAAGCGTATTTTTGAAATGCCGCGAGGGGTTTATGGCCGAGGAAGTGTTCCTTCGCGGCCAAGGCCGTTCCCTGGGAGGGGCCGGCGGTTCACCCACGGCCCCCCGGCCCGTGGAACCCCGGCGGCAGGGCGCGCCCCTGGAGGTGGGCGGCGATCAACATGTCCTCATGCAGGATGTGGTCGAGCAGCCAGGTCTTGAGGAACTCCATGGTCGCCTGGGTGAGCCTGGCGACCCCGGCGGCGCACTGCTCGTTGAGGGTGAAAATCTGCTCGGTGAGGGTGTCGTGGAGGGCGCGGTGGCGTTCCAGTTCGGGGTAGCCGCCGGCTTCCATGAGGCCCTCTTCGTGCTTGAAGTGGGTCTCCACGTACTGCACCAGCAGGTTGAGCACGGTGTAGACCTTGTCGGCGCCCGCCCCGGCGCGGAACAGGTCATAGAAGCTGTTCACCAGGTGGGCCAGGTGGCGGTGTTCGGCGTCCACCTCCTCGACCCCGATCTCGAATTGGCGGCGCCACTGGATCAACATGGCAGGGTCTCCTGGGGATTGAACAGGAAGCGGCTCGCGGGCGGATAAGCCCTGAACAGGGCGGCGAGGTTCATGACGCCTGCTCCGGCGCACTGCCGTCCTCTGACTAAAACGCCAAGGACCTCGGCTCCCATTTCGGCAGCCCTGCGACGGGACTTGAGGGAGTCGGCAAGGAGGAGCGCCGCCCCCCCGGAAGGCTCCCCGCAATCGTGACTGGTGACTCGTGACCGCCAAACCCCAAACCTCGAACCGCCCCTAGTACCCCATCACCTCGAACTCCTCCTGGTGTAGACCCGAGCGGCCCTTGAGGACGATGCGGCGGCCGAGGACGCGCTCCAGGTCTTCGAGGCTGGCCCGCTCTTCTTCGTAGAGAAACTGCACCACGTCGGGGTGGGCCTCCACGATCACCTGGTCCCCGCTCATCAGGGGTTTCTTGCGCCGCAGTTCCCGGAAGATGTCGTAGGCCATAGTGGATTTGGAGCGCACCAGGCCCTGGCCGTCGCAGTAGGAACAGGGCTCGCACAGGGTGCGGCCCAGGTTGTCGTGGACCCGTTTGCGGGTCATCTCCACCAGGCCGATGCTGGAGATCTCCAAGATGTTGGTCTTGGCACGGTCGTGCTTGAGTTCGGCTTCGAACACGTCGTAGACCTTGTGGCGGTTCTCCACCACCTCCATGTCGATGAAGTCCACGATGATGATGCCGCCGATGTTGCGCAGGCGCAGCTGGTAGGCGATTTCCCGGGCCGCCTCCAGGTTGGTCTTGAGGATGGTCTCCTCCAGGTTGCGCTTGCCCACATAGGAGCCGGTGTTGACGTCGATGGCGGTGAGTGCCTCGGTCATCTCGATGACGATGTAGCCGCCGCTCTTCAGCCACACCTTGCTCTCCAGGGCCTTGGAGATCTCCATCTCCACCCCGAAGTAGTCGAAGATCGGCTCCGTGCGGTTGTAGAGCTCCACCACCGGCTTGGCCTCGGGCACGTAGGTCTCCACGAACTCGAGGATCTTGCGGTACTCCTCCCCCGAGTCCACCACGATGCGCTTGACCTCGGGGGTGTAGAGGTCGCGGATGGAGCGAAACGTCACGTCCAGGTCGCAGTGCAGCAGGTTGGGCGCCGACACCGCCTCGGCGCGGCCGACCACGTCCTCCCACAGCCGCCGCAGGAACTCCATCTCCCCGGCCAGTTCGGTGGGGCCACAGCCCTCGGACACGGTGCGGGCGATGTAGCCCCCGGGGCCCTGGCGCAGCTCGGTGATCAGGGTGCGCAGGCGTTCGCGCTCGTCGTCCTCGGTGATGCGGCGGCTGACCCCCACGTGGTCCACGTCGGGCAGGTACACCACGTTGCGCCCGGGCAGGCTGATGTGCTGGGTGATGCGGGCGCCCTTGCGCCCCAGGGGCTCCTTGGAGACCTGCACCAGGATCTGCTGCCCCTCGTGGAGCAGTTCCTCGATGGGGGCCGAGGGGCGGGCCCGGTGATAGGGGTCGGCGCCTTCCTCGGCACCCTCCTCCGGCGGCGGGGGGGGGGCTGCGACCCGCCCGGGAACACTGACGTCAGCCACGTACAGGAACGCGGCCTTCTCCAGGCCGATCTCCACGAACGACGCCTGCATGCCGGGCAGGATGCGCACCACCCGGCCCTTGTAGATGTTGCCCGCCACTCGACGGTCCTTGACCATCTCCACGTACAGCTCGGCCGGCACCTTGTTCTCCAGCAGGCTGATGCGGGTCTCCTGGGGAGTGGCGTTGATGACGATCTCCTTGGTGACCGCCGGGCTGGTTTCGTCCAGGTTGTTCATGAGGGGTTCCCCGTCATATGAGGAGTTCGCAGCGGGTCTTGACGATCTGTTCGCACAGGCGCCCCTGGCCGTCGAGGCCCGCGAGGTGGCGCAGCAGTTCTTCGGGGCCGAGCATGCTGCCGTCGGCGTGGCGCAGCAGGCGCACCACCAGGGTGTCGCCGTCGGCCCACAGCCCCTCGACGAAGCGGCGGGCGTCGAGCACCCGGTCGGCCTTGTTCTTGCGGCGTTTGATCACCGTGCACTCCGCAGCGGACCAGAACCGGTCCACCAGCGTCTCCGCGGCGACCGCCCCGCCCAGGGCGCTGCGGGCCGCGGCAGTCAGGGTGACCCGGTACTCCTCGCGGGTGCCGCCGCCGCTGAGCCCCCGGGAACCGTTGTGCATATCCCACAGGGCGTCCACTCGCAAGCCCCGCGGCAGGTGGTCGTTGATCCGCTCCTGGGTCTCCCCCAGGGGCGGCACCCGCCACACCTTCACCTCGGCCAGTTCCGCCGCGGACTCGGTGCCCAGGGGCAGGGCCGGGCCCAGGGTGAGTTTGGGGTGGGGGTGGAAGCCCTGGGAGTACGCCAACTCCACCCCTGCGGCCCGCAGGGCCCGGTGCAGGGCGGCGGTGACTTCCAGGTGGGAGAGCAGGCACGCATCCCCCCGCTTGGAATAGCGCAACCGCAACCGCGGCGTCAGGCCCAGGTCCGGGGGGGGGGCATCCGGCGCGGGGGCCCCGGGGCGGGCCGGATAGGCGCGCGTCCCGACGGTGCGGGGCCGCAGGGTTTCGAAGTCGCAGCGGCCGCAGCCGGTGCAGTTGCCGTCGCGGCAGTCCAGGGTCTCTTCCCCCACGGTGGAGCGCCGCCACTCTTCCAGCAGGTAGCCGCGGTCGGCGCCGATGGCCACCCGATCCCAGGGCAGGGGCCGGCCGGTGGGGCGCTCGGCCAGTAGCGCCTCCAGCTGCAGGCCCTCCGCCGCCAGGGCCTCGCTCCACGCCCCGGAGCGAAACTCGCTGCTCCAGGCGTCCATGCGGCAGCCGGCCCGGTAGGCCCGCAGCACGACGGGACCGAGACGCCGGTCGCCCCGGGCGAACACCCCCTCCAGCACGCTGGTCTCGGCGTCGTGCCACTTCAGCGCGATCTTCTTGTCGGTCAGGGTGGTGCGGAAGAACTGCTGGGCCTCCCGGACTTCCTCCACCCCCAGCTGGCGGCACCACTGGAACGGGGTGTGGGGCTTGGGCACGAAGTTGGAGATGCTCACCGTGACCCGGTTGCGGCCCGGGGGGGCCGCCCGCGCCACCTTGCGGGCCAGGTCCACGATGCCCTGCCAGTCCTCCCGGGTCTCGGTGGGCAGGCCGACCATGAAGTAGAGCTTCACCGCCTTCCAGCCGGCGGCGAAGATGCGCTCGGTGGCGGTGAGGATCTCCGCTTCGGTGATGTTCTTGTTGACCACCTGGCGCAGGCGCTGGGTGCCGGCCTCCGGGGCCACGGTGAAGCCGGTCTTGCGCACCCGGCTCACCTCTTCCAGCAGGCGCTCCTCCAGGCTGTCCACCCGCAGGCTGGGCAGGCTC
>JARGFW010000258.1:447-7050 GCA_029211085.1 Deferrisomatales bacterium | reverse complement strand
GCGAGTTCCGGGGGCAGTTCCGCTGCGGCCAGCTCCCGGCGAATCATCGGCAGGTAGCCTGCAGCCCGCTCCAGGGCGCGGGCGACGGTGCTCCGCTGCGACCCGGTGAACTCCGCCAGCACCGCGTCGATCTCGGGGCGCTCCGGCACCGCCCAGCCCGCGGGCTCGGCGAGTACCTGCGCCGGTTCCGGGTCAACCGTCGGGGCGGCCGGCGCCAACGGGAGGGGATCCTCCTGCAGCACGGCGACAGGTTCGCGCGGCGCCACCGTTGGAGGAGCGGCGGGGGACACCGCGCGGATCGGATCTGGTCGGATGGCAGCGGCCGCCGCCACCGGCCCCCTGGGGACGGCGGGCAGCGAGGGCCCTGCCGGGACCACCGAGGGAGGGGCGCTCGCTTCCGCCACCGCCGGCGGTGTTTCTGCCCCCGGCTCCGCCCAGGGCCGGCTGGAAACCCGCTCCCCAAGCACAGCCCGGGGTGGCTTTGCCCCTGCCGGCACGGCCCCCAGCGGGCCAGCAACCGGGGCCACCGCACACCCGCAGGCCATCGTTACCGACAGGACTGCCCCCAGCACTACCAGCCCGCAGCGGCTCGGCGCCGGAGCGCGCTGGCGCAGTTCGTCCTTCCCCACGGGGCTCGCAAGGCTCAAGATCTCACCAGTGCTGGTCGATGAACTGTAGTAAGGATGGAAACCCTCAGCCAGCCCCCGGATCGGGACGGGTGGCGCTTGGCCGGGGCCCCGCGGACGCGGTGCCCTACTTACCAAAGCCTGCACCGCCCACACAAGGAGAATCCCTGTTGAGCGCAGTCGAGAACCTCGCCCTGCGCCGTCGCCGCGTCCCCGGCTCCGGCAACCGGCTCACCTTCCAACACGTGGTGGACGCGTGCCTCGCGGGGGACCTGCTCGACGCCGCCACTGCGCGGTTTCTCGGGGAACGGCAACCCCGCCAGGAGGCGCTGTACCGCCGCCGGCACGGCGACGGCGCCCCCGTCGACCCGGTCCAACTGCTGCTCGACGCCGAGATCACTGCGCTGGGCGCAGAGACCCCCCTGCAGATCGACCCCGTACTCGACGCCCTGGCCGCCCACATCGGTACCCCCCGGGCACACATCGACCCGGTGCGCCTCGACGCCGACGCCATCGTGCGCGCCCTGCCCCGGGCGTTTGCACGCAAACACGCGGTGCTGGTGCTCGACCCCAAGGCCTCTCCGGTGCCGGTGGCGGCTGCCGACCCCTTCGACGTGGCCGCCCTGGACACCGTGCGCCAGCGCCTGGGCCGCGAGGTGGTGGTGCAGCTGGCCAGCCGCAGCGAGCTCCTGCACCTCATCCACGAGATCTACGGCTTCAAGACCAGCGTGGCCGCCGCCGAACGCGACCTCAACCAGTTGCCGGATCTACAGAACCTGGAGCAGTTCTTCCGCATGCGCCCCGAGGGCGAGGTGGACTCCTCCGACGGCCACATCGTGCGCGCCGTAGACCATCTGCTGCGTTACGCCCTGGACCAGCGCGCCAGCGACATCCATATCGAGCCGAAGCGCGAGCAGTCGGTGGTGCGCCTGCGCATCGACGGCGTGCTGCACACCGTGCACACCTTCTCCCGGCGGGTCCACAAGGCCCTGGTGTCGCGGCTCAAGACCCTGTCGCGCATGAACATCGCCGAAAAGCGCCTGCCCCAGGACGGGCGCATCAAGACCGAGTACAACGACAAGGCCGTGGAACTGCGGGTCTCCACCCTGCCGGTGGCGTACGGCGAGAAGGTGGTGATGCGCATCTTCGACCCCACCGTGCTCGCCCTGGACCTGCCCGACCTGGGCCTGCTGGGCGAAGACCTGGCGGCGGTGGAAGGGTTCCTGGCCCGTCCCCACGGCATCCTGCTGGTCACCGGGCCCACCGGCTCGGGCAAGACCACCAGCCTCTACGCGGCGCTCAAGCGCCTGGCCACCGGCGAGCGCAACATCAGCACGGTGGAAGACCCCATCGAGAACATCTGCGACGAGTTCAACCAGGTGGGCGTGCAGTCCCAGATCGGCCTGACCTTCGCCACCGCCCTGCGCACCCTGCTGCGCCAGGATCCCGACGTGATCATGGTGGGGGAGATCCGCGACGCCGAAACCGCCAAGATGGCGGTGCAGGCAGCGCTGACCGGCCATCTGGTGCTCTCCACCGTGCACACCAACGACGCCGCCGGCGCGGTCGGTCGCCTGCTGGACATGGGGGTGGAGCCGTACCTGCTGGCCTCCAGCCTGCTGGGCATCGTCGCCCAGCGTCTGGTGCGCTCCCCGTGTCCCCACTGCGCCGCCGAAACCGCCGGCGACCCCGGCGAACTGGAGGCCCTGGGCCTTGCAGCCGATACGTTGGTAACGGAGGGGGTCGGCTGCCCGCGCTGCCGGCGCACCGGCTACCTGGGCCGCACCGGACTCTACGAGATCTTGGTGGTCACACCAGAGGTGGGCGAGGCGATCTACCAGACCCGGCCCACCCGCCACCTGCGCCAGTTGGCCCGCAGCCAGGGCATGCACACCCTGCGCGAGGCCGGCGCGAACACCGTACGGGAAGGGCGCAGCACCCCGCGGGAGGTGCTGGCGGTCACCCCGCCGGACGAAGACAGCGGGCATGCCCCGTGCACAGAGTCGGCTGCAACCTTGGCAGTGTTGGGTTAACCCACGAGGAGATTGATCGTGACCGCAGGTTGGTTACAATTTCGTAATATGCTCGCCGTCATTCGGTCGAAACCGGAATCGGGCATGGCGCTGGTTGCAGCGATGATGGTCCTCGCGCTACTCGCCACGTTGACGGTCGCCGGCATCTCCACCTCCACCCTGGAGGTAGGTATCGCGGCCAACGACCGCGACGCCAAGCAGGCGTTCTACCTGTGCGAGGCCGGGCTGGAAGACGCCAAGTACAAGATCGTCCGCGGCTGGGGAACCGGCAGCACGACGGGGGGAAGCTTTCCCGACTACGTCTTCACCTTCGACCCGGCAACCATGCCGGCCACCGTGATGAGCGGGGGCGCCATCGGCTGGAACGATGACCAGTGGGTCAACTTCACCCTGGGGGACGAGAGGGGCCAGCAGTATGGCATCCAGAGCAACACGGCCGCCTACAGCGTGACCACCATGCCGCCGACCCCGAACGCCGACCCGAACCCCGGTTTCGCGCGCATTTTCTACCACAACAGCGCCCCCCTGGTAACCGACCAGGGCAACGGCACGCCCGGTGCAAACCAGGTGGTGTTCGACCCCGCCCCCCCGTGGGACACCGACGAGTGGAACGGCTACTGGGTGCGCGACGACGCCGGCACCGTTTGCAAGATCCAGGACGTGGGCGGCAGCGTGCTCGGCGGCGGGACATACACGCTCAACCTGGACAGCTGCACCCTCGGGGCTGGCCCTTACGACATCCTGTCGGCGGTCAACGGGGTGGACGGCGCTGGCACCATCACGGTGTACAACAACCCCGAGTCCACCGGCGACCCGAACGTGCCCAACAACGACTGGCGCAGCAACACCCGTGACTTCAGCGGCGACTGGTTCCTGCGGGACGCGTCGGACAATCTTTATGCAATCAGTAGTACCCAGTATTTGACCGGCCCGGCCCGCATGGTGCTCGACGTCGGCGGCACGCCGGACATCAGTGACGATACCATTCAATTGGTGACCAACCCGTTCCTGGTGGACACCGGCAGCTACGACCTGACTTACAGCGGAGCCGTTGCCTATGGCCAGGTCACCGTCGCCGTGACCCCGGCAGTCTTACCGGGCCGCTACCAGGTCAGCGCCACCACGTCGAGCACCGGCGGCCCGACCAAGCAGCTGCTGCTTGACAGCCGGCTGGCCGACGGCTCCCAGGCCCAGTTCGGCAACTGGAGGCTGGTCCAATGAGGCGCCGCTCCCCGGCCGGGTTCACCCTGGTGGAGGCGATGATCGTGGTCGCGATCATCGCCGTCATGCTCGCCGTCAGCGCTCCGGGGCTGCTCGCCGGCCTGCCCGCGATGCGGGTCAACGGCGCCGCGCGGCAGTTGCTCTCCGACCTGCGCCTGGCCCGCACCCGCAGCGTGGAGCAGGGCCAATGGGTGCTGGTGCAGTTCGACACCGGGGCCGACACCTACCTGCTGGCCTACGACGTGAACAAGGACAACCAGTACACCGTGGCCGCGGATGGCGACCCGTTCAAGCAAGTCGATCTGGACGACGACTACCCCTCCATCCTTTTCGGCACCACCGTGGCCAGCACGTCCGCGGATGGGGTGAACCTGGACTCCGGGACCGCCAACACGGTGACCTTCCGCAGCAACGGCACCTCCGGCGAGAGCGGCGAGGTGTACCTGATGCCCTCGGCCGACAGCGGCACCAGCAACACCGACCGCAACCGGCGGGTGCTGTTGATTGGCGCCACCGGGAACCTGAGTATCGAGAGCTACTCCGGAGGGACCTGGCAATGAACAAGCGGAAACCACGGCCGCGCCGCGCGGGCGGCTTCACCCTGGTGGAGGTGCTCATCGCCCTGGTGATCCTGGCGGTGGGCATGGCCGGGGTGATCCCGGTGATGGTGCAGATGGTGCGCGGCAACGGCATGGCCCGCGACCGCACCGCCGCCGCGGCTTGGGCGCAGGACAAACTGGAGGATCTGCGGCGGCAGCCGTGGGGGGATCCCGCTGTCCCCGGTCCGGCCACCGGTCTGCAGATATGTCTGACTCCCCAGGAAGAGACCGGTGCCGGTCCCTATGCAGGCTTGAAACGGGGCTGGCGCGCGACGGCAATCAACAACCGGGTCTATGCCATCGAGGTCTGTGCGGCAGCGGAGACCGGGGACAACAACTACACCGACGTATGCTTCTCCGGGGCGCCGCTGCCGGCGTTCCACTTCTTCTCCCTGCGCACGAACCTGTAACCGGCTTAGACAGTGGGGCAGCGAGCCCCCCGGGACGACGCACACCAGGAAACGGAGGAACCGCTCATGTTCCGCTCAGCACGCCGCGGGTTCACCATCGTAGAGCTACTGGTCGCGCTTTCCGTGGCCGCCATCCTGCTCACCCTGGTCTACCAGGTGTTCATTGCCCAACGCCGCACCTACACGGCCCAGGAAGATGTGGTGGAGGCCCAGCAGAGCGTCCGCGTGGGCCTGGAAACGCTGACCCGAGACCTGCAAAATATCGGCGCCGGGGTGGACCAGAACGACCGCCAGTTGCTGCATTGCGCCCCCTACGAGATCGTCTTCTACGGGAACCTGGACCTGGACCTGGACGGCGTCGTCACCGGCCCCGCGGACGCGGGCAGCGTGGCGGGGATCTACAGCGCAACCACGATCACGATGCCAGCCCAGAGCGCCTCTCCCAGCGCCGAGACC
Source organism: Deferrisomatales bacterium (assembly GCA_029211085.1). GTDB lineage: Bacteria > Desulfobacterota > Deferrisomatia > Deferrisomatales > JARGFW01 > JARGFW01. The sequence goes on along the minus strand of JARGFW010000258.1, from coordinate 1,705 downwards.
TACCAGATCGCGCTGCGCGCCACCGGCAATCCGGATGTCTTCGATCTGGTGCGGCAGAAGCTGTCGGGCGCCAGCCGCGTCACCGACGAACTGGTGCCCAACCTCCGCATCAACGACGGCGGGGGCACGGTGCCGCTGTTCCGCTATTGGGGGGACTTCGACGGGGACCAGAACAACAACCCGGACCTGTGGGGCGACACCAACGCCCCTTACGACTATCTGGACGCCGGCGAGATCGCCGCCCTGACCCCGGTGACAGCCCCTGCCGGGATGACCCTGGAGGACGTCGTGCAGCGGGTGGAGGTGCAGCTGGTGGCCCTGGCGGAGACCCGCGGCGAAACCCGCTTGCGGGTACTGCGCTCCAATGTGGTGCCGCGCAACCTGTGGCCCTGCCCGCGTTTTGACGGCCCCCCGGGCCCCGTGGCCCCGCTGACCATCGACGACCTGTTCGGCGGCCCGCCGACCACCGTTCCGGTCACGGTCTACTACCAGAACCAGCCCTACGCCAACCAACAGGTACTGTTCAGCCTGGCCAACACCAACAGCCCAACGGTGGAGACCGTCAGCTTGGCGACTACGCCACAAACCACCGATGGGTCCGGGGTGGCCACCACCACCATCAACTGGAACGGAGACTGCGCGCCGTTTGCGGCGTTCTTCAACGGCGGGGGCACCACGGTCACCTACGAGCTCACCGCGACCCTGCCGCCGTTCGTGTCCCCGTTCGGAACCTGCCCTGCGGTGTCCGAGTCCACCCCGATCACCGTCGGACCGGGGGTAGCCGATCGCATCGTCGCAGACATTACCAGCGGCAACCGGCTCTCAACCTGCGGTACAACAAAAGATCAGTTTGCGTTCACTGTGACGGGATTTAAGGACTTCAGCACCTGCACGATCCAAGTGGCACCAGGTGCGCCGGTGGATTTCGACGCGCTGACCGACGGCGGCGGCACCGGTGACATCACCGACTTCGGCATCTTGGATGTAACCACAAAGACAAAGAACTTTACCGTGTCCCGACCACCCGCCCCCAACTTCGGTACCTTGGCCACGATCGGCAACTACGGCTACTTCCCGTTCTACCTGACGGCGTCACCAGCAACCATGCCAGTCGACTATCAAAACGGCCAGCGGGCCTTCAATCTCTTGGGTACGGGTTTGAACGCCGTCGACATCGTCCCCTGGCCCCCCGACGAACTGGTGTGGAACCCCGCAGCCACCCTGGGGCCGTTCCAGGACTGCGACGCGATCGGCTACT
>JARGFW010000258.1:0-437 GCA_029211085.1 Deferrisomatales bacterium | reverse complement strand
TCTGACACCTTCACGGTCTTGGACTGCAACAACGTGCCCCTGTACGAGTCGCTCGGCGCCCCCCCGTACGGCTTCACCCCAGGCGAAACCTTCAGCGTAGACGGCACGTTTGTACCCGACGCCAACCCCAACGCCCCGACCGATCAGGGGGGTATCTCATCAAAGACCCCCAGCAATCCCACACCCATACCCGGCCCCAGCGTATCCATCTCCGTCCCTTGGGCAGGGACGCCGCCGGAGTACGACGTCACTTACACAACGCCGATCTGCACCCTGGACCCGTCCCGGGTGCCCACGGGCATCCAGCCGGAGATCCGGCTGGACCTGGTCCAGGACCCCGGAGGGACAATCCTCCACACCCCGGCGCAGTCGCCCATGCAGCTGGACTCCTGCCTGGACAGCTGCGCCATCGAAGCCAGCATCGACGGCGGTATCAC
>JARGFW010000016.1:42918-45793 GCA_029211085.1 Deferrisomatales bacterium | reverse complement strand
CTGGTACATCTTGTCCATGTCGGCACGCACCGCCTTGGAGCCGTCCTTGCGGGTGGTGGAGCCGGAACGGATGTTCTCCTCCACCGACAGGTGTTTGAACACCCGCCGCCCCTCGGGCACCATCACCGAACCAAGGAGCACCACCTTGGTGCCGAGCACGTTGGTGATGTCGTGGCCGTCGAATTTGATGTAGCCGCTGCGGATGTGCCCGTTTTCCGGCTTGAGCAGCCCGCTGATGGCCCGCAGTGTGGTGGTCTTGCCCGCGCCGTTGGTGCCGAGCAGAGCGACGATGTCGCCCTCCTTCACCGACAGGCTGACGCCCCGCAACACCTGCACGATGTCGTTGTAGACCACCTCGATGTTATTGACTTCCAGCAACTTCTCGCCGCCCGTCTCCGGTAGCTTCTCTGCGGTCGAATCGGTTCCCATGGTTCCCGCCATCTCTGCTCAGCCGTTAAGGAAGAAGCTGGTGTCCCCTCGCCGCTCCCGGCGAGGGGACACCGCTACATGAACGCTACCAAACGATTCCTACTTGATCTTCGCCACGTACTCCGGCACGAAGGGCGCCCCTTCGGCCTTAAACACGCCGCCCGCGACCTTGTAGAGCTGCAGGGTGTCGACGCCCTCGCGATCGGTCTTGGAGTAGGTGACCGGGCCCACGGTGGTCTTCGGGTCGTACGCATTCGCGCCGTTCATACCGTTGAGTGCTTCGTAGATCGTCTCTTTGGACACCTTCTTGCCCGAATCAAGAACCCGCTTCATGGCTTCGACCGCCACCTGAGCCACCATCATCCCGTTGGCGTAGTTGTGGGAGTTGGCGGTGTTCTCGTCGCGGCCATACTTCTTGGCCACCATGAGCTGGAGATCGGTTCCGGGGCCTGGCACAGAAGTCAGGGTATAGCTGGTCGTCCAGAGGAAACCCTCGGCTGCAGTGCCGGCCAAGGCGATCAGGTCGTTGCCGCCGGTGTAGTGGGCCCCGAGGAAGGTGAGCTTGCCCTTTTCACCGAAGCTCTTCGCCGACACGCCGAGTTCCTCGGCACCCTTGATCAGGGTCGCCACCGGGGACTGCACGGTGTGGGTGATCACGTACTGCACGCCCTCACTGAGCAGGCGCTGGATGGTGGCGGTGTTGTCCAGATCCTTGCCGTGCTCCACCACCTCGACGATCTCTATGTTGAGGCCCTTCTCGATGGCCTTCTTGGTGTCTTCCACCGGGCCCCGGCCGAACGCCGAGGGATGAATGAACAGGGCCACCTTGGCCTTGCCACCCTGGTGGTTCTTGGCCACGTACTCGGCCAGGCCGATCATCTGTCCGGAGTAGGAGACGATGGGCAGGAAGACGTAGTTGGAGTCCACCAGGTTGCCGGCGTGGAACGACGCCGGGATGGTGGGCATCTTCGTTTCCTCGAAGTCCTTCTTGAGCGCCAGCGTGCTGCCCGTGGAGTAGTTCAGGTACACGACGATGCCGTTGTCGAGGAACTCCTCGAAGTTCCGCTTGGTGACGTCGGTCTTGTAGGCGTCGTCACGGATATCGATCTCGACCTTGTTGTCACCCAGTATCTTGGTGTCGTTGACGTACTTGACGTAGTCCTCGGCGCCCTTGGAGTAGGGGTTGCCGGCGTCCGAGGTGGGGCCGGTGATCGCCAGGGACAACGCCGTCTTGAAGGTCTCCGCCTGCACGGAGTTTACCAGAGCAAAGCAGGCCACCAGGGCCCCTACCGCTGCCGCCATCAAATACCGCTTCTTCATGTCTTCCTCCTCTTCGTGGTGATCGCCCGCTGATCGGGGCCGGTTGACGACAAGACCCAGAACCCACTCCCCAAGGAAAGCCTCCGCATCAGTACCGGAACGGCCAGAGCTTAAGATAGCTGCGGGTAATGCGCCACCAGTTGGCGATGCCCCGCGGCTCGAAGATCAGGAACAGCACGATCACCAGGCCGAACGCCAGGGGACGCAAGCCTGTCGCCAGATTCATGCCAGCCGGCAGAATGTCGGAGTTCTTCAACCACTCCGAGAGGGTCTCCATATTGAGATCCAACAGGACGATCGCCGCGGGACCCCAGAACGACCCGGACAGTGTACCCAATCCTCCGACAATGGCCATGGCCAAGTACGTGATGGAGTGGTGCAGCGTAAAGGACTCGAACCCCGCACCCCGGTACAGGTAGGCGTGCAGGGCGCCCGCCACCCCCGCCAGGAAGCCGGCCAGGGCGAACGCGTAGACCTTCGTGAAGCCCGGGTGCATGCCCATGGCATCGGCGGCCCGGTCGTTGTCGCGCACCGCTATAAGGCAGCGGCCGTAGCGGGTGCGCAAGAGGTTGCGCACGCCGAACCCGCACAGCACCACCACGGTGAGGATCACGAAGTACCAGAAGTTGTAGTGGTCCTTGCGGCCCACCTCTCCGGTGAACCAGAACACCCGCCCCAGGGGCATGGTCTGCCCCTGGTTGAACAGGGTCATGATCTGGATCGTCCACTCGAAGATCATCTGGAAGCTCAAGGTGGCGATGGCGAGATAGAGGTGCTTGAGGCGCAGGGCAGGCAGCCCCACGAGCCCTCCGAACACCGCACCGGTCGCCCCCGAGAGCAGGATGACCACCGGCCACCAGTGGGTCAGGAACATGTGGCTCTCACCGAGGGAACTGGCGAACAGCGCGGCGGTATAGGCGCCGACACCGACGAACGCGGCATGGCCGATGGAGATCAAGCCAGCGAACCCGGTCACCAGGTTCAGGCCGAGGATCGCCACCATCGCAATCAAGATGGTGTCGATGACGAGCATGATCTTGTTGTCCATCTCGAGGAACAACGGCCAGACATAGAGCAGCGCGATGAACAGCGCCATGGCCGTGCGGTCCAGATGGGTGAGGAAGAT
>JARGFW010000016.1:0-42818 GCA_029211085.1 Deferrisomatales bacterium | reverse complement strand
CCCAGGATCACCACGGGAAACACGATGATGCCGAAGGCGTGCAGGGTTTCGAAGTTCAGCCCGGTGATGTTGCCGATGATACCGCCCGCCGCTGCCGCAGTGAGACCGGCCAGGGCCCAGGCGAGTCCGAACACCTTCGGCACCGAGATGCCCACCGACATGGCGGCAAACTGGTCGTCGGACACCGCCCGCATGGCGATGCCGATGGTAGACCTCTTGAAGAACCAGGAAAGCCCCCCGATCAGGATGGCGGTGACCACCACCCCGACCATCTGCGTCCAGGACATGGACACCCCGCCGAAGCCCAGCGGCTCCTTGGGAAAGAAATCCGGGAACGACAGGTTTTCGCTGCCGAACGGCGTCAGGTAGATGATGCCGTCCAGAATCGACATCAGGCCGATCGTCACCATGATCACCGAAATGATCGGCTCACCGATCAGCCGGCGCAGGAACACCCGCTCCACCCCCATGGCCAGGAAGAAGGTCAGCGCCATGCTGATGAAGAAGGAGAGCACCAGGGGCACTCCCGCCCACACCGTCAGCGCGTAGGTGATGAACGCCCCGCCGGCGATGATCTGGCCGTGGGCGATGTTGAGCACCCGACTGGATTTGTAGATGAGCACGAAGCCCAGGGCAGACAGGGCGTAGATGGAGCCTACGACGATGCCGCTGACGACAAGTTGGAGGAAGTAACTCATGAATGAAGTCCGTGATTCGTGATCAGTGATCGGTGAACGGGAAAACCCGATTTCGCCTCTGCCTGGCCGTAGGTCCTGCGCAATCGTCCCGGACTGCTGGCTGTCAGGCCATCGTATAGAACTGCATATCCGTCTCGACGGTGGTGGTCTGACCGTCCTGATACTGGTAGATCGCCTGTACCCGTTTGGTGGCCACGCTTTCGTCGTACAGGGCGATGAACAGCTCCTTGTAGCGGTCCTTGACGAACTCGCGGCGGATCTTGCCGGTCTTGGTCAGTTCCCCGTCATCCACGTCCAACAGTTTGTAGAGAATGGCGAAGCGGTGGATGCGGAAGTAGTCTTTCTCCACGTTGCCGTTGATCTTCGCCACTTCCCCCCGGATCAGCTCCGCCACCTTGGGCTGCTGGGACAGGTCCATGAACGTGGTGAACGAGATTCCCCGGTCCTCGGCCCACTTGCCGACGATCACCGGGTCGATATTGATCAGCGCCGCCACATAGTCCTGTTTGTCCCCGAAGATCACCGCCTCCTTGATGTAGGGGCTGAACTTCAGCTTGTTCTCCAGGAACATGGGGCTGAACAACTCGCCGTTGTTGTTGTGCATCACGTCGGACAGGCGATCGATGACGATCAGATGGCCGTTCGCATCGATATAGCCGGCGTCGCCGGAGTGCAGCCAGCCGTCGGTGACCAGCGCCTCGGTGGCTTCGGGCAGTTTGAAGTAGCCGGCGCAAACGGAAGCGGACTTGGACATGATCTCGCCCGCCTCCGAGATCATGCACTCGGTGCCCGGAAGGGGTTCCCCTACGGTATCCGGACGCACGTCGCCGTCCCGGTGCACGTAGGCGATGCCGGTGATCTCGGTCTGGCCGTAGATCTGCTTCAGGTTGACACCGATCGCCTGGTAGAAGGTGAACAGCTCCGGGCCCAGGGCCGCGCCTCCCGTGTAGGCCCGGCGCAGCCGGTACAGGCCGATCTGGTTGATCAGCGGGTCCAGCACCAGCTTCTGGCCGATCCAACTCTTCACCGCCAACCCCAGCGGCATCTTTTCGCCATGCATCTTGTAGTGGGCGGCCTTCTCGCCCACGCCCATGAAGTAGCTGTAGGCCTTGCGGTTGAACCAGTAGGACTCGTCGATCTTCAGCCAGATGTTGGAGCGGATGGTTTCGTAGATGCGCGGGGCCCCGAACATCATGTGGGGACCGATCTCCTTCAGGTCGGCCATCATCGTCTCCACCGACTCTGGAAAGTTGATGGTGAACCCACGGGCCAGGGCGACCCCGAAGGAGTTCATCTGCTCGCCGATCCACGCGAACGGCAAGAACGACACGTACTCGTCACTCTCCTCCAGGGGGTCCACCTCGGTGAGGCGGATGCCCATGTTGATGTAGTTGCGGTGAACCATGCACGCGCCCTTGGGCAGGCCCGTGGTCCCGGAGGTAAGGCACAGATGGCAGACATCGTCGGGTTTGCCCTGGTCGACCAGGGCGTCCACCCGCCGCGGGTTCTCGGCCAGCGCCTTGGCTCCCAGTTCGTAGAGATCGTCGATGTGCAGGAACCAGTCGTCCTGGCGGTAGTTGCGCATACCGCGGGGGTCCTCGTAGATCACCTTCTTGACCGACGGGATCTTGGCGCGCACCTCGATGAGTTTGTCGACCTGTTCCTGGTCCTGGCAGAACACCACCGTGGCACCCATGTACTCGAGGATGCCGGCGATCTCGTGGGGTAGGCTGGTCTGATAGATTCCCGCCGAGATGCCACCCACGGCCTGGGCGCCGATCGCCACCACCAGCATTTCGGGGATGTTGTCGGTGATCAGCGGCAGCACATCGCCCTTGCCGAAGCCGATGGCCTCCAGGCCCGCAGCGGCCTTTTCCACCAGATCGTAGTATTCACGCCAAGACCAGGTACGCCAGATCCCAAAATCCTTTTCGCGCAACGCTACGCGGTCTGGCTTCTCCTGCACACGACGGCGCAATAACTGGGGAATGGTGTTCTCGAGCATCTGTTCGTTGGAAAGCATGGCTCTCTACTCTTCCCCGATATAGGCTTCGATGACGCGCTCGTTCCTGGCTACTTCCTCTGGCGTACCCGAACCGATCAGCTCACCGAAATCCAGTACGTAAATGCGGTCCGAGATGTCCATCACCACCCCCAGGTCGTGCTCCACCAGGACCACCGTGGTATTGCGCTCCTTCTGGATGTCCATGGTGAAGCGCACCATATCCTCTTTTTCCTCGATGTTCATGCCCGCCATCGGTTCATCCAGGAGCAGCAGCTCCGGCCCCAGGGTCAGGGCCCGGGCCACCTCGACCCGCTTCTGCACGCCGTACGCCAGGTTGCCCACGGTCTGTTTGCGGTAGGGTTCCAGTTCCATGAAATCGATGACGTCTTCCACGTAGCCACGGTTCTCCGCTTCCACCCGGGAGGTCTTGGGGCTGAAAAACACGGCACCAAGGAAGCTGTAGTCCAGGTGCTTGTGGCGGGCCAGGAGCAAGTTGTCCAGGACGGTCATGCCTTTGAACAGCTCGATGTTCTGGAACGCCCGGGCGATGCCCATGTTCGACACGGCGTGGGGCGACGCGTGGCTCAGGCGGGTCTCCCCGTAGTGAATCTCACCGCTGGTGGGGTGGTAGAACCCGGAGATGCAGTTCAGCATGCTCGTCTTGCCGGCGCCGTTGGGTCCGATGATCGAGGTGATCAGCCCCGGCTCGATCGCCATGTTGACGTTGGTCAGGGCGTTGAGGCCGCCGAAGGTCAGGGTGACGTCTTTTACCGTGAGTGTTTGCATGTTCTCGACACTATCGCCTTGCCGGTGGGAGGGAGGCCGTGCACCGGGGAGCCGGCTCCTGTGGATTGCCGCTTGCGTAACGTTTACGTAAAGCGATTCGTCCTTGGTCGGCTGCCGAAGCCTGTTGCCGGCGGCCAGTTGTCGCGCAGGTATAACATCGTTTAGATTTTTTCGTCAAACAATATTTGCCGAAAATGAACGTTCGCGGAAAGCAACGTCCACGCCCCCCTCCCCTCCTTGGCGCCCATGGTAAACGCCCCCCCGGGTAGTCGTGCGAAACCGTCATTACCTATCGGAATTGCAGCGAGTTTGGACTGCACCGTGACTTCCTGCGGGAAGGGTTTCCGCCCAAAGGGGAGTGCATTCCATCTCACCGACGTCGGGGAATCACCTTGGTGTAAACGTATTTTGATCCGACTCGGTTAGGGGCAGCGGCACGACGCAATCTGCAGCGGGTTGCGCCTCGGGAGATCCTCCTGCGCCCCATCCGTCAGGTATCCGTTTACGGAATCCCCCGTGCGTCCCGCAGTGGGTGCGAAGACGCACCGAGAGATTCGGGAGCTCCGTTCTGAATCCCGGATCCGGTATCCGCGGGGGGCAGGTCAGGACGGGGGGTCGTCGCGAACAGCGCGGTCCAGGTCGATGGCGTGTTGCCGCTCGCTCGCCAGTACCCAGGGGAGGACGACCAGGAACTCGAGCCGCACGCAGGCCACGCCGGCCCAGGGGAGATCGGGGTGGACGCCGGGGCGCAGAGCCACGTGAGCCTCGGGGTGGATCTGTTCGAACACGTCCACGCGCTCCGTGAGGAAGGGAAACCCGCGGTGGGGGCGCCCCGTGAGAATGGCGCCGCAAAACAGGTAGCTGCCGGAGTACAGGCTGCGGCGGCCCTCCAGCGGGGCTACCAGGGACACCGCAGCCTCCTTGTGCGGTTCGACGGCGAGGGACTCGAGCAGGGCGCCGAACGACGGGGGAAAGTGCTCCGGGCGAGCTCGGGAGAAGTTGCGGCAGTCCACGCAGCCGCAGCGCGCCGCCGCCCCCTGCTGCATGGTCCGATACAGAGCGCGGGTGCGTTCGGGGTCGGTATCCACGGTCCAGGCGAACAGACTGCGCGGCACGGCGCTCATTCCACCGGTGTGAGTTGGAAGGTTCCCTGGGGCGTTGCCGGCAACCGCAGGGTGGCCCGGTACTCCAAGCGCGTCCCCGCCGCCACCGCTCCGTGCCGAGCCTGCTCCAGCAGCAATCGGGCCGCGGCCAAGCGGGGTACGCCCTCCGGTGCGTCGGTACGGGCGACCACCAGGGTGGAACCGGTGGCGGCGAACACCCGCACCGCGGCACCCCGCACCCCATAGCCATCGGCCCTCTCCAGCGCACCCAGCAGCAACTCGGGGGCCCGTGCCAGAGAAGACACCCCCTCCCCTTCCAGGAACAGGTACGGAACCCCCTCCACCTCACCCCGACCGAACATCAACTGCCAGGGGTTGTCCCGGGCGTCGGAGCCGGCGCGATCGGCCAGCTCCCCGGGTGACACTCCCCATTCGAGCGCCAGCTCGGGGTCCACGTAGCGCAGGTGTTCGGGGCAGAGCGCCGCCACCACGACGGAGATATCCCCCTCCCTTCCCACCACCAACAACTGCCCGGCGTCTGCCATCAACACCTCCCGCAGCACCACCGGGCGACCGCAAAAACAGCGGTACGGCCGCGCCGGGCGGCCCAGCTCGGTGGTCAGCTCGCGCCAGAACGTCTGCCAGCCCTCCGCGTCGCCCTGGAACGCACCCGCCCAGCGCTGGGGATCCAGAGTGAATCCACGCCCGGATTCCGGGTGTCGCAGACACAGGCCCTCCGGCCCCCGCGATACGCTCAGGGGCCCCCGGTGATCTGCCAGCCACGCCACCAGGTCCACCTGGTCAGCGAGGGTCTGCGCCGTCTGGCGAAGCGCGAAGCGCGCCGCTCCCCGGGCCCCAAGCCCCTCCACCGCGCCGCGGAACTGCCACTCCTCCCGGTACAGGGGAACCCACTCGCCGGCACGACCGACCGACCAGCCCCACGCCTCTCCGCGCAACGCCAGGCCGGCACCGGCGGCTGCACCGGCAACCTCCTCGGCCAACGCCTGCACCGGCAACCGCACCCAGAGATCTCGCCCCTGGCTCTGCGCTCGGGCCGCGACGGAGGGCATCCACTCCTCTACCGTGGTCTGTGGCACCCAATCCCCTTCTCCGCGCCAGGGATAGGCCCGCACCCACCCGGCCTCCCCGGGTTGTTCCCCCCGGGGGAGGAACTGCACCGCGCCTACCGCCACACCCTCCCCTGCGAGCCCCTCAGCCACCTGCTGGCGGTAGCGGGTGACCGCAGACAGTACCGCCAGGTCCGGGTCTCCGGGCAAGGCCCTGTGGGCCTCGGCAAGGACCTGTAACGCCTCCCCGTAGGCCTCGCGGCCGGTGGCCTCCCACACCTGGTCCCAGTAGATATCGAGAAGAAACTCTTCGCGGCCCTCGGCGCCGGCAGCCTCCGGGGCGACCAAGGCTTCTGCGGCCCGGGAGTACTCTCCCAGATCGTACCAACACTCGGCCCGCAACCATGCCGCACGGGGGGCAAGGGGAGACTCGGCGGGGATCTCCCCCAGATAGGCGAGGGCCTCGCCACACAACCCCGAATCGTGGGCATCCCAGGCCAGGCTGAGGTTGCCGCGATGCACCGCCTCCGGGGCAGCGGACGGCAGTGCCAGGGAGGGTCCGGCCGCGAGCAGGAACAGGATGAGCAGTACAGTGGGCAACACGGTCTCCGTTTCTTGTGGGACGGGTCGCCGCCGGGAAGGGCGCCCAACCCCGGGGCGGCCAGCGGCGGGCGAGTGCACTGCAGGCGCCGAAGCTTCGGCTGTCAACCGAGATCCGACGCCGCGGCGCCGAGCATGGTGGTAGGGTCGAGGAGCCGGCGCAGCTCCGCCTCCGGCGCCACCCCCATCTCCGTGGCCACTTGCAGCAGTGGCACCCCGCGACGTTGAGCCTCCTTGGCGACCCGGGCTGCCACATCATAGCCCAGGGAGCGGGCCAGGGGAGTGACCAGGGCCAGGCTGCGTTCCACCAGGGCGAGGCAGCGCTCGCGATCCACCTCGATCCCCGCTACGCAGCGTTCCGCCATCAACCGGCACGCTCCGTCCAGCAACTCGGCCTGTTCCAGGAGGTTGCGGGCGATCAGGGGCATCATGAGGTTGAGTTCCAGCACCCCCCCCAGCGCCCCCTGGGTGACAGCCAAGTCATTGGCCACCACCTGGGCGGCGGCCTGCAGCACGGCTTCGGGCACCACCGGATTCACCTTGCCGGGCATGATCGAAGAGCCGGGCTGCAGCGCCGGCAGCCGCAACTCCCCTAGCCCACCGTCGGGCCCCGAGGCCATCCAGCGCAGATCGTTGGCCACCTTTGCCAGGACCACCGCCACCTCGCGGCATGCAGCGCTGGCTGCCAGCGCCGCAGCGCGCGTGCTCAGGGCTTCGAACGGGTTGCCGGCGCGCACCAGGGGCAGTCCGGTGTCTTCGGCGAGTGCTGCGATCACCCGGGCGGCGAACTCCGGGTGGGCGTTCATCCCGGTGCCCACCGCGGTACCCCCCAGGGGCATCTCACACAAGGCCTTGCGGGCGACCACCAGCTGCCGGGCCCCGCGGGACACGGCGTGGGCGTAGGCGCCGAACTCCTGCCCCACCGTCACCGGCAGGGCGTCCATCAGGTGGGTACGGCCCAGTTTGACCACATCGGCGAACCCGGCGGCCTTGTCTTCCAACAAAGCCGCCAGGGACTTCGCCGCGACCTCCACCCGCTCCCGCAGTTCCAACGCCATGGCCAGGTGCACGGCGGTGGGAAACGCGTCGTTGGAGGACTGGCAGCGGTTCACATGGTCGTTGGGATGTACCCGCTCTTTGTCCCCGCGCCGGCCGCCCAGCAGCTCACTGGCGCGGTTGGCGAGCACTTCGTTGACGTTCATGTTGGTGGAGGTTCCCGAACCGGTCTGGAACGGGGAGAGGGGAAACTGGTCCGCCCAGCGCCCGCCGAGCACCTCGTCGGCGGCGCCGACGACAGCGTCCGCGATGTCCTGGGGGATCAGCCCCAGGCATGCGTTCACCCGCGCCGCGGCACGCTTCACCTGCACCAGGGCCCGCACCAAAGGCAGCGGCAGGCGACCCACCCCCACGCCGTTGCCCAGTGCACGTTGGGTCTGCGCCCCCCACAGGGCCTCCCCCGGCACCTGCACCTCGCCCAGGGTATCCACCTCCACCCGAAACCCCATCGTCGCTCCTCGCTCAACACTGAAAAAGGGGAACCGCTTTCCCGTTGCAGGGTACCGAAACAGGGAGAAAGAGCAACGCTCTGCAGAAGCGGTGCGGGAAATGTCAAACATAAGTTTCCCCACACCACTTGCACTTTTCCCCCCATCCGCTAGGATACCGGGAAGCCCCGGGCGGAAAGGAGGCAGAGCATGGGCTTCTTCAACAAGATGTTCAGCGGCCAGAAGGATCGCCCACCCCTCGACGCGGCAAGTCCGGCCGCGCAGCGTCTGGCAGCGATGAACAGCGAACTGGAGGAACTGGCTCGGCAGGCCAACGACAACCTGGAGGTGGTTCCCGGCGCCCAGCGCAGTTGGGTGTTCATCGGGAAACCCCCGAAGCGGTTCGGGTTGGCCTGGATCGAGGACAACCAGGTCAAGAACCTCAAGAGCTTCGCAGACGAGAAGGGGATCACACCGGCTCGAATGACGCGCATCGTTGACGAGATCCGTGAGGCCTATGTGGCCAGCGAGTCCGACCCGCGCTTCGACGCGGAGGTCGCCGGCACACGGGTGCTGGTGGCGCCGTCCAAGAGGCTGGAACAGAAAGTCGACGAGATCATCCAAAGCGCCGAGGCATGACCTTAGCCGGGAGGCGGCCCCCCAACGCCCGGGCGACGCGCCGCAACCCGGACCCAACTTCGCGGGATGCCCTCGGGTCCACAGGGTAGTTGCTCGCTTCATGGCCCGCCTGCGTTGCAGCGCGGGCCTCTCTTTGCGCTCGCCTGTGGCACCCACCCCACCCCCCATCAAGCCGCGGAAGGCTGGCGTGGCGTGCTCAATCGCCCTTGGCCCGCCAGCGCACCACGACCCACAGCACCGCCCCGGCGACCGTGAGTGCCGGCCCCGCCCAGTCTTCCAGCCACGGCGACGACCGGTCGGCTCCGACCAGGGACACGCCGATCCCCATGCCCGCGAGGCCCATGGCCAGCACGGCCAGCCAGGGTTTCACGGCTCTCCGGCGTTCAACAGCCACGCCAACACTTCGATCGCGGCATCAACTCCCGATCCAGAGTTGCACCTTGGCCTCGTATGTGGCCGCCAAGCCATTCACCACGGCTGGCTCCGGTCCCTCCACCACCAGGTGCAACAGGGGGCCGTGGGGGTCCGGGAGCAGCAACACCGAACACCCTTCGATCTCCACCTGCACGCCGTCGATGAAACTCGCCTCCTTGTCGACACTGTCCTCACTCATGCGGCGCATGGCCAAACCCTTGCGTTCTACCGCGCAGGCCAGCTGGCGGCGGCGATAGGCGAACGCGGGCAGGCCGTCGTACACCTCCCCCAACGGGCACTCCTGACGGGCCAGCAGTTCCAGCAGTTTCGCCGCCGCGAACATGGCGTCTGCCCCGTGTAGAAATACCGGATAGGCGTACTTGCCGTCGGCCTCGGCGATCAGGTCCATATCGTGCATCGCCGAGGTCTTCAACCCACTGCTCTTGCCCCGGGTGATGCGCAGGGATGGCTCCACTCGCTCCAGGGCATGGGGCGCCGTGACCGGCAGGAACACCCGGGCCCCCAGGGGTTTGGCCGCGGCCAGGAGCTTGAGGGTGCACAGCAGGGTGTCGTGGCCGGAGAAGACCCTTCCCCGGTCGTCGACCACGTAGAGGTTCTGCCCCCCCGGGGTGAGGTAGAACCCCACGTCGGCGTTCAGGGCGGAGACGATCTGGGACACCCGCTGCAGGGCGTCGCGGGTCTCGTGCATGCGCCGCATCAGGCGCCGCTCGTCCGGGTACGTGTTGAGCACCACGGTCTCGCAGCCCAACGTATTGAGCAGCGGCGGCAGGTACTCGCCGGTGGTGCCGTTGCCCAGGTCCAACACGACCCGGTAGCGACGCCCCTGCAGGGCTAGCACGTCCAGGGCCCTTAGATATCCCTCCCGGTAGAACTGGGTGGTGGCCTGCAGTTCCTGGATGGCGCCGACCTCGGAGTGGTCCACACGCCGGAAGTTCTCCTTGAAGAACAGCCGCTCGATGGCCTTCTCGAGACCGCTGTCGATGACGTTGCCGTCACCGTCGTAGAACACCACCTGGGCGCCCCGGCTCTCGGTGGGGCTTTGTTGGAAGTACACCCCGGCCACCTCGCCGAAGCTGGTGAGTTTGTAGCGCATCACCGGCACCGGCAGCATCTTTACGTCATGCACGTTGACCCCGGTGGACAGGATGCCCCCGAGAAACGCCCGTTTGAGCATGCGGCTGGCCTTGAGGTAGTCCCGGCCCACCAGGATGTGGCTGTCCCGGGGCAGGGTCGAGCCCAGGGCCGCCCCGAGCTTGGCCGAGAACTCCGGGGACAGTTCCACATTGGTGCGGCCGTGCACCGCCCCCCCCTCGAACACGGACTTCTTCCACTTGTCGCCCCACACCAGATTGGCGGACAGCACGCTGTCGGCCTCCACCCTCTTGTCGGGCCACACCAGCAGATCCTTCTCGAACCGGGCCCGGTCGCCGACCTCGGTGCCCTCGGCCACCACCGCTCCCTTTTCCATGCGCACGCCGTCGCCCACCTGCACGCCGTCACACAGCACCACGTTGTGGAGCACCGCGCCGGCCCCGACCTCAACCCCCGACCACAGGGTCGTCTGGGAGAGGTGAGCCCCCGCCCCCACCCGCGCCCCGGGACCGATCACCGCGTGGTCGAGCACCACGCCGGGGCCCAACCGCGCACCGGAACCCACCACGGCACAACCCTGCACGGTCAGGTCCGCGGGCAGGGGCGCTGCCCCCGGCTCCACCCACAGGGTGCCGTCTTCTGTCGCGTGCCGCGTTCCGGGGAACCCCAGGGAGACCTTCCCGGCCAGCAGATCGCGCAGCGCCTCTCGATAGGAGTCGGTGTCCCCCACGTCACGCCAGTATCCCTCGGCCTTGCATCCGTAGATCGCGACGTCGTCCCGCAGGTAGGTGGGGAACAGGTCTTTGGAGAAATCGAACGCCCTCCCTGGAGGGATGCGCTGGAACACCTCCGGCTCCAACACGTAGATGCCGGTGTTGACCGTGTCGCTGAACACCTCCCCCCAGCCGGGCTTCTCCAGGAAGCGCAGGATACGGCCCTCGGCGTCGGTGATCACCACCCCGAACTGCAGGGGATCGGGCACGCTGGTGAGAGTGATCGTCACCGGCGCGTGCCGCGTCCGGTGAAACGCCAGGATGGCTGCCAGGTCGAAGTCGGTGACCACGTCCCCGGAGCACAACAGGAACGTGGAGTCCAGGTGCCTCTCGGCGCACTTCACCGCCCCTGCGGTTCCGTAATCGTCGTCGGGCAACACGTAGGTGAGGTTCACCCCGAACCGGGAACCGTCTCCGAAGTACTCCTGGATGACCTCCGGCATGTAGTAGAGCAACACCACGATCTCGGTGATGCCCGCCTCCCGAAGCCACACCACGATGTGCTCCATCATCGGGCGGTTGACCAGGGGCACCATCGGTTTGGGCACCGACTGGGTCAGGGGCTGGATGCGCGTACCGAACCCCCCGGCCATCAAGACAGCCTTCATGGGCAACACCTCCGGCGCGCCGGACATCGCCGGGCGGCTCGAGCGGGAAACCTTCGGGGGCTACGGAGTCCTACTGGGACAGCGCCCCCCCGTAGCGGCGGGAGATCACCTTCACCACTTCGGCCTTCAACTCCTTGAGGCTGCTGGACTTCACCACGTAGGAGTCGGCCAGCCAGGAGGAGAAATCGTCCTTGAACGAGCTGTACGCCGTGGACAGGATCACCGGCAGTTCCCGGTGGTTGCGGGTGATGTCCTGCAGAATCTGCAACCCGCTCTCGCCGCGCAGTTTGATGTCGAGAACCACCAGGTGTACCTCGTTCTGCTCGATCGCCTGGTGTGCACTGGCCCCGTCCTCGGCGCACACCACCCGGTAGCCGTCCTCCTCCAGTTCGGCGCGGTACAGGGCGCGGATGCTGGCCTCGTCGTCGACTACCAGAATCGTGTACATCACTGCCTCCTGACGGAACCGGACCGGGATGTGCTGCACTGGGGAGGCGCCATCTTAACACTGCTCGAAGGGCAGTCAAAACGTACTCCGCGCACCCGCGGGGAAAATCGCGCAGGGGAGTCCAGGGCCGGCGCCGTAAAGTTTTCGCAGACGCGTCCGAAACAGTGTCTAACACTCCACCGCAACCGCCACCGGTGCCCCATGCCCCCATCCCCGGTTCTGGACGCCGCCAACCTGCCCGACGCCGCTGTGCCGTTCGTCCGCGAACTGGTGTTGGAGATCCTGCGCCGCGCACCCGCCAACCTGGGCAGTCCACCGCGCTTCGCCGCGCAGGAACTGGACGACCCGCGCCGCTGTGCCCACTCGGCCCGCAGTCTGGTGCAATGGTTCGGCACGGTCCCCGACACCCTGGGGAGGCGCATGGAAGAGTTGGAGGCGGTGTTCGGCTCCCTCCTCGATCTGGTGCAGGGACTCGACGGACGGGTGCGCCGCGCCGTGCTGCAGGCTCGCAACCGTGCCGAAGAGGAAAGTACCTTCGTGACCACCCTCCACGAGGTACTGCAGGGGTTGAGGGCTTCCCTCGCCCCCGAACACCGCGCGGGCCACACGGAAGACCTGCTCGACGAGGTGCTGCGGCGCATCGAGTCCCGTGACACCACCGGGGGTGCTGGGCGGATGGAGATCTCCGCCCACTTCGACCGCATCCAGGGCGACCTGGACCAACTGCGCGGCGACATCGCGGCGGTGGAACGGCAGACCCGCACCCTCCGCCAGCAGAGTCTGCGCGACACCCTCACCGGCCTCTGGAACCGTCGGGCCTACGAGGCCCGGGTCGCTGAAGAAGTGACCCGTGCAATGCGCTACCGCTTCCCCCTCTCCGTGGCCCTGTGGGACGTGGACCGCTTCACCGCGATCAATCAGCAGCACGGACACACCACCGGAGATTTGGTATTGCAGGCTCTGTCCGGCCGGGTGCTCGGCATGCTGCGCCGCAGCGATTTTTTGGCCCGCACCGACGGCGAGGAGTTTGCCGTGATCTTCACCGGCACCGACGGCACCCAGGCGGCGGTGGCTGCGGAGAAGATCCGCCGTCTGGTGGCGGGAACCCCCGTGGACACGCCGGCGGGTCCGATTCGGGTGACCGCCAGTGTGGGCGTCGCCGGGTTGCACCCCGAAGAAACCTGGATCGATCTCTGCCGCCGGGCGGCCCTGGCGCTAGCTGCGGCCCAGGCTGACGGCGGCATCGCGGCAGTGGCCGGGGAAGGCACCGGGAGGCGCTGACGGGGGCAGACGCTACCCCCGCAAAAACACCCGGCTCAGGAAAACATAAAGAAACAAACATCCCGCCGAGGCGGCCGGACACCCCGCCGCGACGCGGTACGATTCCCGCGCGATCTTGGATTCGCACGGGCGGCACCGAGGGAACTTCACCCTCTCGCCGTCGCAGCCGGTGGTGCCAAAGCCGCGTCCCGCTGCCCACGGAGGGGCGAGTGCCGTGCAGCGCAGGATGCACGAGAACGGCCGCTATGCTCCGAAGCGCCCGGCCGCCCCCGTTTCACCCCTTGAGGTGCCGTCAGGCATGGAAACTCAGTACACCTCGATGCGGATCTCGTCGCCGGCCCCCACCTCGACGAACCCCTTGAACGGCTTCGCCGACAGAGCACTCACCTCGTCTGCCAGCTGTGCGGCGCTGCCGTAGTACACGATGTGTTCCCCTTGCACGGCCTGTACCCGGTAGGACTGGCGGCGCAGGGACTGGAGTACGGCCCGCGGTTTGTAGTCGAAATCGCTCACCGTAACGACCCGCACCCGCACCGGCTCGGCCGGAAAATCCAGTTCGTGCAACCGGTTCCGGAGTCGGCCAAGGTCCACATCGCCCACCAGCCCCGCCCAGTACTCGTCGCCCAGCCAGGTGGCATCCCGCTGCTCCACCCGCACCAGTTCGTCGAACTGCACCGCCTGGTACAGCCGCTCCCAGCGCCCAGGGACCGCGAACGGACTCTCGGGAATCTGTAGGCCAGCGACCCGGTGTCCGGCCGGGTCGGTGGCAGGCAACTGAACCCCCACGCTGGCCATCGCCTCACGCAGCAGCGCCACTTTCAGAGCATCGGCCACCACTGCCTCCACCCGAGCCTGCTCCACCGCGCGGTCCCGCCGGCCGGCCGCGTCCGCCAGCCAACCGCTGGCATCGTAGAGTCCGAACAAGGGCATGCCATCCTCGACCCGGAAGCTGCCCCACTCCACCGGCCGCCCCCCCGGACCCGACCCGCGCAGCACCGTGCGCAAGCGTCCCCGCAGGCCCTCGCTCCACGCCCCCAGGGCCACCCTTCCCTCCTCCATCGCCTGGCCAAGGCGCTGGCGATCCTGGCCGGTGTAGCCGGTGAGCACGCTGGAGACGGTACCGGTTCGATCCACCACCACCAGCACCGGGATGTAGGAGACCCCCAGGGCGTCCACGATCGCCGCGTCCCGGTCCAGCAGGTGGCGTACCCCCATGGCCCCCCGGGAAGCCTCATAGCGGCGCACGAACCCGGCGATGCGCTCCGTCGGCAGACCGGAGTCCGTGTTCACCGCGACCACGGTGACGTCGTCCGGAGGGAACTCCCGGCCGATCGCCCGCAAATCGTCCAGCTCGCGGATACAGTCGATGCAGTGGATCGACCAGAACGACAACACCACGGTGTTGCGGCCCAGCAAAGGCCCGAGGTCCACCGGGGCACCGTCCAGGGATACTCCGCTCAGGGGGGGCAGGCGGCTGCCAGCCGCCACCCCCACCGGGGCCAGATCCTGGGCGGCGGCCAGCCCGACCATCAGCAGCAATACGCAACCGGCGCGGATCATGGCTCGCATGGCGGCCCCCTAACGCAGCACTTCGTCGTCGATGACGTTGATGGTGCGCTTCTCCACCTCGCCCCGGGACTTGAGGCTGACGTAGTACACGGTGTTCCCCACCACCACCCAGGCCGAGTCCTGGTCGCCCGAGATTGCCACACCGGGGCCCGCGCCCACAGGGGCTTCCGGCAGAGTGAACGCCAGGGGTTGGGACGGCTTGAGCAGATTGGCGAACAGCAGGGCGCCGACCACCACCAGAGCGGCGAAATAGGCGAGATCTTTGCGAGTCATGGCAGTCCTCCTCGAAACGGTTCGCGGTCCGGTACGGGAGGGAGTATAGCAACCGCGGCAGCGGGGTCCAGTGTGGACCCGCCGCCGCTCCGACCTTTGTCGTCGGAGGCGCCTCGGACGCGCTTCCGCCGGTGTCCCTTCCAGCCCGTGGCCACGTCTCAACCCACCCCCTTCAGGGTTTCGTTCCTCCCGGATCTTCCACGGGCAACTCCGGCGCGCCTTCTTCACCCCAGCCCCCGCCCAGCGCCTTGTAGAGACGAACCAGTTCGATGGCCACCGCCCCCTGGCTCTGGGCCAGTTCATCCTGGAACCCGAGCAGTGAACGCTGGGCATCGAGGACGTTGGAGAAGTCCACGAGCCCGGCCCTGTACCGATCCCGGGCCACCTGGTCGGCGCGGCCCGCCGCCTCAGTGGCCCGGGCCAGGGCTTCGCGGCGTTCCTGCACCTTGGCAAACGCGACCAGGCCGTTCTCCACCTCCTCCAGGGCACCCAGGACTGCGGCCTGGTAGCCCACCAGGGCCTGCTCATGGCGGGCGTTCTGCACTTCGATGTTGCGGCGGACGGCGCCGGCGTCGAATAGCCGCCACGAAACCGACGGTCCGACCGCGAAGGTTCGGCTGCCCCAGGTGGTCAGGTCCCCGAGTTCCAGGGACTCCAGGCCGATGGAACCGAACAGGCGGAAGCGCGGGTACAGATCGGCGGTGGCGACTCCGATGCGTGCGGACTGGGCCGCCAGTTCCCGCTCCGCGCGGCGCACGTCGGGGCGCCGCCGCAGGGCCTCGGCCGGGATCCCAACGGCCACGGTAAGCGGCACCGCGGGCACGGGCCCAGGCGGTGCCAGTTGTTCCGCCAACGCCCCCGGCGCTTCACCCAGGAGCACCGCAAGCCGGTTCATGACCGCAGCCAGCCCCCTTTCGAGCTGGGGGATCTGGGAGCGGGTCCGCTCCAGGTTGTAGCGGGCCTGCTGGACCGGGAGCTCGTCGATGAGGCCCGCTGTGTAGCGCGACGCGTTCAGGTCATAGGTATCCTTCTGGGCATCGAGGTTGGACCGGGCCGCGGCCAGGCGCGCCTGGTAGGCTCGGACGTCCACGTAGTTCAAACCCACCTCGGCGGTCAGGCTGACCAGCACGTCGCGCAGGGCCTCGGTACTTGCAGCCAGGTCGGCGTCGGCGGCCTCCACCGAACGCCGTACGCCGCCGAAGACATCGAGCTCCCAACCCGCGTCGAACCCCGCCCGGTACAGCTCGATCTCCCTCCCGCTGCCCGAGTTCTCGCTGGACCGGGACTTGGTGGCCGCGGCCCCGACCCCCACCGTGGGGTAGAGCCCCGCGCGGCTGAGACCCCGTCGGGCGCGGGCCTCCCCCAGGCGCGCCCGGGCCTGTTTCAGGTCGAGATTGCCCCGGACCGCCCGGTCTTCGAGGCTCGTGAGCAGGGGGTCGTCCAGCAGGGTCCACCAGCGGGCGAGGGCCTCGCGGTCGGCGGCCTCGCCATCCAGCCCCCCGGACAGGGCGCCGTGCCACGCGGCGGGCGCCGCGGGCTCGACCCGCTGGTAGTCGGGTCCCACCGCGGCGCACCCGGTCAGCAGCAGACCGAGGGCCAGCCCGGGCCCGACGGCAATCCGGAGGCGCCTTCCGCCCGCGGCGGTCCCATGCAGATCGGTTCGCGTCGCGTTCATGGCTGTTGCCTCCCTTCGGCCGCGGGGCGGGCCGCCGCGTCGGCGTGCCGGTGCCTCAGGCGTTCCCGCCAGGCATGGCCCCTCTCCCGAGCCGACTGGAAGATGAAATACAGCGCCGGGATGAGGAAGATGCCGAACAGCGTCGAGACCAGCATGCCGGAGAACACGGTGGTGCCGATGGCCCGGCGGCTGCCCGCCCCGGCCCCGGTGGCGACGACCATGGGAAACACCCCGAGGATGAACGTGAACGCGGTCATGAGCACGGGCCGAAAGCGGATCTTGGCCCCGTCCACCGCCGCGTCGGACACGGAGAGGCCGTCTTCCCGGCGCTGCTGGGCGAACTCCACGATGAGGATGGCGTTCTTGGCCGCCAGCCCCACGAGCAGCACCAGCCCGATCTGGGCGTAGATGGAGAGCGGCATGTGCAGGAACCACAGTCCCCCCAGGGCCCCCAGGGTCGCCACCGGGATGGAGATGATGATCGACAGGGGAATGTTCCAGCTCTCGTACTGCCCCACCAGGAAGAGGTAGGCGAACAACAGGGCCAGGGCGAACAGCCAGACCACCTGGCCCCCGGCTTCGCGCTCCTGGTAGGACAGGGCCGACCACTCATAGCCGAAGCTCGGTGGCAGGGTCTTGGCGGCCAACTGCTCCATGGCCACCATGGCTTGGCTGGAGGAGAAGCCCGGCGCCGCCGAGCCGTTGAACTTGGCACTGGGGTACTGGTTGTAGCGGTCCACCAACTGGGGCCCGAGCACGGTGTCGACGGTGAGCAGGCTCTTCAGGGACACCATCCGGCCGCTGTCAGAGCGCACATCGAGCCGCTGGATGTCGTCCACCGCGTCGCGGAAGGGGGCCTCGGCCTGCACCTTGACCTGGTAGGTGCGCCCCTGGAAGTTGAAGTCGTTCACGTAGGCCGATCCCAGGTGGGCGCGCAGGGTGGCGAAGATGCGCTCCACGGGGACTCCCAGAAACTCGGCCCGGGTGCGGTCGATGTTCAGGAAGATGTGCGGGGTGTTCGCCGTGTAGGTGGTGAACACGCGCTGCAGGGCCGGGTCCTGCTGGGCCGCCAGCATCAGGGACATGGCCACCCCGAACAGCTCCTGGGCACTCTGCCCCTCGCGCGCCTGGAGTTGGAACTCGAAACCGCCGCTGCGCCCCAACCCGCGGATGGGGGGCGGGGCGAAGGCGAAGCTGTTGGCGGTGGAGGTGGCCAGCAGCTTGCGCTGGGCCTGGCCGATGATCGCATCCAGTTCCAGGTCGGGGCGCTTGCGCTCCTCCCACGGCGTGAGGATGCCGAGGGCAAAGCCCACGTTGTCGGCCCGGCCGCTGAGCAGGCTGAACCCCGAGACGCTGATCACGTTGGCTACCCCGTCGATGGCGGTCACGTCCTTCGCGATCCCCTGCAACACCGCGTTGGTGCGGGACAGGGAGGCGGACTCCGGCAGTTGCACGTTCATGAAGAAGTAGCCCTGGTCCTCCGCGGGCAGAAAACTGGTCGGGGTGTGGGTGAAGAGAAACCCGGCCGCGCCGAAGACTCCGACCAGCAGCAGAAACGACACCACCAGGTGGCGGATCAGCCAGCTGGAACTGGCCACGTAGACCCGGCGCGACCAGTCCAGGGCGCTGTTGAACCAACCGAAGGGGCCCCGGGTATGGGGCCGGGGAGCCCGCAACACCGTGGCGCACAGGGCCGGGCTCAGGGACAGGGCGCAGACGGCCGAGATCAGCACCGAGGTGCACATGGTGACGGCGAACTGTTTATAGAGCTGCCCGGTGATGCCGGGGATGAAGCCCACCGGCACGAACACCGCGAACAGAACCAGGGTAGTGGCGATGATCGGTCCGGTGACCTGCCCCATGGCGCGGATCGCCGCGGCCCGGGGCGCCAGACCCTCGTCGTGCATGATCCGGTGGACGTTCTCCACCACCACGATGGCGTCATCCACCACCAGACCGATGGCCATGATCAGGGCGAACAGGGAGATGGTGTTGGCGTTGTAACCCAGGGCCAGCAGCACAGCAAAGGTCCCGATTAGCGACACCGGTATGGCCACCGCCGGCACCAGGGTCGCGCGCCAGTCCTGCAGGAACGCGAACACCACCAGCACCACCAGGAACGCGGTCAGCCCCAACGTCACCACGATCTCGTCGATGGCCGCCGACACGTACTTGGTCGAGTCGAGGATCACCCGGTACCCGACCCCTGCCGGCATCCGCGCTTCGAGCTCCTTGAGCTTGGCGGTCACCTGCTGCATGGTCTGCAAGGCATTGGCATTGGAGGACTGGTACACGGCGATGGTCACGGCGGACTCGCCGTTGAGCGCCGACTCGGTGCTGTAGGACTGGGCAGCCAGCTCCACCCGAGCCACGTCGCGCACCCGCACCAGGCCGCCCTGGCGGTTGCTGCGGAGGATGATGTCCTCGAACTCCGCCACCTCGGTCAGCCGCCCCTTGGCGCTCAAGGTGAACTGGACCTGCTGGGCCCCGGAGGTGGGCTCCCGGCCAACGGAACCCACCGAGGCCTGCACGTTCTGGGCGCGCACGGCGGCGATCACGTCGTCGGCGGTCATGGCCAGGGCGGTCAGCCGCGCCGGGTCCATCCAGATGCGGATGCTGTACTCCTTGGCGCCGAAAACAAAGATGTCGCTGACCCCTTCCAGCCGCACCAGGGCGTCCTTGACGTTGTTGCTGACGTAGTTGCTCAGGAAGAGCTGGTCCTGGGTCTCCCCGGTCGAGTAGAAGCTGATGGCCGCCATCATGTCTGCAGAGCGCCGGCGCACATCGACCCCCTGCTCCACCACCACCCGGGGGAGTTTGGAGGTGGCCAACTGCACCCGGTTCTGCAGATTCACCTGGTCGGTGTCGGGGTCGGTGCCCACGGCAAAGGTGACGCTCAGGGAGTAGCTGCCGTCGTCGGAGCAACTCGACGACATGTAGAGCATGTTCTCCACGCCGTTGACCGCGGACTCGATGGGCGAGCCCACGGTGTCCGCCAGGATCTCGGCGCTGGCTCCGGGGTAGGTGGCGGTCACCGTGATGGTCGGCGGCGTGATCTGCGGATACTGGGCGACGGGGATGTTCAGCAGGGCGACCAACCCGGCGATGGTGATGACGATCGAGACCACCGCCGCCAGGCGCGGGCGGTTGATGAAGATGCGCGAGAGCATCGACTACCTCCCCTGGGACTGGGCGGGCGTGGGGCTCACCGGTTGGCCCGGGCGCACCTTCTGGATGCCCCCGACGATGATCTGCTCGCCGACGCTCACGCCCGACTCCACCGCCCAACCGGTACCGACCGCCGGGCCGACGGTGATGGGGCGGGAGACGGCCCGGCCCTCGCCATCCACGGTGAGCACATAGCGCCCGTCCTGGTTGACCAGCACCGCGGCCTGGGGCACCACCGGCATGAGCCTGGGGGCAGAAGCCTTGACCAGCACGGTTACGTACTGGCCCGGGATGAGCAGGCGCTCGGGGTTCTGGAAGCGCGCCCGCACCGCGATGGTGCCGGTGGCCGGGTCCACCTGGTTGTCCACGAAGGAGACCTGGCCGCTGCCGGCGAACAGCCGGCCGTCGGCCATGCGCAGCCGCGGGGCCAGCAGACGGGTCTGGGGAGCGCCGGCCGCGGTCTGGGCCTGCTGCACCGCGATGACATCGTTTTCGCTGATCGAGTAGACCACCCGGATCGGCTCCATCTGGACGATACGGGCCAGGGGGCCCGTGGCGGGGCCCACGTAGTTGCCCCGGGTGGACGCCGCCTTGCCGATGACGCCGGTGATCGGCGAGCGGATCTCGGTGTAGCCCCGCTGGATCCGGGCCAGGTCCAGATCGGCTTGGGCCTGCAAAATGCGCGCGTCCCCCAGGGTCAGCTGGGCCTGGCCCTGGAGCACCTGGGATTCCCGCTGGTGGATCAGGGCCACCGCCTGGGCGACCCGGGCCTGGGCCTGGAGCAGTTTGCTCTCCGCGGTTTCCAGGTCCGCCTGCACGATGCTGCGTTTGTCCACCGAACGCATGCGCGCCAGGTACTTGTCGGCGAGGTCCGCCGCCGCCTCGGCCGCGTTGCGATCCGCCGCGGCCGCCTCCACCGCCGAACGGGCGGCGTCCAGGTCGGCTTGGGCACCCTCCCGGCTCGCCCGGGCCTGGGCCAAAGCTGCCGCTGCCGCATCCACCTTGGCCTGGTAGGACGCCGGCTCGATGGTGAAGAGCAGGACACCTTCTTTCACCAACTGCCCCTCTTCGAAGTGGACCTGCTGGATGGTCCCCACCACCTGGGCGTACAGATCCACCGCCTGGATCGCCTCCACGTGGCCCACGTACTCCGAGGCGGGCACCACGTCGGTCTCGGTGACCGTGTCCACCACCACCGTGGGCGGCGGTCCCCCGGGGCCCTCGGGAGCCGCCAGCCCCACCCGGGGCGCGACGAGACAGGCCGTGCAGAGAAGCGACAGGATGAGAAGATGAAGACCAGAACGTGTCATGAGGCATGGCTCCGAAGAAGGGAGAAGAGCATCTCTGAAGGGGAGTACAGATCCGGGATCCGGGCGCGTCGCGACCTGGGCGGCGGTGTCCGGTCAGCTAAGGCCACGACGGCAGAGTTCCACGGCGGCCCGGGTCATGTCGGGGGCGTCCAAGGGGCCCAGGAGGGTAACTCGGGTGGTCCCGATCACCAGGCTCCGCAGCAAATGGGCGGTCTCGGCTACCGGCACCAGGCGGATCGAGCCGTCGGCGATACCCTGTTCGAGGCAGCCGACGAACAACCCCAGGTGGCGGCGGATCTTGGGCATGAGTTCGGTGTGCCCGTCCGAGCCGGGCGCCACCAGATGGTAGGGAAAATCCCGCACCGCCAAGAGCATCTCGTCGCGGTGGTCCCGGGCGAACGAGAAGTGAAACTCGACGAGTGCTTCCAACGCCCAGAGCCCCGTGGGCGCGTCTTCGATCCGGGACCTGGCCTGCTGGAAGTGCCGATCGAAGACACCCGACAGGATTTCCAGAAGCATCGCGTCCTTGGTCTTGAAGTGATGGAACAGGGTGCCCTCGGCCACCTCCGCCTGGCTCGCGATCTCCGCGGTGGGGGTGGCCGCATACCCCCGGGCAGCAAACAGCTCGGCGGCGTGGCGCAGCAGTGCCTGTCGCCGGGTCATGGGCAACCTCCAGCCTCCGGGCTCCAGGGGAAGTCAAAACCGAGTGGATACTCGGCTCGACCGTGTACCACTCCCGTCCCTGGTCCGTCAAATGTTGTGGCGGCACTGGGTGTGAGAGGTATGGCAGGGGCACATCCGCCCTACCACTCGGCAAACAGGGCCCGATGGGACCGTCGTGCTGCCCCGAGAATGCCCGTTGCACTCAGCCGCCGACAGCGGTCACAGCGGCAAGCCGTTCGGGAAACTCGGCGTAGGGAAACAGGCGTCCGTACTCCAGCAGCCCGGACATGGCACGCGACTCGATGCGGTAGCCCATCTCCTCCAGGATGGAGATGGGGTTGAGGCCGCCGATCACCACAGCACCGGCGTGGCCTTCCCCCACGGGGATGTTGAACAGGGGTTGGCCGGAGTGGCCGATCTTCAGGAACGCCCCCAGGCCGATGGCGTCCAGTTCGGCGGCCAGGGCCACCACCCGGCGGCGGCTGTCCGCCGGCACCTCGCGAAAGCTGGCGCCGATGCGGCCGTTGCCATCGGTGATGGCGCCGGTGTAGTTGGTCATACCGCTGCGGATGAACACCTCCAGGGGGTCGATGCTGGTCCCGTCGTAGGTGATCAGCTCCACGAAACGGGTGGCGCGGCCCCCCACGAGTTCCAGCAACCCCCCGAACCGGGAGCGCGTGGGGATGCCGTATTTCAGGAGCACCCCGTTTAAAGTGATGGAACATACGGTACAGAACCCCAACTGCCCGGCGGGGACCTCGAGCTGCCCCAGCTTCTCCCCCGGGGACAACAGTGCCATCAGGGTTCCCATGGCGTAGCCCTTCTCGAACACCCGGCAGATCCGCTCCACACCCTGGGCCAACTGGTCGGCGGGCACCAAACTGGTGTTCACCACCACGGTGCCGCGGCGGCTGTTCAGGTCGAAGTCCATCCGGTAGGTCATCTCGTCGATCTTCGCCGACAGGAACCCCACCCGGTACAGCAGGGTGGCGGCGTCGAGTTCCGCCAGCCCCTCCGCCGTCACCCGGTGTCCCCTCTTGCCCACCGCCACGCTGAGTCCCTCGCCGCGCAACTGGGACAGGTACTCGCGCACCGTGCGCTCGCTGGCCTCGACGCCTCGGGCCATGAGCTCGGCGCTGATCATCGCGCTGGAGACGGGCTCCTGCTCGGTGCGCAGCACCTCCAGAATCGCCGTGCGTTTGCGACCCCGTTTACTGTTCATGACGCGACACCCCCTGCCCACGCGCTATTCCCGGGAGGCTCTTGATCGGCAGAACTGCCGCGTCACAAGGACCAACCCCGCCGTCCTGCGGCAGTTCTGCCGACCCGGGTTTCCTCAATAAAATATTGGGGTATTTTGTTGACCTGGGGTTCGTGTGGCAACAACTATCTTTTCACAGATCGGCAACCAACTGCCGTTTACTCCGGCGCTGCCCCATCACCCAAGAGGAGACAACCATGTTTGACTGGCCGAAGCAAAACGACGCACTGGGTACAGTGAACCGCGGCAACCCCTGCGAGTCGGGCCTCTGCACCCTGTGCATGAGCGACTGCAAGGGCAAGTGCGAGACCTGGCTGTCCTCCCTGGTGGGTCGCAAGCTCCTCTACCCGCGCAACTTCGGCAACATCACCTCGGGGGCGAGCCACATCTCGGCCGTGGGCGCCGGATACCACGCCCTGCGCATCCAAGGGTACGCCTACGGTTCCAAGGGTCTTCCCGCGGGGCTGAGCAAGGATCCGGACGACTGCGTGTTCCCCAACGTCGACATCCAGACCTCCTTCGGCGGGGAGATCAAGACCAAGTGCCGCGTCCCGATGATGACCGGAGCCCTGGGCTCGACCTTCATCGCCGCCAAGTACTGGAACAGTTTCGCGGTGGGTGCGGCCCTGTGCGGCTTCCCGATCGTCATCGGCGAGAACGTGGTGGGGGTGGACAAGGAGTCCAAGCTGGAGAAGGGGCGCATCATCTCTGCCCCCGAGTTGGACCGCCGCATCGACATGTTCCTGCGCTACTACGACGGTTACGGCGCGGTGATCGTGCAGATGAACGTCGAGGATACCCGCAACGGGGTGGCCGAGTACATCGTGGACAAATACGGCGACAAGGTGATCATCGAGCTCAAGTGGGGCCAGGGCGCCAAGGACATCGGCGGCGAGATCCAGGTCACCGACCTGGAGTACGCCCAGTTCCTCAAGGACCGCGGCTACGTGGTCGACCCGGACCCCTATGACCCCACGGTGCAGCAGGCGTTCAAGCACCGGGCGATCCGCTCCTTCGCCCGGCACAGCCGCCTGGGAGCCACGGACATCGACGACAGCGACGGCGTGGAGAAGGGCTTCAAGGAGGCAGTGGGCTACCTGCGCAAACTGGGCTACAAGCGCATCTCCCTGAAGACCGGCGCCTACGGCATGGAGGCCCTGGCCATGGCGATCCGCTACACGGCGGACTGCGGCCTGGATCTGCTCACCGTGGACGGGGCTGGGGGCGGCACGGGCATGAGCCCCTGGAACATGATGCAGCACTGGGGCGTGCCTTCCTTGGAGTTGCACGCCAAAACCTACGAATACTGCAAGCTGCTCGAGGAGAACGGGATCAAGGTGCCCGACATCGCCCTGGCCGGCGGCTTTGCCCGCGAGGACCATATTTTCAAGGCCCTGGCCCTGTGCGCGCCGTACACCAAGCTGGTGTGCATGGGCCGCGCGCCGATGATCCCCGGCTACCTGGGCAGCAACATCGAGGGGGTGTTCAAGCCCGAGAGGCGCGCCGAGCTCAGCGGACACTGGGAAGCCCTGCCCACCTCGGTGAAGACCGTCGGCACCTACCCGGAAGAGATCTTCTCCGGCTGGGAGGCCGTCAAGAACAAGGTGGGGGCCGACGCGATGGACGACGTGCCGTTCGGCGCCGTGGCCATGTACGGTTACGCCGACAAGCTGGCCTGCGGCCTGCAGCAGTTCATGGCCGGGGCGCGCAAGTTCGATCTGGCGAGCATCTGCCGCGACGACCTCATGAGCGCCAACCGGGAGACCGAGGCGATCACCGGGATCTCCTACATGACCGACGCGCTCAACGAGAAGGCCCTGGCGATCCTCAAGGGCTGACGACGAGTCCCAGACGGATCCCGGACCGGGGCGGATGCCTCGGTCCGGGGTCACCCCGGGGCCGCCCCACGCCCCCCATTGCAGGCCACGTCGCCGACGTCGCACCAGGAGGCACCCCGATGGACGACCACAACAGGACCGAGGAGAGAGCGCAGTACAACCTGGAAGGCGGCCCCCGCCACGTGGTGGTGAAGCACGGCGTGGTCAAGGCCGTGGCCCCGGGCCTTCGTCTGGTAAAGGCCACCGAGGAAGAGGCGCAGCCGTTTCGGGACAGGGAGATCGACCGAGAGCCCCCGGACTACGGCATACCGGTCTGATCCGACCGCCGTGCCGGCAGCCTTCACGGCGGGGTTGCCACCGGTTGCAACTGGCTCACCATTCCCGCGGTTCGGCCCCCCCGTCGAGCCGTGTCACCTGCTGCGACCTGTTGCCTGCCTCGCCCCGCCCGGCCGTCCTCAGGACGCCAGATAATCCTCCATCGCCCGCCCCACGGTGCGGTAGATCTCCACGAAGTGATCCTCATCGGGCTCCAGCAGGGTGATGCGAAACCCCCGCAACGCCGTATGGAACGAAGACAGGGGCACCACGCAGACCCCGGTGGAGGCCAGCAGGTAGTACACGAAGCGCTTGTCCAGAGGGGTGTTCGGGGCACCCACCAGCCCCTCCACCATGACCCGCACCTCCGGGTCGTCGATGGGCAACGTCTGGTGTGGGGAGAGCAACCCGTCGGCAAACGCCACGCTCATGTAGAACGCGCCGTTGGTGCGGTTGACCCGCACCCCGGGAAGGGGCCGGAGCAACTGGTAGGCGAGGTTTGAGAAACGCTCGTAACGCTTGCGCCGCCGTTCCAGATGGGCGGGGTACTCGGGGTGGCCCAGGATCAACGGGATCGCCTTCTGGGGCAGGGTGGTGGAGCACACCTCGACCATCTTGGAGTCCACGATGCTCTTGATGTAGAGGTCGAACACCGGATCCCGGCCGGCGTTGTACACTTCCATCCACCCGCAGCGAGCCCCGGGCCATGGCAGTTCCTTGCTGATCCCCTTGAGCGAGATCGCCGGCACATCGCCGACTAGATCGGAGATGGGGCGGGTGGTCTGCCCGTTGTACACCAGATTCTGGTAGATCTCGTCGGCGATCAGGAACAGGTCGTACTCCCGGGCGATGTCGATCATCTCCCGCAGCACCTCTTCCGGGTACACCGCACCGGTCGGGTTGTCCGGGTTGATGATGAGCATGCCGGAGATGGCGGGGTTGTACTTCACCGACAGACGCAGGTCGTCGAGATCCGGGTACCACTGGTTGTCTGGATCGAGCCGGTAGCAGATCGGGGATTGCCCGGCGTGGGCCGCCTCGCCGGAAGAGTGGGTGGAGTAGGTGGGCGACGGGCCGATCACCCGGGCCTCCCGGCGCAGCAGGCCGTAAACCTTCTGGATCGCGTCCCCCAGGCCGTTGAAGAACACCACGTCTTCCGCGGTGATCTGCGCCCCGCCCCGGCCGTTGGTCCGGGCGGCCAGGAACTCGCGGGTTTCCAGCAACCCCTTGGTGGGGCAGTAGGCGTAGGAGCAATCCTGCAGGGTCAGGTCTGAAACCACCCGTTTGATCCAGGCCGGCACCGGCTCGCCCTTCGCCACCGGGTCGCCGATGTTCTCCAGTTGCACGGGAATGCCTCGGGCGGCGAGTTGCTCGGCAATCTTGACGATCGCGCGGATCTCGTAGGTAAGTTCGCCGGCACCGATGTGGACGATGTTGTTGCGCATATTGGGTATCTCCCCGGGCGCCGGGCACGGCACCCGCAAGAAAGGCCATGAGCTCTTCGCCCATGGCCTCGGTTCAAACCGCCGAACAGGAGACGTTGTCAGCGAACCTCGGGCCGGCCCCGGGCCGGACACACACAAGCAACTTGCAGACTAGCTGCAGCGGCTGCAGGGCCAAGGGGCTCTGCGGTGCGGGGGCGGGTCGAGAACCGATTCACGGCTGACGTTTCCTCAGTTTAACGGCTGCAGGTGTCGGCATGGTAGCGGCGTAGCGCCACAAGTGCAAGGAAACTGCCGATGGGCGGGCAGCCCCGCCTGTCGGCAGGGGTGCGGGCCGCATCCCGCCCCGTGCAGCGGAGACATAGGGGGTGGCGCCGCACACCGTCTTTCGGTACAGTTTGCGGCCACGGGCGCGTGTCTTTCGCCATCAGCACCCGTCACCTTCGGGCAATGCCCGGTCAACCACAGCAGGGCAACAGCCGATACGGGGAAGAGCGGCCGCGATCAGCGCGCCACCGTGCGACCCCAAAGACTCGACAACCGACGTTCACCCATGCAAATCCGCCTTCGCAATCGTTTCTCGGACCGCGGCCCCAGACGCCGCCCCCTCCGCTACCTGGTCGCAGCTGGGTTGGCGGTGCTGGCTCTCGCCCTGTCCTGGGGTAGCCTGCGGGCACCGGTGAGCGAAACCCAGGCCAGCACGCCGCCCTTGGAGCAGCTACCGTTGGCTGCAACCCCACCCGCCCACGCCCCCGCGCAGCCGCCGGAACCGGTCGTGCAGCGCGAGGTACAGGCGGGGCTGATCCGACCGGGGGACACCATCTCTGCCCTGCTCGGGGACCACCTCACCCCCCAACAGATCCACGAACTGGCCAGCCAGAGCAAGGCGGTTTTCCCCCTCACCCGCATCTGCGCCGGCCAACCCTACGAACTGTGCACCGTGGATGGGGAGTTCGAGCAGTTCGTGTACGACATCGACCGGGAAGAGCAACTCCGCATCGCCCTCGAAGACGATCGGTTCCAGGTGGAGACGGTGCCCATCGTCTACGAGGTGCGGGTAGACCCGGTGGAGGGCACCATCCTCTCCAACCTGTTCGAAGCGGTATCGGAGAGCGGAGAGGAACCCGAGTTGGCGATCGATCTGTCCGACATCTTCGCCTGGGATATCGACTTCATCCGCGACATCCGTCGGGGCGACGCGTTCCAGGCGCTGGTGGAGCGACGTTTCCGCGACGGGGAACCCGCGGGATACGGACGCATCCTGGCCGCGGAGTTCGTCAACCAGGGTCAGGTGTACCGCGCCGTGCTGTTCCAGGATGGGGACCGCGGCGCCGCCTACTACGACCCTGAGGGCAACAGTCTGCGCAAGGCGTTCCTGAAAGCCCCTCTGTCGTTCAGCCGCATCTCGTCAGGGTTCAGCACCCGCCGGTTCCACCCGGTCACCAAGACATGGAAAGCCCACCCGGCCATCGACTACGCCGCACCGACCGGCACCCCCATCAAGACCGTGGGAGACGGGGTGGTACAGGAAAAGGGATACACCACGGGCAACGGCAACTACGTGAAGATCCGCCACAACAGCACCTACAGCACCCTCTACCTGCACATGAGCCGTTTCGCCAGGGGCTTGCGCAAGGGCAAGAAGATCAGCCAGGGGGACATCATCGGCTACGTGGGAGCCACCGGCCTGGCGACCGGCCCCCATCTGTGTTTCCGCATGTACAAGAATGGCTCCCCGGTGAACCCCCTGCGCCAGAAATCCACCTCGGCCGAGCCCGTGAGCAAAAGCCATCTGGCCGAGTTTCAGGCCCTGGCAACGCCCCTGCTGGCCCGCTTCGACACCGGGGCCGATTCTCCGCTGCAACTGGCAAACATCGCCGAGACGCCCCCGGCGGGTTCGCCGCTCGCCCCCCGGCCGCCCCCCGAGGGCACCACCTCCACCCGTTAACGCCCGCAGCCCGATATACCCGCCCCCCCTGTTTGCTGCACCGGCAACTGTGCCAGGATATGCTGCTGTGATACCCGAAACGTGAAACCGACTACGACGAGGCTGCCATGCGCCCCGACTCCTTCCCGCCCCTTCCCTCCGGAGCTTCTGCCCCCCCACTCCGCGGCGGCACCTGGTTGCTGCTCGGCGCCGTGGTGGCGTTCGGCGCAGCGACCCTCACCGCAGCCCAAGCCATCGCCGTGTTCGCCACCGGCAAGGAGCTGTGCGTGGGCCAGGGCTGCGCGCTGGTGGGGCAACTCACCCGCATTCCACCGGCGTGGTTCAATCTATTCGGTGCTGCGGTGTTCGTTGCGATCGGCGGAATGGCAATGGTCGTGCGGCGCAGCGGGTCCCGGGGCGTGTTCGTGGTGCTGCACGCACTGCTTACCGCGGCGTTCGCGGCCGAGGGGGTGTTGTTCGCCTACCAGTGGCACGTGGCCGGAGCGTGGTGCCAGTACTGCCTGGTAGTGCTGGGGCTGGTCGCCGCCTGCAATGTCGTTCTGGTGGGGAAGGGGGTTCTGTTCGGGGCGGCCGGGTTCACCGCGGCGTGCACCATCTTCTCCCTACTGTCGTTCACGCCGTTTCACCGGGACCTGGACGACGGCACCTACGCCGTTCAAAACGGCACCGGTGGCCCCGAGTTCTACCTGCTGTTCGGCGAGGACTGCCCCCATTGCCAGGAGGTGGAAGAGGCGCTCGCCACGCTGCCGGGCTGCACGGTGCGCTACAATCCGGTGACCGCCGTCACTCGGGAGTTGTTTCCGACCTACGAGCACCTGCCCGCCTACGACCCCCGGGTGAACCTGGCGGCTGCCACCCTGCTGGGTCTGGACCAGATTCCGATCCTCATCGCCAAAGAGCCCACCGGACTCCAGGTCGTCACCGGCACCGCGTTCATCCTCGACTACGTGCAGACCCTATGCGCCCCACAAGGTGGCGGGTTCGACCCGTTCGGGTCGGCAGGCCCTCAGGACACGTTGTTCCCGAAAGATGACGGCTGCGGGCTTCAGGTGAACTGCGACTGACAGAGGAAACCGCGAAACTCTGGGCGCTGCTGTTCCCCGAGGCAGGGTTTCCCCCGCCGACCGGTCCCTGGCCTTGGGACGGCCACGGCAGGCAGGGAGACTTAGCCCGCGCAGCGCAGGGTGCGCAGACCGTCTCGGAACAATACGTGGATCTTGTTGGGGGGTACCACCTTGCGCACCAAGCCCAGCCCAAAGGTGGGATGCTGAAGCAGTTCCCGGGAACGAAAGGTACCGGTCATTTGATAGGCGGTGGCCCGGGTCCGGTCCTTTTCGCCCATCGCCTCCTCAAATTCCTGGGCCGCGGCCTCGGACCGGGCAGCCGCCGAGGTCGCCCGCCGGCGCGGGGCCGTGGCGGGCCGGGGGCTGGCAGGAACCTTGGCGGGCCGGTAGTTGTGGATCCCCTCACAGGCCGTACACTGCACCCGCACCGGCTTCCCCTCCACAAGGGAGACCACAAAGTGCCGGGTGATCCGCTTGCACTTGGTGCAGCGGGATTGGACCGGGTCGCCTACGCCTGGTATGACATTTGCCATCGGTAGTTCCTCTCTCGATCGAACACCCCCCAAGACAAAAAAAAGCGGGTTCCCGAAGGAACCCGCTCTCCATCGGTCGACTGCGCTGTGGCTTACAGGCCGCGAACGTTGGCAGCCTGGGGGCCCTTGGGACCGTCGGCCGGATCGAACTCCACCGTCTGCCCCTCGGTCAGGGTCTTGAACCCCTCACCCTGAATGGCGCTGAAGTGCACGAACAGATCTGCACCGCCACCCTCCGGGGTGATGAAACCGAAACCCTTCTGATCGTTGAACCACTTCACTGTTCCCTTACCCATGTTCACTTCTCCTCGTGTTCTGGGACTTCTAATCCCTGGTGATGCAACTGCGATGGTCAGAGTACCCAGAGCGGGAAGAAGATCCCAAACACCAGAACATGCCCACCGAATTGCTGCTCGGCGCACCCATGTGCGCCAGAAAGACAAAAAGGGAGAGGCGTCGGCCGCCTCTCCCTTTTGGATTTGGTCACCGAAAACTCTCGACGGGCCGCAACTCCCTGCACCCATCAATTTGCAGGAGTTTGCACGCAGCCGGCGGGAAACGCAAGGGAAATCTTACCGCAATTTTCACGAGACGCGCAGACCCGGGTCCCACTGCCCGTGTGGAACCGGGCGTCCCTACCCCGGCACCACATACAGCGCCACGGCGACGAAGTGACAGATACTGCCGCCGAGCACGAACAGGTGCCACACTGCGTGCATGTAGCGGGTCTTCTTCATGACGTAGAAGATGGTTCCCAGGGAGTAACTGAGCCCCCCCGCCACCAGCCAAACCAGCCCCCCGGCCGGAAGCGCCGCGTACAGGGGTTTGATGGCAATCACCACCACCCAGCCCAGGACCAGATAGAGCGCGGTGGCGAGTTTCTCCGGCCGGTAGACCCACCACGCCTCGGCGACAACGCCGATCAGAGCGAGCGCCCAGACGGTGCCGAACAGGGTCCAGCCCCAGGGGCCGCGCAGAGTCACCAGGGTAAAGGGGGTGTAGGTGCCGGCGATCAGCAGGTAGATCGCACAGTGGTCGATCACCTTCGTCACGTGCCGCCAGCGGGGCGACCGGGCGCTGTGGTAGAGGGTGGAACCGCTGTAGAGAATGAGCAGAGTCGCGCCGTAGATGGCGGTGCTGGCCAGGTGCCAGGCATCCCCGCGCACCCAGGTCACGCCCACCAGCAGCACCAGGGCGATCAGGCTCAGCGCCGCCCCCAGGCCGTGGGTGATGACGTGGGCCACCTCCTCACCCGCGGTGTACTCGGGTAGATTGTGGCGTTTGCCGCGCAAAGGGTGGGCCACGGGTCCTCCGCTCCGAGACGCGGGTTGCGACACCCCCGGCATCGGTCGTCAGCCTACCCCCGGCAGGCCATCCGCACAACGATAAGGCTCCCTCCTGCCGCCCCGCCGGCGCAACATCTTGTGGTGCACTTGCCATCTGGGGTACAAGATGTTGCGGCAGCGGCAGGGAATCCCCTGCTTTGATCGAGACCATTCGAGGGTCCAGCCCCCCCAGGAGGGGGCCGGGGGCGGACCCTCCTGCAGGGAGCGCGGAATCCCATGGCGGGCAAGAGCGAGGCGTACGACGCCTCTGCCATCAAGGCCCTGGAGGGCCTCGACCCGGTGCGCAAGCGCCCGGGGATGTACACCGAAACCTCCAACCCCAACCACATCATCCAGGAGATCATCGACAACGCCGCCGACGAGAGTCTGTCGGGGTTCGCGAGCATGTTGCGGGTGCGCCTGCACGCCGACGGCTCGGCGACCGTGGAGGATGACGGACGCGGCATCCCCGTGGATCTGCACGCCCAGAAGGGAAAGCCCGCCATCGAGGTGATCTTCGCCACCCTCCACGCCGGCGGCAAGTTCGAGGGCAAGCACTACAGCTTCTCTGGCGGACTGCATGGGGTGGGTGTGTCGGTGACCAACGCCCTCTCCACCCGGCTGGAAGCCACGGTGCGCCGGGACGGCGGCCAGTGGAGCATCGCGTTCGCCAACGGAGAACTGGCCGAACCGCTGCGCCGGGACGACGCGCGGGTGCGCAAGGGCGAGTCGGGCACCCGGATCCGAGTGTGGCCCGACCCCCAGTACTTCGACTCACCGACGATCCACCGTGCGGCCTTGGAGCGCCTGCTGCGCACCAAGGCGGTGTTGCTGCCGGGCACCCGGGTCAGCCTGGAAACCGAAGGTCCCAACGGGGAGCTCGCCGACACCCGGGAGTGGTGTTACCAGGACGGCCTCAAAGACCACCTGGTAGACCTGATCGAAGACCGGGAGACCGCTTGCCCTATCTTCGTCGGCAGCCGCTTCTTTCGACCCGAAACCAACGGCGGCGACTTCTCCGAGGGAGAGGGGGCCGAGTGGGCCCTGACCTGGGTCACCGAGGGCGGCGGCGTGGGCGAGAGCTTCGTCAACCTGATCCCCACCCCCCACGGCGGCACCCATCTCAATGCCCTGCGCACCTCGGTGTGCGACGCCATCCGCGCCTTCGCCGACCACCACAACCTGCTACCCCGGGGCATCAAGCTCAGCCCCGAGGACGTGTGGACCAAGGCCTGTTTCCTGCTCTCTGCCCGGCTCAAGGAGCCCCAGTTCCAGGGCCAGACCAAGGAACGCCTCACCTCGCGGGAGGCAGCCCGCCTCATTTCCGCCATGTTCCGGGACCGCTTCGAGTTCTGGCTCAACGAGCACGTGGACGACGGTCGGGCCATCACCGAACTGGCGATCAAGGCCGCCGCCGAGCGGGTGCGCAAAGGCAAGAGGATCGAGAAGAAACGCCAGGGAACCCTGGCAACCCTGCCCGGCAAGCTGGCCGACTGCAAGGAGAAGGACCTGGAGCGCACCGAGCTGTTCCTGGTGGAAGGGGACTCCGCCGGGGGCTCGGCGAAACAGGCCCGCAACCGGGAGATCCAGGCCATCCTGCCCCTGCGCGGCAAGATCCTCAATACCTGGGAGGTGGGACGCGCCGAAATCCTGGCCTGCGAGGCCACCCACAACATGGTGGTTTCGATCGGCGTGGACCCCCACGAACCCGGGGACCGGGTGGACCTGTCGGGACTGCGCTACGGCAAGATCATCATCATGACCGACGCCGACGTGGACGGCGCCCACATCCGCAGCCTGCTCTCCGGGTTCTTCGTCAAGCACTACCCCCGCCTGGTGGCGGCCGGCCACATCTATATCGCCGAGCCGCCCCTGTTTCGGTTGGACGTTCCGGCCCACGGCAAGTACAAGAATCGCCGCACCGTGTACTGTCTGGACGACGCCGAACTGGCGGTAGCCGCCGATAAGGCCGTGGCCGAAGGCGTGGATCCGGACAAGCTCAAGACCCAGCGCTTCAAGGGCCTGGGCGAGATGAACCCCACCCAACTGTGGGAGACGACCATGAACCCCGATACCCGCCGGATCCTGCGCCTGGTGGTGGAGCCCGGCACCGAGGACGACACCCAGAATCGCTTCCATCGCTGCCTGGGAAAGAAGGAAGCCGCTGCCCGGCGGGCGTGGATCGAAGCGGAAGGGAACCTGGCAGAGGTGGACATCTGAGGACAATGGTGATCTCCGGGTCGCCGATCAACCCAGTACTGGGAGGCAGCAGATGGACGAACTGACGAAGGTACTCGACGCCCTTTCCGCAGAACTGCTCCGCCAGATCACCGATCTCTCGAGCTGCGACAGCCGCGAGGAGAGAAGGGTCCAGGCGGAGACGGTGCACCTGCTGAGCCAGTCGTTGAGCTCGATCATCGAGAGCACCAGCATGGCCGCCGACGGCATGCACGACTACATGGACGGCGAGTTCCCGGACGAGGAGTTCCTGGACTGAACGCGGCTGGTCCCAGAGGCGCCTGCTGCGGCCCTGTGCCGGCGAAGCCCTGCCGCCGGGCTTCCGAAGCGCTCCGGTTTCCGCAACCCAGACCCCACGGGCCGCGGCAAGGGGGAGGCGCCCTGCCCCCGCGGGTTCCCCGTTGCGTGGCCCGTTTCTCCAGTAGCAGCTTTCGTCCAGACCTCCCGCCCGCGCCAGGCCGGGAGGTGCCCCTTCCGTCACCCGTAGGAGACGCCCTTGTCTGAACAGCTCGACATCTTTGCCAGCCGAACCGGAAATCCTCAGCCCGCCGGAGAGAGCGTCGAGGCCGGACCGTACATGGACCGGTCGTATCTCTCCTACGCGGTCTCCGTGCTGATGAGCCGCGCCATCCCCGACGTGCGCGACGGCCTCAAGCCGGTGCACCGGCGCATCCTCTACGCCATGAGCCAGTTGGGGCTCAACGCCCGGGCGGCGCACAAGAAGTCGGCGCGGGTGGTGGGCGACGTGATCGGCAAGTACCACCCCCACGGCGACGCCTCGGTGTACGACGCCATGGTGCTGATGGCCCAGCCGTTCAACCTGCGCCACCCGCTGATCGACGGCCAGGGCAACTGGGGGAGCCTGGACGGCGACTCACCCGCCGCAATGCGCTACACCGAGTGCCGCATGGCCCGGTTCGCCCAGGTGTTCCTAGAAGAGATCAACAAGGGCACCGTGGACTTCCGCCCCAACTACGACGGCAACGATCTGGAGCCGGTGACCCTGCCGGTGCGGGTACCCGCAGTGCTGTTGAACGACCAGATGGGCATCGCCGTGGGCATGGCCTCGGACATCCCCGCCCACAACTTGGGAGAGACGTGCAAAGCGGCCATCGCCCTGTTCAAGAACCCCAACACCACCCTGTTGGGGCTGATGCGCCACGTAAAGGGGCCGGACTTTCCCTGCGGTGCCCAGGTGATCAACTCCCGGGACGAACTGGAGGAGATCTACGCAACCGGGCGCGGCATGCTCACCGTGCGGGCCCGCTACGAGATCAAGCAAGACGCAGACGGCTGGCACCTGGTGTTCACCGAACTGCCCCCCAAGGTGAGCCCGGAGAACGTGCAGCTGGAACTCGACGCCCTCTCCAACCCGCAGCCGAAGAAACACGGCAAAAAGGGCAACGGCCGCGGCGCCGAACAGCTCACGCCCGAACAGCGCGCCGCCAAACTGGCGATGCTGGCCCGGGTGAGCGAGATCAACAACGGCGCCGGCAACGACACCGGCCCGGTGTACCTGGAGGTGTACCCCAAGAGCCGCCGGCAGAAACCCGATGAACTGGCCAACTACCTGTTCAGCGTGACCTCCCTAGAGACCAAGGTGAAGGTCAACATGAACCTCATAAACCTGGCGGGGTTGCCGGCCCAGATGGGGTTGCTGGACATCCTGCGGGACTGGAACCAGTACCGGGTGGACACGGTCACCCGGCGCTGCGAAAGCCGCATGGAGAAGGTGGAAGCGCGCATCCACATCCTGGACGGGTTCGTCAAGGTCCTCCTCGACATGGACGAGGTAATCCGCATCATCCGCGCCTCCGACAACGACCAGATCGCCAAGCAGGCGCTGATGGAACGCTGGGACCTCTCCGAGATCCAGGCCGACAAGATCCTCGACATGAAACTCCGCCAGCTCACCCGCCTGGACGAGCTGGCCATCGAAAAGGAACTGGCCGAACTGCGCACCGAGCAGGTCGAGTTGAACCGTCTGCTCGGCGATCGCGCGGCACTGGTGGAGTTGATCATCGCGGAGCTGGAACTGGACATCGCCACCTACGCCACCCCGCGACGCACCGTGATCGAGGAGACCCAAGCGGCCGCGTTCGACGACAGCCTGATCGACGAACCGGTAACCATCGTCCTGTCTCGGAAGGGGTGGCTGCGCAGCCGCAGCG
The DNA here is from genome assembly GCA_029211085.1 of Deferrisomatales bacterium. GTDB lineage: Bacteria > Desulfobacterota > Deferrisomatia > Deferrisomatales > JARGFW01 > JARGFW01. The sequence continues at coordinate 7,006 of JARGFW010000016.1, read as the reverse complement.
GACACAACCTGGAGCTGTCGGCTCTGACCTTCAAAGACGACGACGGGCTGCACACGGTGATCGAAACCCGCACTTCCAAGAGCTTCCTGCTGTTCGACGAGAACGGCCGAGCCTACACCGTGGCCGCCAGCCTGGTTCCCGGCGGGAGGGGCGACGGCGTGCCGATCACCTCCCTGGTGGACGTCCAGGACCGAGCCCGGATCATCTCCATGTTCACCGCCCACGAGAAGGACCGGCTGCTGCTGGCCTCCTCCATCGGCTACGGGTTCATCACCGAGGCCGGCAACCTGGCCGCCCGCAACAAGGCCGGCAAGGCCGTGCTCAACACCGCCGGCGGCACCGCGCTGCCGCCGATCCTGCTGCGGCCCGGGGAGGAGCGGGTAGCCGCGATCAACCGCGCCGGTTATCTGCTCGTGTTCGCCCTGGATGAGATCCAGGAGTATCCCAAGGGCAAGGGCAACAAGCTCATCCACCTGAAAGGCGAAGAAGATCTGGTCGCTTTGAAGGTTTTTTCCGAAGTGCTCGAACTGCCTCCCAAGCGGGCCAACGCAAAGCACCCGGTGCCGATGAAGAATGAAGACGTGGAACCCTACGTCCGCAAACGGGGCATGCGCGGTCGCCTCGTACCCCGCAACGTGTCGGTCGAAACCCTGTAGTTACACCCTTCCTGAGCCTCACGACGCGGCGCCACACGGGCCCTTCCGGGGTCGTTTCCCTCCTGCACCGATGTGCGGCAAGCGCACCCTGATGGGGCCAGGTCTTTTCTTTTTATTTGTTTGGACAATTGGCGTCTTCTGGAAATCCTGGACAGAAAACGTTCCGAGCTATTCACTTATATTTATCCCCTCTGTGCTCCCGAGTATTCAAAAGAACAATTTCTAGAACAAACTAATCCAAAAAAGTGCAGACACGGCCCTTATATTGGTTTTTTGCGCTCGCTCACCACCCTAATACGTCCCCATACCACATGTTTCTGCGTCCACGATAATGCACATATATTCTGTGGCAGGAATTCTTCAATCAGTGCCAATCCACGGATCGAAAACTCTGCTGCCGGCAGGGAACTTCGTTCGGCCACATACAGAAAATATGGTTTACGGGCTTGACCAATACATGAAACTACGCTAGTTATGCTGTCAGTGATTTGATATTTTTAAACCATTGGTCGCCATGCACTGGCTACTAGTTCATTTCACATTGCACAAGGGGTTGTACCGAAGGAGGTTCCATGTCGAAACGCACCGTTCTTTTGGCCGTATCTGTCTGCACCACCCTGCTTTTTTCAGGAGTGGCGGGGGCGAAGGGAGCCAACACTTCCTTTGACGATCTGATGAACCAAGCGCGGCAGGGAGACGCGAAGGCCCAGAACTCGGTGGGTGTGGCCCTGGCCGACGGCAACGGCGTGCAGCGTAACGACTTCGACGCTGTGCGGTGGTTCCAGAAGGCTGCCCTGCAGGGCCTGGTGGACGCTCAGTACAACCTCAGCGTGATGTTCGCCAACGGCCAGGGAGTGCGCCAGGACGACGCAGAGACGGTGAAGTGGTCCCGACTGGCAGCCAAACAGGGCCACCCGGGTGCCCAGTACCAACTGGGCCTGCTGTATGCCGTGGGTGCGGGTCTGAAGCAGGACTTCGTGCAGGCCTACAAGTGGTTCAGTCTGGCCGCGGACAGGTTGACCGACATGGACGGAGACATCGCCCGGGAAGACCGGGACCTCGTAGCGGAGAAGATGAACTCGGCGCAGATCGCCGAAGCGCAACGGCTGGTGCGGGAATGGAAGCCAGAGGACGCCCTGCCGGTGCTTGCAGCGAAGGATGGTTGACCCTCCTCACCCTCCTCCTCCCTCCGTAGTGCGGAAAGGCCCGGCCGGTGACGGTCGGGCCTTTCCGCGTCTGGGGCCCACCACACCTGGTATGGCACGAAGCCCGCTCCTTGCGCCCCGCAGGGCATCTGCTATCAATGGAAGCCAGCGCCCTGTCTTCGGGAGTCAGCCATGCGCTTGCCACTCCGCGCGTCCCACCTGCCCCGCCTTCTCCCCGTTGTCCTGCTGCTGTGCGCCACGGTCGCGGGGGGTGGAGAACGGCTCTGCCCGGGCGACCCCGCTCCGCCGTTCGCCTTTACCGACCTGCATTCCGGCGAGACCCGGAATCTAGACGAGGTGGCGCGGGGGGGCCCCCTCCTGGTGGTATTCCTGCAGACCGCCTGCGGCACCTGCGTCCGCGAGATGGTGGGGCTCAAGAGACTGGTAGCGGAAACCCCCGGCTGCCGGGTCCTGGGTGTGTTTATCGACATCAAACCCCGGGGGTTGGCAGAGTACGTCGCCCTCTACGACCTTCCCTTCACGTTCACCTGGGACCACGACTCCTCCCGGGCAGACGCCTGGGGGGTGTCCCTGAGCCCCACCAGCTTCCTGTTGGATCGGGAGGGGAAGGTGGCGGCGGTGTATGCCGGATTCAATCTTGGGACCGAAGGCGTGCTCCGCGACGACCTGGGACGGCTCGCGACCCGCCCATGAGGCGAAGAAGACCGGGGCATCAGGGGGCAGGCGGGTACGGCGGGGCGTGGGCGAGGGTGGAGGGCAGGGGCTTGCCCAGGATCCCCTTTAACCAACGGGCCGCGCCGGCCACGGCGGCCGGGTCCACACCACTTGGCGCCGCTTCTCCCAACAGGAACAGGAGATCTTCGGTGGCGATGTTGCCCGCGGCTCCGGCCGCGAAAGGACAACCGCCGATGCCACCGATGCTGGCGTCGAGGGTCACGACGCCGGCCTGCACGGCGGCGAACGCGTTGGCCATGCCGGTGTTGCGGGTATTGTGGAAGTGGCCCCGCAGGGGGATCGCCCCCCCCAGGGCGGCGTCCACCGAGGAAAACGCCTCCAAGACCTGGCGGGGCACCCCCACCCCGGTGGTATCGGCCAGGGCGATCTCCGCCGGCTCCGCCTCCGCTAACTCCAGAACCGCCTCGACGACCCGCTGCAGCGACACCGGCCCCTCGTAGGGACAGCCGAACGCCACCGCCAGGGAGACCTGACCCCGCAGGCCGGCGTGGCGCGTCTCCACCAGCAGTTCTTTCGCCACGGCTATACTCTCCGCCACCGTCCGCCCCTGGTTGCGCCGGCCGAAGGTATCGCTGGCCACCGCCACCACGCTGATCTCGTCCAACCGTTCCGTGGCCAGGGCCCGCTCCAGACCCCGCCGGTTGAGCACCAGCGCCGACCAGGTCACGTCGTCCCGGAGGGGTAGACCGGCGCACACCACCTCGGCGCCGGCCATCTGCGGCACCTTCTGAGGGTTGACGAAGCTGGCCACCTCCACCCGCCGCAGCCCCGCGTCTAACGCGCGCCGGATCAACTCCAGCTTGACCTCTGTGGACAGCACCACGACCTCGTTTTGCAGACCGTCCCGGGGGCTGACCTCGACGATCTCTATCCTGGGTGACACCGTGAACGACAAGAAACCCTCCCTTTGGTCATGGTCCGGCCGGCGATGCCGCGCAACCGTGCCGGCGGGAAGCCGGTTTTCGCTATTCTTTCACAAGCGAGGCTCCTCTGATTGTCCACTCGTATCGTACCCACAGAGCCCGTAACGAGTCCCGTCCCACGGCGTACCATCTCCGATGCGTCACGGCGTGTACTTCCGATGGGGCCGCGAGGCGCTCTGGCGGTGGGGTAGAGTTCCGGAACGACGAACCGTTGCAGGAAGAGGCAGGTGCAGATGATGGGACGACTCACGGGCGCACTACTGATCGCTCTCGCGCTGCTGGGGTGCCATCCAAGCCGCCACGGCGATGCGACGACCATCGAGGAAACCTCATTGTTGTGGCGTGCGGGGTTTCGCGCGGGCGACGTGATCGAAACCCTGGACGGCGCGGCGGTCACGGTAGGAACCAGCCCCCTGGCGCAACTGGCGCACACCCCAGCCGGGATTGAGAGAGTAGCAGTCCTCAACCGGGGCGGAAAGCGCTGGCTCATCCACTTCGCGACGGTCCACCCCAAGTCGTTGCAGGTGGGGCCGGGGGCGAGCGTGCTCGACCTGGGACAGGGGCGTTTCCGAATTCTCGTCCACGATCCGGGGAAGTTCAAGGAGGCCGTGCTTGCAGCGACACAGGCGCTTGGTTACCAAACCCAACGGGACGGATACAAACAGCTCCCGCTGCGTATCACCGCAGTTCCCCAGGACGCAGACGCCCGACGGCTGGGGCTCCGGGAGGGAGACGAACTGGTTCGCCTCAACGGCAGAGCCCTGTTCACCCGGGAGGCACTGGTAGACAACATCGCGGGTGTGCTCGACCAAACACAACCCGCGCGGTTGGAAGTGCGGCGCGGGAAGGAACTCCTGCTGTTTGATTTCCACCTGACCGGAGGCGACGTTCCGACCCAAGATGAGGCCGTCCTGAGCTGGGTAGCCATTCTTGCCCAGCAGGCGGACGGCGTGCTGGTGGCGCGGGCAGATACCGCCTCCCCTTATCTGGACGCCGGGCTTTCGCCGGGCGCGGTGGTGATCTACGCGGGCAAACAGAAGATCCGAGAGTTGGAGCAGGTGAGTCTCTACGGTCGTTCGGGCCAGGACGCGCGGAAAGGTGGATACCAGGTCCGGCGCGGCCCGTACCGCCTGGGGATCCCGCCGCAAGAGTAGCGTTCGACCGCAAGGGGTGATCGGCTCCGTCTTGACCTCCACGGCCAGCCCGGGAACGGACAACCCAGGGTTCCAGAAAGTTAGAAACCTAACCCGACAGCCAGGCCTCTGCCTCGGCCCTCTGGTCCCTGCCGAACGCCTTGATCTCCAGGCCGGGGATCAAAGCCCCTTCCAGTTCGCTGGCCATTTGCAGCCAGGTCCTGTCGGTCAAGACCGCTACGCGGTCGAACTTCTTCATGAGCCCGAGCAGGGAAGGCAGCCGAGAAAACTCGACTCCCATCGCGGCCAGGGACGGCAACTGGAAGTCGATGACTTCATACAACATTCTTCCGTGCTGGATATTCTCCGACTTGCTGGCTAGGGCATCCAACGCCACCGTCATCCCATCCGCGTCCAGCTTCCCGCTCAACTCGATGTCCAAACGGTTCTCGCCATTCTGCGTCACCTTGAACATGTTTGTTCGTCCGGCCGGCCTACGGCCCCACACCTCTGCACCTGGCCAGGAGCCAGAAGCAGGAGAAGAAGGCCCCGCCGCCGACCACGGCGATGTACGGCAGCACCAGGATGATCTTCGTCACGGTCTTGAGGGGCAGCGCCCACAGGCAGACGCAGCCAATGCCGAGGCCGATGGACAGAAAGAGCACATCGACCTCCGGAGTGGAGTGCAGGCTGCCGCCGCGGGTCGCAGCCAGATAGGCGCCCATGAACGCGAACGGAACCACCACGGCGGCGGCGCCCAGCCAGACGGTTCTCCGTTGGGTAGGTTTCATGAATCCCTCTCCAGGACTGAGGTCCCCTGCACCGCGTTCACCGGCCATCCGCCAGAGCATCTCGCAGGGCCCCTCTCCCATGCTGTTTCTCCAAGATCACCAGGGCGATGCCTCCGAGGATGGCCACGGACGCCAGCACCAGACGCAGGGTTAGGGACTCGCCGAGGAAGACGATGCCCCCCAGGGCGGCGATCACCGGAACACTGAGCTGCACCGTCGCCGCGCTGGTGGCCTTGAGCGACGGCAGGGCCGTGTACCAGACGGCGTAGCCCATGCCGGAGGCCAGCGCGCCCGAAGCCACCGCGTACCCGACACCGGCGGGGTCCAGGGAGACCCCCTTCACCGTCACCACGCTCAACGCAACCGAGAGGGGAACCGCGCGCACGAAGTTCCCTCCGGTCACCCGGGTGGGGTCACCCGCGCCCTCCCCGCGCAGGGAATATACGCCCCAAGCCGCCCCGGCACCCAGCATCAAGACCGAACCGACCAGGGGCGGGGCCGAGAGGCCGGGCAGCAGCAGGCCAACCAGCCCCCCGAACGCCAGCAAGACTCCCAGGAGCTGCCCCCTGCGCAGGCGTTCCCCCGCCCACGCACCGTAGCCGATCATCGTGGCTTGCACGGCACCGAACAGCAGCAGCGCACCGGTGGACGCCGGCAGGCCCATATACGCGAAGGAAAAGCCGGCCGCGTAGGCAAACAACGCCAGCGCCGACCCCCAGTTGCCGCTGCCAGCCAGCGTTCCGCCTCTCGCCCGCACCACCAGCCAGAGCATCACCGCCCCGGAGACCAAGCGGGTCGATGGCCGTCTGATTGCGAGCCGCCCGGCAGAGCAGGGAGTTGCCCGCAAACGCCACCATGGCCAGCGCCGTCAGGGCGACCACGCGGGCATAGGACATCGCAGGGCTTCCCGGATGAGACCCTCGAGGTCATGCGTCATACGCCAAGGACGCTTCATAGCGCTGTTCATCGACCTGAGAGCCCCACTGCGTCCCCGGACGAGTCTCTACGAGAGAAAACCCTACCTTCTCATATAGGTGACGCGCCGGTTCCAAACCCCTAAAAGTCCATAGGTAAACACGCGCATAGCGCTTGTCCCGACAGAAACGGATAGCCCTCTCGATTAGGCGACCTCCAAGCCCTGTTCCTCGGACAACATCGGAAGCGATGAACCACCTGAGGTGCGCTCCGGCACGCTCGGCATCAATTCCATCGATCGTGACCGAAGCCTCTATACGATCGTCCACGATGGCGCACCAGATTCCATCGCGATTCGCATCGAAGCGGGCCACAAATTCGGCCATTTCCGATGCAACCTTCGCCGCAAAGAACGCACCGAATCCCCAGTGCAGAGAGTAGTACACCGCGTGGAGTTCCGTGACCCGCCCTATGACCCCTGGAGTATATCCAGTGACGATCCGGTCCTGCACCGTACCTCCCTGTCCGATGCCCCTCGTGACGTCTGACCCACGCCGCGCTGCGGCCAGGGAACCGAATCAGCGGCAGCGGCCTTTTCGGCTCTGTTTAGAATCACTAGATCACATACTAATTACCACTGCTGTCCGGTTAAGGTTCGAGATGGTCTTGCAACCATTGGAAACAAAT
>JARGFW010000257.1 GCA_029211085.1 Deferrisomatales bacterium | reverse complement strand
AAAGCGGACAATTCATTTGCTACAGAACCGGACAATTCTATTTGTTGCCAACACCTCGATGCCCCACCGGGAGGAGGAGGGCAGGCCTCCCCGAAGACGCCGCGGGGTCAAAGCCACAGATTTCAGAAACTGACAGATATAGAGCTGACCCCATGCGTTCCGGGATCATGGGTTTCTGGATTCTGTAGACCTGACCCCGGAAAACGCCGGAAAACGCTTGAAGCTTTCATGGCGTCTCGTGCTGGGAAAGGATACCTTCACAACGGACGGCCCGGTGAAACCCAAGCGAGTGAACGTGATCGGTGACGTCCACGGCCACACCGACGAGTTCGAAGAGCGGCTCGGGAAGCCGGGCGACTCGCCCCGGGAAGCCTGTGGGACGTTGTGAAGGATGGCCTTCTCGCGGCGCTTGGAACGGAGGTGTGGGTGTGAAGGTGAAGAGAGTTTCGGTGGGTGAGGCGCTGGGGCACGTACTGGTGCACAACCAGCTTGCCGCCGATGGTCGCAAGGTGCTGGCGAAAGGACGCCGCCTGGCGGCGCCGGACGCGGAAACCCTGGCGGCCATCGGTGTGGACCACGTATACGTGGCGGTATTGGCCCCGGACGATGTTCCCGAGGATGCCGCGGCTGCGCAGTTGGGGGCGGCTCTCGCCGGCCACGGCGTGGAGGTGTCTCGGGTCACCGCCGGCCGTGCCGATCTGGTGGCCTCCGCCGCGGGGGTGTGCAAGGTGGGTGCGGAGCGCCTGCTGGAGCTCAACCGCTCGCCGGGCCTGGCGGTGGCCACGCTGCGTACGGACGAGGTGGTGGAGAGGGGCGAGCGGGTGGCCACGGCGAAGATCGTGCCCTTCGCGGTCTCCCGGGACACCTTGGGGGCGGCGGTTTCGCTTGCGGCCGGCGGGGAGCCCGTGGTGGCGGTGCGGGCGTTCGCCTTGACCGCGGCGACCCTGCTCACCACGGGAAGCGACACGGGCCGCGCCCAGGTGGCCGACGCGTTCGGCGCCTCCCTGGAGGACCGCCTGGGTCGCTACGGGATGCGGTTGACCCGCGGGCCCCACCTCCCCGAGGAGCAGGAACCGATCGCCCGAGCCGTGCGCGAGGCGGTCGCCGCCGGGGCGCAGCTGGTGCTGATCGGGGGGGAAACCTCGATCATGGATGTGGACGACGTCACGCCCGGCGCGATTCGCGCCGCCGGCGCCGAGGTGGTGCAGTACGGTGTGCCCGCGGAGCCGGGGAGCCTGCTGCTGCTGGCCTACCACGGCGAGGTCCCGGTGCTGGGGCTTCCGGGGTGCGCGAAGAGCGCCCGCCCGAACCTGATCGACCAGCTGCTGCCCCGGATCGCCACCGGCGAGCGCCTGACCCGGTCGGATCTCCTGGCGCTGGGGCATGGGGGGCTGCTGCGGTAGGGGAGAATCGGGAGCCGGGCGGGACGTGGGTCCGTTGAGTGCCGTTGCCGCTGCTCCCGAGTTGCCGTAGAAACCCATGGACCGGGAGTGGGGACACCGTTCCCGCCCCCTCCGCGTGCTCCACCGGCACGCAGCGCAAGACGCCCTCCAGGAGACCCATGATCGCCCTGTTCGTGAACGTCTACCTCAAGATGTTTGTGATCCTCACCCCGTTCTTCGTGTTGTCGGCGTTCTTGTCGCTCACCGCCCAGTGCAGTCGGGGCGAGCGGCAGCGGATTGCCGTGAAGGTGACGGCCGCGGTCGGGGTCCTCTGCTTCAGCCTCTACCTGTTCGGCCGTTATCTCTTCGATCTGTTCGGCATCACCCTCGACGCGTTTCGGATCGGCGCGGGCGCGGTGCTGTTCCTGTCGGCGATCTCGATGATCCAGGGGAAAGCCGCAGTGTCGCCCGGACGGGACGAGGAAGATGTGGCGGTGGTCCCCCTGGCGATTCCCATCACGGTGGGCCCGGGAACGATCGGGGCCCTGCTGGTGATGGGGGCCGGGCTGACGACCCTGACGGAGAGGGGCGTGGCGAGCCTGGCGCTGCTGTGCGCCGTGCTCACGGTGGGCGGGGTGCTCGCGGCGGCCTCCCGTCTCGAGCGCGTGCTGGGGCAGCAGGGCCTGGTGATCCTGACCAAATTGACCGGGCTCTTCGTCTCGGCGATCGCAGCCCAGATCGTGTTCACCGGGGTGCGCAACTTCTTCGGCCTCGGTTCCTGAGGACCGCGAGCGCAGCTACCGCCTGCCTTGGCGTGTACCCCCTACCGGCTAGAACCCGCGTCAGCTCGTAAGCGCATCGAAAAACCAGAGCAACATGCCGATGGCTCCGGCGACGGCTAGGGTCTTCAGGCCCGTGGCGAGTTGTTGCCGCAAGCTGTAGGTCTTCGGGGCGTAGTCGGCGTCCGTATTCCGCTGCAGTTCTTCCTGGCTGGGACTCGGAGCCTTGGTTTGGGCGTGCTTCATGACGATCCTCGTGATGAAACCATTCGGGTTGAACAACCGCGATCTCTGCTGCACCCACCCGGGGCGGCCTGCGGCCCCGCGGCCCCGGGAAAGCGGGGTGGGTACGTGGTCCTGTTCCCGGATGAAGGCTCTGCTCGGCAGGCGCCCGACCTCACGCACGGGGCGTTTCGGGAGCAAAGCCGGAGGGTCGGCTCCGGGGTCTCAGGCGGAACGGGGTGCGAAGCGTCGGGGCCCAGCCGGTGCCGGGGCCGGACCAGGGGTGGTCACCTCGACCCAGGGAAGGGCGGGTGCTGTGGCGGAGCGGATCGAGTGCCGACGGGGACGCCGACGACAGCGGTGCCCGCACGGCACGGGGAACCGCGACGCGCCTGGGGTAGGAAGGGGGGGGTACCTCTGGAGGTCTGTCTACGACACGCCGACGAACGACGCCGCACACGGGGGGATCTTTCTTGAGGATCGGCCAACCAACGCCGCAGGAGCGCCGACAGCCCTCACCAGCGAGACGGATGCAATGCAGGTACGCGATGCTACGCTTCGCCACCCGTGGAGTCAATCGGGGCGATTTCGGGGCGCGGTAACGGTCACGCAGGGTTGTCGGGTCGAGGGGGCGTCGTTGCCTTGTCCAGGAAGCCCGGGGCGGGGCGGCGGTGGTGTGCTTCGCCGAAGCACTCGGTCAGCGGCTTCAGGTGGAGCCGGGGGGCGGGGGCGCCGCGGCCTCCCCGGGCCCCCCGCCGGCGCCCGCCAGCGCCGGCTGATCCTTCATGCGGTCGTAGAGGACCCGGGCCTTGTGCGCCACCACGGTCATCGCGATGGCCGCCGCCCCGTCCAGTTCTGCTTCATTGGCGCCGTTCTCCCTCGCGACCGCGAGGCTCCACTGGGTTCAGAGCTCGCAGCCGCCGGCGAGGGAGGCGGCCACGAACAGGAGCCCCTTGGTCCTGCCGTCGAGTGCCTGGTTCTGGTGGGTGGCGTCGAAGAACTCCTGGAACTTGTCCATGGGTCGGGGCATGCCTTCCTCCTCTGGGGGCTGCAAAGGGACGGTCTCGGGGTCCTGGCGCAGGGTGACCCCGTAGAGGTCGCGGGGCAGGCGTCCCTCCTCCATGCGGTGGATGGCCAGCACCCGGTAGCCGCGCGCCAGCCGGCGGATCTTCGCCTCGCTGAAGAAGTGGACCACGAACTCCCCCACCTCGTATACGTCTTCCCCCAGGTGGGTGCCCGCACGGTAGTGTTTGTCGTGGTCGCTGCGCACCGAGTAGAGCGCCAGCCCGCCGGGTTTCAGCACCCGGTGGATCTCCCCCAGGGCGAAGGCGATCTCCGCTTCGGTGAGCTCCATGCACAGCAGCATGTGCGAGTAGCAGGCGTCGAAGGCGCCGTCAGGGTAGGGCAGGGGCTGCCGGGCGTCGTGGAGCCGGGCGGCGATGCGGTCGCCGAGCCCCCTGCGCCGTGCCTCTTCGGTCAGCCCGGCGAGCGCCGGGGCGGAGTAGTCCAGGGCGGTCACCCGCAGCCCCTGGGCGGCGAACCACAGGGTGTCGCGGCCCTGGCCGGAGCCGAGCTCCAGGACGGTGGTCGCCTGCTCCCGGCGGAACCGGTCGAGGGCGCAGCGGGCGAACGCGCTGGGCTCTTCGCCGAAGAAGCCGGGAGTGGCGGCATAGGACTCGCTCCAGTGCCGCTGCTGTGCCGTCGTCGGCCGTCTCAACAACCTGGGGCCTCCCTGTTCCGCCGCGTGGGCAGCGGGCGCTCCCGGGCGCCTGGCCGGGTCTCACGCCCGCGCGCACCTGCCGCGTCCCGTCCCGGATAGACCAAACGCATGTCCCTGTCAATCGGGGGGCGTGGAGGCCCCTGGGGTCAGGTCGACGCATCCAACGCGAGCATCTTGTGAAACTGCCGGAAGGGCAGCCGCAGACCCGCTGCCGTGCCAGCCGTGCCGGGAGCCGGCGTCCGACTCCAGGGGCTTGGGGTGCTACACTGCGGCAGGCGGCTCGAGTTCGACCTCTCCGGCCCAGTGCACGCCGAGTGGAAAGTCCCGATGGACGTTCCCCAAAGGAAGACTCTTCTCCTCCTGGTCGCCGCCGGCCTGCTGGTCGCCGCGCTGACCCTGGTCAGCCGCAGCACCCGGCCCCCCGGGCTGCCCCCCGACGCAGTCCACCGGAACCTGACCCGCAATGGGTACTGCGCGCCCTGTCACGGCGCCGGCGCAGACGCCCCGTTGCGCGACCGGCATCCGCCCAAGGACGACTGTCTGCGCTGCCACCCGGTGGCCGGGTAGACGTGGGTGGACGGCACGGCGCAACCGCTCGCGGCCCGCGGTGGGATGCCGCGCCGAGCAGGACGACGATGAGCAAGGCACTCAAGGGTGCGCTCTTCTCCGCGCTGGTGTTTCCCGGCGTCGGCGAGTTGATGCTGAAGTCCTATGGCCGGGGCAGCGCCTTCGTGGCCGTCGCCCTGGTTTGCCTCGTCGCGCTCGTCGGGATCGCGGTCCAACAGGCCCGGGCGATCGTCGACGCGCTGCTGGCGGGGGGCGGGGCCGTGGACCTGGACGCGATCACCCAGACAGCCCCCGGGGCCGCCGGCGGGGCGGCGGGTGGGGTACAAGAACTGCTCGCCGGCGTGGCAGTCGATCAAGGCCCGGAGCAAGGGCAACGAGGCGAGTCGGGAGGCGTTCGTGGCACGCTTGAGAGCCGCCCTCCAGGCGCAGTAGCGGTTCTCCCCCACGGCGGCGTGGCGCACGGGGATCCGGGGGACAGCAAGGGGCTGGCGGGGCGGTCGTCGACCCTGGACGGAAGACCCGTGGGAGCGGGACGGTTCGTCAAACAACCGGCCGGATCCCGGGCCTTCCTGCCAGCCCCCTACCCCCCGACCGCCGGTGCAAGGCCGGGGCCCCGCTCTGCCCCCTGCTGCCGCCCTGTCCCGCCGGGGGGCGGGCGCCGGGTCGACGGGTCAGCGCTCGGCCACGTACTGCGCCATGCGCTGTTTGACCCCGGCGGCCAGTTCGTCCTCACTGCGTTTGGCGACCCGGTCGGCCTGGTCGTCCATCTCGTCCCGGACGGCCCGGGTGAGCAGGCTCCGGGCCTCGCGGCACGGGACCCCGCGTTCGAGGGCGCCGTTCATGCAGCAGGCCACTTCCTCCAGACACGCGCCTCGACAACCGGTGGACACGGCCGCGGAAAGAGCCAGACGCATCTGATCCACGTCGCCACCGCCGACGATGTACCCCAGCAGCGGTGCCTCGATGCCCCGGGCCTCGTCCTCGGTGAGCCCGATGTTGCCTGCCAGGTCGGTCAGCACTTCGGCAAGTTCCGGCCGGTGGAGGGTCTCCTGGCGGTAGAGCATGCCGTCGAACCGGGTGCGGGTGGCCTGGGCGAACTCCCGGGGGGACAACGCCGCCGCGGCGCTGTCCCGCACCACCATGCGTTCCGAGGCGAGGGCGTTGGCAACCATCTCACGGGCTTGCTTGGAGTGGATGCCCCGCTCCCTGGCCCGGTGCATGGCCACGATCATCTCGGTCAGACACTCCTCGCGGCAGTCGCTCGAGACGGCGTAGCGCACCATCTCCCCCGCTTCTTGGAGGTCCCCCTCGCTGATGCGGTACCCCAGAAGTGCGGGCTCCATGGCAGCGGCTTCCCCCGTGGTGAGCTCGAACCGCGTGCGCATCTCCGCCAACGCCGTGGTGACTTCCTGGGCCTGGGTTCCCGGTTTCCCGAGGGAGTCCCGGGTGGTCTCCAGGTGTTGGGAACACCCGACCGGGCACAGTGCGAGAATCGCCAGGACGGCTGTGATGGGTACTTTTCGCAGGGTCTGCATGAACATGACAGCGCTCCTTCTCCCTCGCGCTGCGCGTATCCCCAATGGGAAGTCTGGGAGGTGAACGGCCCGGGCTGCGCTGGGTCACGTGCAGCGAGTCAGGGGAACAGGGTCTGTCACGCAGAAAGGGACCCGGGTCATGGGTGGCGTGGTTGGCGCCATACGGAGACTCTACTGCCGGGCGGGGATATTCCTATGGACCCTTCGGGTAAATCGAGGGTCTTATCGGATAACGGTCTCGAGGGGTCTTCTTTCGCGAACGGAGTCGGCGGGCGGCAAACGGGCGGGCGGCCGGGGTGCCGCGGAGGACCACTCCCGCTGTGAGAGACTTCAGGCCGCTGCAACGAGAGACTTCTGGGGCCGCTGCAAAGGTGACAAGTCGTACCACCACGAAGTCCCCGGGGGTCTCCTGCCGGGGCCTCTCCCGCTCGGCGAGACCCGCTTGCGGCATCCACCAGGGGTGACGGCTTGTTCCCCAGGCCATGGCTGCTCCGGCGGCGCGGCGTCTGTCCGGCCTTTTGCTTGGGCTTGCGCCCGTTTGCTCCGTCGGCCGGATGCACTACACTCACGTCGGCCCAGGGTGTGGAAACCGGAGCGGGAGGTGGGGAATGAATCAGCAGGTGGAGGTGCTCGATCAGGCGCGGCGTACGGCGGTGGACCTGGCGATCCAGTTCGGTCCGCGGGCCTTGGTGGCACTGCTCATCTTGGCGATCGGTTTCTACGTGGGCCGCTTGGCCGGTTGCCGTTCCGCACAGCCGTGGTAGAAGGGTTCAGCAAGCCCCCCCTGCGGAGTCGCCGATGCAACTGATTTTCTACGGGAAACTCTACCTGGCTACGCTGCCGGTGTTCTTCGCCATCGACCTGCTGTGGTTGGGCGTGGTGG
>JARGFW010000256.1 GCA_029211085.1 Deferrisomatales bacterium | reverse complement strand
GCGGTCATCCGCACCAGTTCGGTCGCGGTCAGCCGCAGCATGGCGTTCCGGCTGCCGCCGCCACCGAAGATCTCGTCTCGCTCGAGCACGGCCGGGTCGATCAGCGTGCGCAGTTTCTCCCGATGGCCGAACGGGGGCATGCTGCCGACCTCGTAGCCGGTGAGGACCAGCACCCGGTCGAGCTCGGCAAACTTCACCTGGCGGCGGCCCACCCCCAGGGCGACCGCCAGTTTGCGGCGATCGATCCGGGCCAGGCCGTTGTTGATCACCAAGAGCGGCGTGTCCGCCACGGTGAAGACCAGGGACTTGATGATCTGGTCGGTCTCCACCCCCAGCACCCGGGCCGCAGCGGACACGGTCTCCGTGTGCTCGTCCAGGGTCAGGATGGTGGCCTCGACGCCATGGATGTCGAGGAACTGCTGCAGATCCCGGTGGGTCATGGCTTCCAACGCCGTCGTCCTCCCTCTGCCTACTTTGTCACAGTACCGGGCACCGGGGTCGGGCAGCCCCGCCGTTCCGGGATCGGATCGCGGATGCCTCCAACTCTGGAGCACCCAGGATCTGGTTGGCCCGATCAGTGGCCTCCATGACGGGGTTTGGGGAAGGTTCGAGCGCGCCGATCCCCGCACTCTGGGTCTGCCCAACCCCGCGGGGCTTGAACCTGCCAAAGAGAACGACTTCGGGCCTCTGGGTTCCTGTTGTGGCCGGGACCGGAGGATGCCACCCTTCGCTCTACCGGGTCCACCCCGACAGGTCCGCAGCCGCCGCCTGTCGCAGCATGGCCAGCCTCTCCGGGGAGTCGAACAACTCCCTGCAGAGCTCACACTTCCGGTAGGTCACGATCTCCCTCGCCTTGAACCCGGCGAAGGACGCGATAGCGGTTATGCCCACCGTCCGGATGGCGTGGTACAGGGGGTTTCTTTCGCTGGCTTCCAGGAGCTCGCCCACGGTCGTGTCCCGCAGGCTCCCCAGGCGGAAGAAGCCGGTGTTGGCGAAGTGGCTGCCCGCGTCGCAACACGCGTACATTTCCAGGTCCGGCGAGAGGTACGGGTTCATCGGGCAACAGTTGGCTTGGTAGTCCGTAAATATCCCCCGGCGGGGGAAGGCCCCGGCGCGCCCCGCATAGATGACGGGCTCCGGGAAGAACGTGAGTCCGTGGTCCCGCAGGAACTGCTCGTGGGGGTCATCCTGTTCCGAGAAGTCGGTCACGAAGGAGACGAAGGCGTCGAGCCCGATCTTGCGGCAGCCGCGGGCGGCGTTCCGCACGCACTCTCGGCTCACATGCTGTTGGTGCCAGCGGCTGTAGCTCAGGCGGAGTTGGCACAGACCACTCGCCTGCAGCAACTGGACGATCCGGTCGGCCTCGGCTTGGGTCCGGGCCCAGAAGCTGTTGGTCACGATCCGGGTGTAGATCCCGTAGTCGCGGCAGCGCCCGACGAGGTCCACCAGATCGTCCAGGTAGAGCAGCGGTTCCCCCGCCGTGAAGCTGATGCCCCGTACCCCGGCGCCCGCCATCTCCGCCAGGACTCCCCGGGCCTGATCCAGTTCCATCTTGCGGTCGTCCCGGACCTCGTCGGCCGCCACGCAGTGCGCGCAGCGGATATTGCACCGCGTCGAGTACCCAAACGCCACGTTCCTGGGTTGCATGTCTCGTGCTTTCGGCTGTTGGGAGGGGCGGCGGCCTGGTGCTTCCCCCTCAACCGGGGGAGGGGTCTTCGTCTTCGGGCGGCCCCCCGGAACGCAACCCCAGACTCTCCATGCGGTGGCGCAGGGTGCCTCGGGGGAGGCCGAGCAGCGTGGCGGCCTGGGAGATGTTGCCGTCTGTTCGCTCCAGGGCCTGGCGAATCAGGTCCCGGGCCAGGCCGGCCTCCAGGGCTTCGAGGCTGCACCCGTCGGGGGGCAGGACCCACCGCTCGCCGGAGCTCGCCCGGGAACGCCGAACCTCCTCGGGCAGGTCCTCTGCCCGCAACACCGCACCCCGGCAGGTGATGGCCAACCGCTCCATGAGGTTGCGGACCTCGCGCACGTTCCCCTGCCAGCCGTAGGCCAACAAGCCCTGCCGCGCCTCCGGCGCGATCTCGAACCGCGGTTTGTGGAACTTGCGGGCGAAGTGGTCCAGGAAGTACTGGGCCAGGGGCAGCACGTCCTCCGGGCGTTCGCGCAAGGGTGGAACCCAGATGGGAAAGACGTTGAGGCGGTAGTACAGGTCCTCCCGAAAGCGCCGGGCCTCGATCGACTCGCGAAGATCCTGGTTGGTGGCTGCGATCACCCGCACGTCCACCTCGACCTCCCGTACGCCCCCCAGCCGGCGGATCTTGCGGGTCTCCAGGAAGCGCAGGAGTTTGGCCTGGAGGCCCAGGTCCATGTCCCCCACCTCATCGAGGAACAGCGTGCCCCGGTCGGCGGTCTGGAGCAGACCTTCCTTGGCCCGCCGGGCGTCGGTGAACGCCCCGGGCTCGTATCCGAACAGCTCGCTCTCCAGGATGGGTCCCGGGATGGACGCGCAGTTGATCTCGAGGAACGGCCCCGCGGACCGCTCGGAGGTGCCGTGGATCCGGCGGGCCACCACTTCCTTGCCCGTGCCGCTCTCCCCGGTGATGAGCACCGTGGTCTCCGGGTGGCGGGCCACGTCCCGGGCCTGGGCGAGAACGGCGGCCATGGCCGGGCTCTCGGCCACCACGGCCTGGCCCGGGCCGCTCTCCCGCTCCTGGAGCACCCGCACCCGCCGCCGCAACCGCTGGGTCTCCAGGGCCAGGCGCACGATGAGCTTGATGGCGTCGGCCTTGAAGGGCTTCTTGATGTAATCGTAGGCCCCGAGCTTGAGGCTCTCCACGGCGCTCTCCACCGAGCCGTAGCCGGTCACCACGATCACCAGCAGGTCCGGGTCCCGCCCCCGCAGTTCCCGGAGCACCTCGATGCCGTGGAGGTCGGGGAGGTTGAGGTCGAGGAGCACCAGGTCCACGCCTTCCCGGTCCACCGCCTCCAGGGCCTGCCGGCCGGTCTCCACGCCGCGCACTGCGTACCCCTCTTCCCCCAGGATGCGCTCCAACTGGTCCCGCAGGAACTCCTCGTCATCGACGATGAGGATCGACTCGGTGGTCATGGGTCACACCTGCGATGGCCCGGGCGCCGCAGCGGAGGCCGGCGTGCCGGTTCCCTCCTCCGATGCCGCGGGGAGGGTGAGGATGAAGGTTGCACCGCGACCGGACGACGACGCCACCTCGAGCCGGCCGCCGTGGTCCGAGACGATGGTATGGGCGATGGACAGACCCAGGCCGGTGCCGCCGGGCCGCAGGGTGTAGAACGGCTCGAAGATGCGCTCCGCCTCCGCGGGGGGGATCCCCGGCCCGGTGTCCTCCACCCGCACCTCCGCGCCGGCACCCTTGGGGCGCGCCGAAAGCCTGAGTTCCCCCCCGTCCGGCATGGCCTGGAGAGCATTGAGGTAGAGGTTGAGGAGCGCCTGTTTGAGCTTCTCCGGGTCCCCCTGCACCCGGGGCAATCCCGGTTCCGTCCGGAAGACCACGCGCACTCCCTGATTGAGAGCCTGCTTCTTGAGCAGGAACAGGCTCTGCTCCAACACGTCCTCCAAACGGCAGGCCCGCCGTTCCATGCGATCCACCCGTGCGTAGGCCAGGAGCTCCTGGACGATGCCCTCGAGCCGCTCGATCTCCTGGAGGGCGCGGGCGGCCAGGGCACGGTCCTCCCCTGGCGGCAGGCGGTCGTGCAAGTCATCCAGGAGCAACGCGACCCCGGTGAGCGGATTGCGGATCTCGTGGGCCACCCCTGCGGCCATGCGGCCCAGGGAGGCGAGCCGGTCCACCCGCTCCAGGGCGCGGTTCATGCCGCGATCCTCGGTCACGTCCCGGAACTGGACAATGAGGCCCTGCCCCCCTTCGGCCTCGAAGCGGCTCGGCACCCAGGTGAACGCCCGGCGGCCCCCGGGGGTCTCGATCTCGAACTCCACTGCCTCCTGCCCGCCCTGCTCCCCCAGGGTGCGGACCCAGTGGGCCAGGCTCGGGTCCACACCGCAGGCGTCCAGGGTGCGACCGCGGGCAGAGGGCTCCTGGAGCCCCAGGGTGCGCTCGGCGTAGGGATTCACGGTGAGCACCACGCCCCCGC
The DNA here is from genome assembly GCA_029211085.1 of Deferrisomatales bacterium. Lineage (GTDB taxonomy): Bacteria > Desulfobacterota > Deferrisomatia > Deferrisomatales > JARGFW01 > JARGFW01. Next base: position 2,988 of record JARGFW010000256.1, on the reverse strand, counting down.
TCCCCAGGGTGATCAGGCCCGACGCCAGGGAGTCTACCACGGCCTCGATGAACGCCCGGGCTTGATTGGCCTCTTCATAGAGGCGGGCACGTTCGATGGCCCGCGCCGCCTGGCCCGCCACGATCTGCAGCGCCCCGGACCGGGCCGGCGACACCGGCCCACCGCGCACGTTGCTGTCGGCGACCAGCGCCCCGACCACGGCGTCACGGATCTTCATGGGCATGCACACCAGCAAGGCACTCCCCCCGCCCCGGAGCAGGAAGCGGTCCAGCTCGCCCAGTGGCGGCTCGTCCGGCGTCCCCGCGACCTGCACACCCTGCCCACGGTTCACCACCTGCACCGGAACCCAGCACTCCTCGTCCAGGGGCAGTACTTTGCCGCGCAGTTCGACCTCGGCCCGGGCGGTGAACCCGTTGGCGGCCAGGCAGTGCAGCTGCTTGCCACCACCATCACGCAGGAACAGAGCCGCACGGTCGAAGCCCAGACCCGTGACACAGGTCTCCAGGATGATGTGGAGCACCTCCTCGCGATCGAAGGTGCTGCCCAGGAATCCGCTGATGCGCTGGATCTGGTTGAGAATGTCGAGCTGTTCCTCCAGCTGCCGGGCCTGGGCCCGGGCAGCATCCCGGGAGTCTTCGAGTTCCCGCAGGCTATCGCGCAGGGATCCTTCCTTCTCTTCCAGCAGGCCGGCCATGCGGTCCAAGGCCGCCCCCAGGTCGCCCACCTCGTCGGTGCGCCGCAAGCGGGCACGCACACTCAAGTCGCCCGCGGCAATGCGCGCCGCCATCGCCGCCATACCGCGCACCGGCCGGGCCACCGCACGGGACAAACCGAACGCCGCGGCCAATACCGCCAGCCCGAGGAGCCAAGCCAGCAAGATGCCCGTGTGCAAGGTCTCCGTCGAGGCCGCCTGGATCGCTTCCCCAGTCTCCAGGGCCTCGCGATGGAACACCTCGGTCAACGCACCCACGGTGACCCCGCCGAACACCCCGAGCCCCCGATACTCCCCGTGGGAGAAGCGGATCGGAGCATAGGCCATCACCTTGCCCACACCGGCCACGTTGAAGGTCTGGGTGACCCCCGACTCACCGCGCCGCACCGCCTCCGCCACCAGAGGGTAGTTGGGGTGGATGAAGCCGGCCCGGTCCAGGTTGAAGGGGATGCGCCCGGCGGCTACGTCCGCGGGGGTCGATTCCGCGGAGTAGGCGGGCACCCAGCGGCCCTGGGCATCCAGGCCGCGGATGTCCCAGTATTTGGGGTGGGTGATGATCCATCCCTGGTCGTCGAACAAAAACGCGTAGTTGCCCGAGAGGTAGGAGGGGAAGACGACCCGTTCGGCGCTGAACGGCAGCACGTGTTGGCTGAACTCCATGAGGTGCACGTGGTCCAGGGCCAGGACCAGGACCCCCTTCAGCACCCCGGCTTCGCGCACCGCCAGGGCAAAGCGCAAGTGGCCCACGTACTCCCTGCCACCCACCGCCTCCTCCGGGGTGGACGCGCCGGCCAACTGCTCAGCTTTGCCCACGTGGCGCCCCACCAAACGGCCCACGTAGGCTTCCCCCGGCGGCCGTTCCAGGGCCGCGGCGAAGTAGTCCTCGACCCCGAAGGTGGTGTGGGTCGGATCGGAGACCTCGCGCAGGTCGCGGGACGGGGCCATCCAGTCCCCGTCCACCCGGTAGCTCTCCCAGCCGTCCGGGTCGACCCACGCCGCCTCGGCGTAGATCGGCACCCGCACCCGGTAATCCTCGATGCCCTGGGCCCCGCGCCGGCGTTTCCACACCTCGCCGGTGCGACTGCGGCTGAACAGAAACAGGACCTCCGGAGTCTTGGGCAGTTCGCTCAAGATGCGCAGGTCCTGCACCCGCTCCTCCAAGAACCCGGAGATCTCCACCGCCAACCCGGCGGCCTGCAGTTCCAGGGCGCGGCGCGCCTTGTCGTCCAGGGCCCGGGTGGAACGGGCCACCGCCTCCTCCCCCACCTCGCCGATGCGCCGCGCCGCGTCTACGCTGAGCCACAGCAGCGGAGGCAGGCTCAGGACGATGAACGCGAACAGGAGCCTGGGGAAAAGGGTAATGCGCATCGCGCCGGGGAAACGCTTAGATCCGGCCGATGTCCGGGTCCTGCATCCCGGTCGGGACCTGCACCACCACCACGGGGACCGGGCTCGAGCGGATCACCTTTTCGGCAGCGGTACCCATGAGGTTTTCGAGCAAGGTCGACTCCGCGTGGGCCCCCATGACCACCAGGTCAACGCCCAGTTTCTCCACGTGTTTCAGAATCTGCTCCACCGCATGGCCCTCGACCACCAGGATGTCCGCCACCAACCCGTCGCACCCGGCTGCCCCCAGGTCCCTGGAGCAGAAGGCTTCGATGCGCTTGCGCAGCCGTGCGGCCGCGCTGCGCTCCTCGCGCTCCACAACGGTGTGTAGGGTGCCTGCGCCTGTGTAGCCCTCCACGAGAGCCTCCTGGGCACGGCTCAGGGTCTCCACCACATGCAGGACGTGGATCTTGGCCCCCAAGCTCCGGGCCAGGGCCAAGGCGTGCCGGAACACGTAAGGCGAGTTGGGCCCGACCTGGGTGCAGTAGAGAATCGTCTTGTAGGTGGGTAACATCGCGGTCTCCTGAAGCGGAAGAGAGCAGAGCCGGCCCCCCCCGGGAGGGGGAGGCCGCGGCCAACGGTTCACGCGGCGGCGGGTGCGGCCCTCGCCTCATCTCGCTTGTTCCGGGCCTTCTGGAGCAAATACACGGCGGCCACCAGCAGCAGCCCGACGCCGTCGGTCAGGAACGTGGGCCAGTACAGGGCCAGCGTGCCGGCGGCCAGCAACACCCACTCCAGCGGGTTGGTCTTGCGGATGAAGTAGAACATGGTCAGGGCCGAGAACGCCACGGTGCCCAGGGTCGCCGAGAAGATCGACGAGAAGATGGCGAAAGGCTTGGCCCGGGTCTCGGCGATGACGATCTTGCCGCTCAGGCGCTGGCCCTTGTTGA
>JARGFW010000255.1 GCA_029211085.1 Deferrisomatales bacterium | reverse complement strand
TTCCTCCTGGCTGGTGCGGGTGTCCAAATTTCCGGTGGGCTCGTCGGCGAGCAGGATCGGAGGATCGTTGACGATCGCCCGGGCGATCGCGACCCGTTCCGCTTCGCCCCCCGATATCTGGCTGGGCAGCCGGCCGGCCTTGCCCGCCAGGCCCACCCGGGCCAGGGCCTCTTCGGCCATGGCCCGTTTCTCCCGGCGGCCCTTCTTCACCGTGGCCAGGGGGAGCATCACGTTCTCCGCCACGGTCAGGTAGGGCACCAGGTGGAAGCTCTGGAAGACAAACCCCAGGAACTCCCGGCGGAAGTCCGCTTGCTGGTCCGGGTCCAGGCCGTAGACGTCGAGGTCATCGACGATATAGGCACCCGACGTGGGGGTGTTCAGGGCTCCCAGCATGGAGAGCAGGGTGGACTTGCCCGAGCCCGACTCCCCCATGATGGCCACGAACTCCCCGGCTTCGATGGACAGATCCATTCCCCGCACCGCGTGCACCGCGGCTGTGCCGGTGCCGTACTGTTTGGTCAGCGTTCTCGCTTCTATGTAGGACATGGTCGTTTCCTTTCCTCTCGGTTCGGGTGCGTCTTTCCCGTCCTAGGACTCACAGCGCCCGCAGTGCCTCGTTGGGATCCAGCCGGGCGGCCAGCAGCGCCGGATAGAGGCTGGAGAAGAGCCCCAGCGTCACCGCCAGCCCCAGGGCCCCGGCCGCCAGGACCGGGTCGAGGTGCACCCGGGCGCCGGCGCCGGTGAACAGGGGCAGGGCCAACTGGGCGGCGCCGACGCCGATCCCATAGCCCAGGACCCCGGCCAGGGCGGACAGGGTCCCCGCTTCGAGGAGCACGATGTGCATCACGTGGGCGCGGCGGAAGCCGATGGCCCGGAAGATGCCGATCTCGGTGGTGCGTTCGCGCACGCTGCCCATCATGGTCACCAGCACCACCAGACACCCCACCAGGATGACCAGCGCCGAGACGCCGTAGAGGAAGCTCTGGAAGTGGCCCACCGCGTCGAGGCGGCCCTCCACCACCTGCTTGATCGCCATGACGTTCGCCCCGGGCAGGGCGCTGGAGATCTCCGCGATCAACTGGTCGATGGGGCAGTCCATGCAGTGGGCCGCGACCTCGACCATGGAGATCACCTCGGGCTTGTCCAGGAGTTGCTGGGCGGTGGCGACGGAGGTGAACACCAGCTGGTCGTCCTGGGAGCCGGTTGCCCGCAGCACTCCGGAGACCCGGACCTCCCGGTCGCCCATGTGCAGTTGCTCGCCGAGGCCCACACCCAGGACGGCTGCCGCCCCTGAGCCCAGCAGTATCTCGTCTCCCGTGGGCAAGGCCCCCTCCACCTCCCACCAGGGCTTGAGGATGGGCGAGGCGGCGAAGTCCACCCCGGCCAGCAGCACCTTGCGTCCGGCGACTTCCACCGCGCCCAGCACGATGGGGCCCACTGCGGCGAGGTTCTGGGCGGTCGGGATGGTCTGGATCCTCTCCACGTCGGCCTGGCGGATCTCCTCCATCTCGAAGGAGACGCCCCCCAGGGAGAGGCCCCCGTAGCTCAGGGAGAGGTTCTCGGTCTTCGGGACGATCAGGATGTTCGCCCCGTACTTCTCCATCTTGTGGAGGATGTCGTGGCTCACCGACTGGAACAGGGAGATCAGTCCCACGACGGTGGCCACACCGGTCATCAGGCCGGCGAGGACGAACGCCGCCTTGGCTTTGCGACGGCGCAGGTTCAACAACGCGATGTCTCTGAGGGTCATTTAGGGTGCTCCTTGGAAACCGCCGAGTCGCTCACGGGGTGTGCAAGCTCGCTGGCCTCCGGGGTGAAGGTGAACAGTTTTCCGGTCGCGGGAGCGCCCTGGCTCTTGGGGCCGATGAAGGTGGCCGCCGCGGTGGCTGCGATCAGGGCGGCGAGGCCGAGCCCCAGGAGCCAGCGCCGATGGCCGGGGGATTTCTTCGCTCCCAGGACAGCGGCTTTCTTGGCTGCCATCTTGTCAGTGGGGTACTTGGTGCTCTGCTGCGACATGGCTCGTTCTCTCTGGGCTGGGGTGCCGTTTCCGGCGCTTTGGGAAGCTGCCACACGGCTGGCTGAAGGCGTCCGTCGGCGCGCACGTGGCGCACCCGCAGCACCCGGGCAGACGTTGCTCTACAGGATGTGGTGGATTTGGTGGGGGGCACGCACGTCGGGCGCACCTCTGCCCCGGCCGGCGCAGGCGCCGGTTTCAGGGGCGGTTCAACAGAGCAGGGCGCGGTACTGGAGGAACAGCGGGGCTGGTGGTTGCCTCACCAAGACTGGCGCTGGCGCCGGGCCCTCGCGAAGCGGGGGCACCAAACGGCTCGGCCCGGCGGGGATGCCGGCCAGCGACGGTGATCCGAGCGAACGCCTCGGGGAGCGGAGCTGGGTGAGGCGCAGGGTTGCGGGGGCGGTGAGGTCCCGCCCCAGGCGGCACGGTTCCGCCCCGGCCGCCGGACAACCGCATCCGGGGCTCAGTTCTTGGGCCCCGAAGTCCGGGAGAGCACATTCCGTCACCCATCGCGGTTCCTCGCAGGACGCACCTGCGCACCCGAAGCCGGCGGGGAGAACACCCGCGGCGGCCAAGCACAGGCAGAGAATCCAGACGATGGGCATTTTGGGGCGGAGAGTCTGCAAATGATTTCCTTCACGAAGTCTCACTATCCTAAAGATGATCGGCGCGATCGTCAATACAAATGGATCGCCGTGGCGGTGTGGCCCGCGCCCGGCATCTCGTGGAAGGCAAAAACCTTGTGTCCTGGGCCGCCGTTGGTTCCGTCCCCTTGACCCAGATCAAAGCAGCGATAGGTTTACGGCGGCTACAGTCTCGCCGCCCATGTGAAGACAAACTCAAGTGTTGCTTTTGTTTAGGCCCGAAACGAGGGGGGCAACTCGGGGTAGGGTGACGACGGCGAAGAGGACGAGGGGTTAACCGCGGCAGCTTTCATCCACAGCAACCAAGAGGAGGAGCGTGATGAGAAGAAGTTGGAGCGTGGGACCGTTGATGGTGGCGATAGGAATGCTCTGTGCCATGGGGTCGGCCGGGGTGGCGGCGGCCGCCGAATGTGCGGCCTGCCACGCGGAGAAGAACCCCGGCCTGTACATGCAGTGGAAGAACTCTGGCCACGGCAAGAACGACGTCGGCTGCCTGGACTGCCACGGGGCTGAGAAGAGCGACGTCGACGCGTTCGAGCACGAGGGTGCGACCATCGCCACCCTGGTGACGCCGAAGGACTGCGGCCAGTGCCACGCAGAGATCGAGAAGGAGACCTCGGCTTCGTACCACGCCCACGCCGGTGAGATCCTCGACTCCAACGATGCCTATCTGGCCCACGCCGCCGGGGGCCACCCGATCGCGGTGGTGGGCTGCGAGTCGTGCCACGGGGGCAAGGTGAAGATCGATCCGAACGCACCGAACAAGCTGTCTCCGCTGACCTGGCCCAACAGCGGCATCGGCCGCATCAACCCGGATGGCTCCAAGGGGGCCTGCAATGCCTGCCATTCCAGGCACTCATTTTCCAGCTACCAGGCCCGCCAACCGGAAAACTGCGGCAAATGCCACCTGGGGCCCGACCACCCCCAGAAGGAGATTTTCGAGGAGTCCAAGCACGGCATCGCCTATTACGGTTACCGGGAAAAGCTGAACATGGACCAGGCCTCCTGGGTGGTGGGGAAGGACTACTATGAGGCCCCCACCTGCGCCACCTGCCACATGTCGGCCACCTCGAATCAGCCGATCACCCACGACGTGGGCAACCGCATCTCCTGGACCCTGCGGCCGCCGGTCTCGAAGCACAAGGACAACTGGGAGAAGAAGCGCCAGAACATGCAGGACGTGTGTTCCAACTGCCACCAGCAGCGGTTCGTGGCCGGTCACTACTACCAGTACGACGCCCTGGTTCGCCTGTATAATGAAAAATTCGCCAAACCGGCCGGCGACATCATAAAGCTGATCAAAGAGGAGAAACTGCTGGAAAGCCCGGCCGAGTTCTCCAATACGGTGGAGTGGGAGTACTGGGAGCTGTGGCATCACGAGGGCCGGCGGGCGCGCATGGGCGCTGCCATGATGGCGCCGGACTACGCCTGGTGGCACGGCATCTACGACGTGGCCCACAACTTCTACTTCAAACTCATCCCCGAGGCCCGCCACTACAAGAACGCCAAGGTGGACGCCTACATCGACAACCTGCTCGCCACCGACCCGATGCACCAGTGGTTGAGCAAGGACACCGGCGACATCAAGAAGGCGATCAAGAGCGGCGAGTTCCAGAAGATCTACGGCAAGTTCTTCGGCGACAGCGCCATGAAGTGAGACCAGCCCGATGGCGTAGGCCGTGGATCGAACGCGGCTGCGCCTTCACTGTGGAAGAGAACGGCCGGGAGGTATCCCTTCCCGGCCGTTTCTTTTGGTGCGTTGGTACAGGGCGCCGTGAGGCGGGGGGTTCTCCGTGGCTGGGACGCTAGGCCTCGGCGCCGGCCTCTCCCCAGGCCTGCCATTCGGCTTCCACGGCGAGAAACACGTCCACCAGGTGGGGGTCGAACTGGGTGCCCCGTCCCTCGCGGATGATGCGCACGGCCTCCTGGTGGGAGCGGGCACTGCGGTAGGGTCGCGACGAGGTGAGGGCTTCGTACACGTCGATGACGGCGACGATGCGCCCGGCCAGCGGGATCTGCTCGCCGCGGGTGCCCGCAGGATAGCCCTGGCCGTCCCAGCGCTCGTGGTGGTGCGCCACGATCTCCCTGGCCATCTGCAGCAGGTCGTGGTGTTCCACACCGGCGCGGGCCCCGGCGCGGTCGATCACCTCTTCTCCGCAGCAGGTGTGCTTCTTGATCATGGAGAACTCTGCGGGGGAGAGCTTGCCGCTCTTCATCAGCACTCCGTCGGGGATGCCGGCCTTGCCGATGTCGTGCAGGGGAGCCAGTCGGGCCAGAGCGTCGATGTGTTCGGCGTCTAGCTGCCCGCGGAAGGTCGGGGTGCGGGCCAAGGCTTCGCACAGGCTGCGCACATGGCGCTGGGTCCGCCGGGAGTGCCCTCCGGTGCGGCGGTCGCGGCCCCCGGACAGGGACGCCAGGGACTCCATCATGAGGTTGCGGGTGGCAACCAGGTGGTGGGCACCGTCGGTGACCGCTCGCGACTCCTCCAGGTACCGGGCGAACACCATCGCGCCCCCGACCAGACCGAGGGCGACCAGGGGAAACAGGGGGGAGAGGAACAGGCCGTGGTGATGGAACACCCAGGCGCAACCCTGCCAGACGGCCACGCCGAGACCGCCCAGCAGGGGTACCCCCCAAACCGGGCGACCCAGGGTGAGCAGCAGGGTCGCCAGCAGACCGGCTGCGGCCGCGATCAACAACTCGGCGCCACGGCCGTAAGCTGGGCGCTGCAGGTACTCCCCGGTCATGAGGTTGTCGATCACTGTCGCCAGCACTTCCACCCCGGGCAGCACCCCGTCCAGGGGGGTGGCCACGGTCTCGTCCAGCCCGAACGCGGTGGCCCCCAGGAGCAGAGTGCGGCCGCGGACGACCTCCGGATCCACCCGCTCTTCCAGCACGTCCCGGGCGGAGATCCGGGGAAAGGTGCGGCTGCCGCCGCGGTAGTGCAGCAACAGCTCCCCCCGGTCTCCCACCGGGGCAGGCCCGTTGCCGGCGTCCACTCCAGTTAGGCCCTTGGGATCCGCCTGCAGAACAACCTGGCTGGCCCCGGTAGCCCGCAGCACGGTGGCCAGGGGCAGGCCGGGGTAGAGCAGGCCGTGGTAGCGGACCACCAGGGGGACGGCGCGCAGTACCCCGTCTTCATCGGGGGCGGCGTTGAGGAAACCGGACGCGGCGGCGGCGCCCGCCAGGGCGGGGATGCTGCACACCACGTCGGTGGCGGTGTGCAGGGGAGGCTCGCTGCCCACGTCGGCGGGGGGTCCGTGCAGTGCCCACACGGTGGGCAACGGGTGCAGCACGCAGGCGCGGGAGGATGGCTGTCGATCGCCGAACTCGAACTGTTGACCGATCACGAACGGGCCGGAACGCAGGGCGGCGGCCAGGGCCCGGTCGCCGGCGCCGAGTGGGCGAAGTGCCGCCGGAGGCGGGACGGTATCCTGTCCGAAAGGTGCCGCCTCCAGATCCGCTGGGGCAGCGACGCGCTCGGCCTCTGGGAACAACAGATCCAGACCCACCGCTGCCGGTTCCAATCGCGCGAGCCGGGTCAGCAGCTCTGCGACCCGAGCCCGGGACCAGGGCCACTGCCCGTAGCGCTCCAGGCTCGCCTCGTCGATGTTGACGATCACTGGTTCTGCGGGGTGCGTCGGACGCACCCCCGCGGCCAGATGGGTGTCGTAGATCTTGTAGTCCACCAGGTGCAGGAACGGGGGGCGGAGGAGCGCGGCGCCGGTCACTGCGGCGGTCACACCGAGGCCCCACGCCGCCACCCGGAGGCGGGGCCGCACGGAAAAGCTCCCGCCGAGGCGGGAAGCGGGACCAGGGGTGGGAGCCATGCTCCGAGTCTCCTGCCGGTGCGCGCCGCTCCTAGCGGACGGTGATCTCCACCCGGCGGTTGCGCGGCTCGTTCACCTCGTCCGCGGTGGGGATCCGTAGATTCTCTTCGCCGTGGGAGGTGATCTCCAGAATCTCCTCTGCGACGCCGCGCTCGATCAGCAGATCCGCTACCGCCCGGGCCCGCTGCAGGGACAGGGCATAGTTGTACTCCTTGCCGCCCGAGGTGTCGGCGTGCCCTACCACGCTGGTGTTCACCGACTGGCGCGAGGCGGTCTCGGCGACGATCTCTGGCAGCAGCGCCCGGGAGCCGGCGGTCAACTCGGTGGAGTCCATCTGGAACTGCAGCAGGTAGTGCGCGGGTGCAACGGGGGCGGTGCGGAGCACCGCCTCGAACTCCCTCTCGACCTGCTCTTGGGGGACGGGAACCGGCGCCGACGGGGCTGCGGCCCCCCGCTGCACCTCCACGCCGTGCCAGGCCTGGTCTACCACCTGCCGGTTGCCAGCGCTGGTAACCGTGATCTTCCCCACACTGCCGTCGGGATCGGGCAGCAGGATGAACGTGCCGCGGCCCCCTCCGCCACAGCCGGCGGCGAGCAGCAAGAGACCGCCGGCCGCCCCGAGGAGGCGGAGGCCCTCCTCGGGTATCTGGCCAGCGGTC
>JARGFW010000254.1 GCA_029211085.1 Deferrisomatales bacterium | reverse complement strand
CCATCCCCGAGACCCACCCTGATTCCACCTCACCCCGGCATTTCCCGGATGAACCAATTTTTTCCGCCCGGGCCGTAAAGCCAACTGGTGCGCACTAGGAAAAAACGCTCGAGTTCGCTCTTGATGAGGGCTTGCTCACCGGCGAGCTTGGAACGGCCGTACGCCGAGCGGGGCCCGGTCGGGTCATCCTCGACGTAGGGCTCGGTGTTGGCGCCGTCGAAGACATAGTCGGTGGAAATGTGCATGAGCGTGGCGCCCACATTCTGCGCCGCTTCGGCCAGATACCGAACGCCCTCGCCGTTTACCCGGGTGGCCACGTCCTCGCGGGTCTCGCAGCCGTCCACGTCGGTGTAGGCTGCGCAGTTCACAATGACCTCGGGTCGCAGTTCATCCAGGGTCCGAAGGACCTGGTTTTGATCAGTAAGGTCGAATCCCGGCAGGTCGAAGGGTGCGATTTTGTACTGAGGCGGCGCGACTCGCCGGATCATGGAAGCCAGCATGCCGTTGGAGCCGATGAGCGCGAGTCTGCTCCTTTTTGGCATCGCCGTGGCCTCCTCAGCGCTGGGTGTACATGCGGTTGTAATACTCACGGTACGAACCGTCCACTACCGAGGCCATCCATTCTTCGTTGGCCAGGTACCAGTCGATGGTGCGTCGGATTCCCTCCTCGAAGGTCACCGTCGGTTTCCACCCGAGTTCGTCGCGAATCTTAGCAGCGTCGATGGCATAGCGGCGATCATGGCCGGGCCGGTCCTTTACGAAGATGATAAGGGATCGGCGGTCCTGGCCGCCAGGCAATGTGCCGCAGCGCTGGTCCAGCAGATCACACACAGTGTGAACGATCTCGATGTTCTGCCTCTCGTTATTGCCCCCGATGTTGTATGTCTCGCCGGGGGTTCCCTTCTCCAACACGGTGAGGAGGGCTTCGCAGTGATCCTCCACGAAGAGCCAGTCCCGCACGTTCTTCCCGTCACCGTATACGGGCAGTTCCTTTCCGGTGTAGGCGTTGTTGATGATGAGCGGGATAAGCTTTTCGGGAAACTGGTAGGGCCCGTAGTTGTTGGAGCAGTTTGTCACGAGAACTGGCAGACCGTAGGTGTGCTGGTAGGCCCGGGCCAAGTGGTCGGAACTTGCCTTGCTGGCCGAGTAGGGCGAACGAGGATCGTAAGGGGTCTCTTCGGTGAAATGCCCTGTGTCGCCCAGGGACCCGTAGACCTCATCGGTGCTGACGTGTACAAACCGGTGATTGGCGATGGGTGATTGGTCTTTGGTCGCGGCCAACCAGGCGCGGCGTGTGGCCTCTAGGAGGGTGAAGGTTCCAGTGATGTTGGTGCGGATGAATTCGCCGGGTCCCTCGATGCTTCGGTCTACGTGGGACTCGGCAGCGAAGTGCACCACCGCGTCGAAGCCCTCCTCGGAAAAGAGCCCGTCCACGAGCGCTTGGTCGCAGATGTCGCCGTGTACGAAACGGTACCTCGGCTCGGCCTCAAGCCCGGCGAGGTTCGTCGGGTTGCCGGCATAGGTGAGTTTGTCGAGGTTCACCACGCGACAGTCAGGGAACCGAGCGAGCGCCATGCGGACAAAGTTCGACCCGATGAAGCCGCAGCCGCCGGTGAGCAAGATGGTTTTCATGCTGCTAGGGTTTCATAGTTTCCGGTGAATTGTTTTTCGTTTCGACCAGCCGCATATTCTGCACCCACTCTATAAAGAGGGACAGAAACACCCCCAGGAAGGCAGCTGCTGTGAACCCGAGAACAGCGATCAGACCCCGCTTGGGCTTGACCTTCTGGTCCGAGACCGCTGGAGGGTCGATGAGTTCGTAGGCGAAACTCCCCACGTTCTGCGCCATCATGGCCTTTTCCACCTGTTCGGACAGGAGCGACTGGAGCTTGGCCACGATCATCGGGTCGGTTGCGCTCTTGAGCTGTTGCAAGGAGAATTTGCGGTTTGCCTCGATCTTCTTGAGTTCGTCTTCCTGCATGATGACGGCCAGTTCGGCTAGGAAGTGGCGAAGGATCTTGACCGCCGTTTCTGGGTCCTTGAACTCAAAACTGAGGTCCAGTACTCCGGCCTTCATGTTGTTCTTGACCCTGTAGATCGCCTCCAATTCCTTCTCGGCGTCCCAAATATTAGGGGCGTCCTCAGGGTCTTTGACGGTCCACTGTTTCTTTGCCGGATCCCAGTCGTCCTCGAAGAGGACAGGCAGCAGTTGGTTCTTCTCCACGACTCTCTCAATAAGTCGGTGGCTCTTCAGCAGGGCCTCGAGCCGGTTGGCGTCGGCGCCCCCCAGGGAAACCCCTAGACTGCCGGCGATCTCGGCCCCGAAGCCCCCGAACGCGGCCAGCGCGGCGGAGGCGCCCCCCGACTGTTTCTGCTCCGGGGGGGCAATCACCGCACGCGCTTGATAAAGGGGCGTCGCGCGCAGCGCATAGGCCCCTGCTGCGCTTGCTCCGAGAACCGTGACGAGGACGATCAACCACTTCCGCTTCCACAGCATCCGAAGGAGGTCGATGAGGTTGATCTCGTCGTCTTCCTGGGGCACGAAGAACGGGTAGGGCGGGTAGGGGACCTGCGGCCCCGGCGCGACACTGCTCTGGGATGGTGTATCGGACGAAACTGCGGGCATGGCTGTAGATCCTTGAACCGCGAGCGACAGAACGACAAACTATAAGGGGAAAGGGTGGCGGAGGGCAAGAATTTTGAGTGCACGGGAAGCCGGGAAGCGTGGGCAGAAATGCTCGGGAGCGGGCCGGGACGTCCGAGTTCCCGGCCCCCCGGGCAAACCGCCCTAGAACAAGGTGATCGCCACTCCCGCGGTGATCGCGATCTGGTAGAGGATCTGGGTGATGTCGCGGAGTTGGCGCATGTAGGGGGCGCGGATGACCTTCTCGGGTACCAGCACGGTGTCACCCGGGAAGAGATCCAGATCCTGAATGCCCCGGGACCACCAACTGCCGTCCGAGAGACTGCGGCCGCTGACCACGGTGCCGTCGGAGCGCACCACGTAGATCTCGCCGTCTTCGGCGTCTCTGGTGGGGCCGCCGGTCTTGTACAGGTAGTGTTCTACCTTGGGCTTCTGGGACTCCCAGAGCAGGCTGGTGGGGTTGTACACCGAGCCGACCACATCCACCGTCTGTGGAGTCTTGGGGACGGTGAGTTTGTCACCATTTTCCAGGGTCACGTCCCAGGTGGAACCTTTGAGATCTTCCAAGGGCAGCAGCTTGACGACGACCCGACCGGTCGCCCGGGCTTCCTTGAGTTTCTGTAGCAGTTCCCGCTGGGCGGTGAGGTACTGCTGCATCGCCCCCACGTCGCCCGGGTTGATCGACGCCATCACATCGGCAGAGGCGGCCCGCAGCAGGGTCTGCTGCAGGCGCTCCCGGAGTTCGTCCAGGCGTTGCTGCTGGCGCAGGCGCGCGCTCTCCCGGGCAAACACGCCCCCCCGCAGGTAGGCGCTGGAGCTGTAGCCCCCGGCGCGCTGCAGGACGCTGGAGAGGTGCTCCCCCTTGGCCACGTAGTACATGCCGGGAAACCGGACCTCTCCGGCGATCTCGATGCTCCAGGTTTCCCGCCACTCCGGGATCTGCTTGACCAGCAACTTGTCGTAGGGCTCGAGCAACAGGTTGTCGGTGGGAGCGCCCGCCATGGCCTTCCCCAGGTCCAGGGGGATGGTCCGGGTCTCCACCTTTTCCCCGCCGCCCACCACCTCGGCCCGGACGATCTCCGCCTCGGCCAGGTAGGCGGCTTCCCGCAACCCACCGGCCGCCAGCACTAGATCTCGCACCCGTATGTTTTCGGCAAACGGGTATTGGCCGGGTGCGGTCACCATGCCGGCCACCACCACGGGACGCACGGGGTGGAACTCGTCGGCCGAGTGGATCACCACGTGGTCCCGGTCGGCAAGTTCCAGGTCCGCCTCCGGGTCGCCCCCCAGGGCTTTGCCCAGGTCAAAGGTGTGGATGGTGACGTTCCTGGTCTCGGGGTCGGTGCGGTAGAGGTGGGCCACCGGGAGATAGGCGTCCTTGGTGAGGCCGCCGGCCTTGAACACCAGGTCGTGGATCCGCATCGAACGGGTGAGGGGTATCCGCAGGGCTTCCCTCGTCGTGGCGGCCCCTTCCAGGCCGGCGTCGAGCCGTTCCGGCACCGTGGCCCCGGCGTTGTCCCCGGGCCGTGCCACGCCCTGGATCTCCCCCGCAATGAGGGCGAAGGTCTCCGGATAGGCAGCGGTGACGGGGGAAACCACCAGTTCGTCTCCGTCGAGGAGCTCCAGGTTTTGGACTGGGTCGCCCCCGAGGGCCTGGGCGAGGTCGACGTAGAGCGTGACGCGGGAGCCCTCTTCCACCTGCCGGATGAGCTCGGCCCGCGTGGTCAGCCCCTCCGGCGTCACCCCCCCGGCGAGCCGCACCAGTTCCGCCACCCGGGCGCCGGGAAGAATCCGGTGCCAGCCCGGAGCGCGCACCTCCCCTGTGGCCTTCGCCCGGAAGGGGGCCCGGAACTGGTCTCCCGGGAAGATGTAGACCTCATCCAGGGGTTGCAGCAGCAGGTCGGCATCCGACCCGGGCGAGCGCAGCGCCGCTTCGAGCTGGAACGGGTGGATCCGCTTGGAACGTTCGGCGCCGGACTTGCGCACGATCACCGCGTAGGTGAGGTCCACGTCGGGCTTGAGCACCCCCGGTACCCCGACCAGGTCGCTGAGCCGCATCCCCTCGGTCCAGGCATATTTGCCGGGCTGGTGCAGGTGCCCGAACAGGGCCACCTCGTTGGACACCTCTGGGGGGAGGGGGAACACTCGGATCCGGTCGCCGTCCCGGAGGGGCAGGTCCGCTTCCAGTTCTTTCAGGGAGATGTCCACCTCGACGCGGTGCTCGTGGCTCACGGAGCGATCGACCTGCACCCGGCCACCGTTGGCGCCGGGGGCGAGCCCACCCGCGTAGCCCAGCAGGGCCCGCAGGCCTTCGCCGTCGAGCAGCTCGTAGATCGCCGGCTTGCGCACCTCTCCCCGGAGTTCCACCAACCGCCGCGCCTTGGGCACAACGACCACGTCCCCGGTGTGCAGGATCTGGTCCCCCTCGACCTGGCCCTCGTGAAGGAACTGGTACAGATCGAGTTCGGCGAGGATCGCGCCGCCCCGCCGGACGATGATCCCCCGCAGGGAGCCGATGTCGCTGGGGCCGGCGGCAGCCATCAAGGCGTGGACGGTGGTGGAGAAGGGCGGCAGGGTGGCTGCTCCCGGCTTCATGACTTCCCCGACCACCAGCACCTGGACCGGCCGCAGGGCGGCCAGGATGGCGGTGGCGCTGACCCCGGTGATCGCCTCGGCCTTGCGCCGCAGGGCGGTGCGGGCCTCTGCGTAGGTCAGTCCCCCCACCGGCACCGGGCCGATCTTCGGGACCAGCGCGCGCCCGTCGGCATCGACCACCAGGGTGTGCTCGTCTTCCACTGGGCCCCACAGGTTGAGCTGGAACACGTCCCCCGGGCCCACCACGTAGGATTCGGGGGGCGCCATCGGGGTGGCCGGGGTGAACGCCCCGGGCGGGGTGCCGAACTGCCCCTGGCCGTAGAGCTGGAGTTCGTCCAGCAGGGGTTGCAGGGTCCGGTCTCGCGCCTGTATCTCACCGAGCAGGTCGCCGCCCGGGACTTGCAGCGCGTCCCGTGCAGCCTGGGAGACCTCGTCGTAGTCTTCCCGGGCGAGTCCCAACTCCTCCTCCTTCAGCGTAAGGAGGGCAGCTTCACCCGGGTCGATGGCGCCATCCTTCAGGAATACCTCGACCAGGGACCGGTAGGTTCCCCGCTTGCGGACTCGCTCCTCAGCCCAGTCAACGAGTCGCTCGGCCGCTTCAGCAGCGAGGCCCCGGTCCCCGGTCCGTTTCAGAAGGAACTGACGCTCCGCGTAGTCGAGAACTCCGTCGACCAGCAGTGCCTCCATGTCCGCTGTCACCCCCGACACGATCTTCGCCTGGCGCTTGAGCACCTGGTCGACGAGCCTCCGAGAGGCTCCGGCCGGCAGGCCGAATGTCTCCCCGAGCCGCTCCAGGGTTTCGCGCTGGGCCTGGTTGATCCGGCCGTTCCACAGGAGCCTCTCGGCCTCCTGGCGCAGGGTGGCCTCGGGGTCGACAGGCGAGACAGGGGAGACAGGGGAGACCGCGAGTTGGTCAGCGGCACGCTGTTCTCCCGCCACCGGAGTCGTGGGGATCGCTCCTGCCGGGTTTCCGCCCTGGCTCTGCCGGTACTGCTCGATCAAGGCCTCTACGTCCACACCAGCGGGCAGGCCCATGCCCATGAGCGCCGCCGGGCTGAGCCCCCCGGGGAGGGTGGGGCCGGCAGCCCGGGCCGGGGGGGCGCAGAGGGCGCCCAGGAAAAGCAGAAATAGGAAGCAACGGGTGGCTCGTACTGTCATCGTCTGTCCGCTCTGCGGGTGGGTCGCCGGGGCGCACGGAGGGGTGCATTCCGTGTGTTGGTGGTCGGGGCCAGGAAGGGTGCGTTTCCCCGGTCTTGGGCCGGCGGACGGGGTATCCGGAGTTGGTTCGCGCCGGGTCACGGCGCGCTACTCGTTGGCAGGTTTTCTTCCCGGCGGGTTTGGTGCCTCCGCGCAAGAGGCCGGATCGGCACCGTTTGGGGTTTGCCTCAGCGGGAAGGCAGCATATAGCACAGGGGGGGCCGCAGAGGCAATCGGGGGATACCGACATCGGGGGATACCGACATCGGGGGATACCGGCAGTGGTGTGTAGGGAGCCCATGGGGCCATGTGCAGGGCGCGATCCTTGATCCCGCGTGACATGCCGGCCCGGTACTGACAGGATGGAGCCGAGTCTCCCTTCGCCAGGAGCCCGTGACGATCCATGCCTGTGCCGATGTGCAGTGCGGACCCTGGGGCGCGGCTGCGCCTCTACCGCCGCGCGGGGGAGATGCTGAGCGTCTTCTTCGGGCGGTGGACCGGGGTGTTTTGCAGCCGTTGCTTGGAGGTGACGGCCCGCGGCCACGTGGGGGCGGCGGGCGCGGCGGTGGAGCTGGTGGAAGGCCGGTTCGCCGGCTGCTGCCAGGCGGGGGTGGCGGAGACGCTGTCGGTGCCCGGCAGGGGGGGCACGGTGGCGTTCCCCGCGGGTTTGGCCGAGCAGCTGGTGGTCGCGAGGGCCGCCCTGGTGTCGGGGACC
>JARGFW010000253.1 GCA_029211085.1 Deferrisomatales bacterium | reverse complement strand
GTCGGTGGTCGCCAGGGCCTCACCCAGGGACCGGGCGAGGTCGGCGACCGAGGCCTGCCACCCCGCCGGCAGATGGGCGTGGGGGGGGGATCGCCCCGGGTCCCGGATAACCTCCAGGGTACGCTGGAACAGCCAGTCTGCGCCGTCGGAGAGGAGCCGGGAGAGGGATTCCACGGACCATCCTAGTGGGATCGAGAGGGAACCGGCGGGGGCTAGGTGCCCCCGCCGGGTGTGCGGGGCAGAACTGTGGCTACTCCGCAGCCACCACCGTGGCCCTGCGCAGGCTGCGGCGCAGCCGGTGCAGCTGCCGGCGGGTGTCCTTGATCCGGGCCCGGTCGCGGTCCCGAATGGCCGCGTCCCGCTGGACCTTGCAGGCGCGGATCTGGCTCTTGAGGCTGGCCTTGTCCACCCCGAGGACCACTTTTGAGGGAACGGCCACCCCCAGCTTGGCGGCCAGCAGGTCCACCAGTTCCTGCTTCTTCAGTCCTGAAACCCCCGTGATGTCCGGATCCTGCTCCTTGAGCAGTTCCCGGAGCCGGTTGACCGTGGTCTTCTCCAGCTCGTGGTACTCCATCGCCCATCCTCCTCTGGCAACGGTCGGCACGGCAAGGGCCGTACCGGCCCTGGTGTCACCGTTCCGCGCAGCTCTCCCTATACCAGAGCCGTCCCGCCGGCAGGTGCCGGGGGGAAGAGTCGCTGGTGGTTCCCTGGGCGGCCCGGGTGGCTGTCATCGCTTCTCCGTCGGTGAGGGGTTTCCCACGCCTCCTGTGTATCCAATCTGCTGGCGGCGAGTCAACCGCCCGGTTGAATCGCCGCAGGAGGTTGCCCGCCCCGGCCCGGAGGCGCTACCCTTGAAACCCATTCTGAACGCCTCACGGGAGGCACTGGACAGGAGACTTCCGCCATGGAGCTGCTCAGCCGCGACGCCATCAACTACACCGTTGGGGGGCACTCCCTCGCCGACCTGCCCAACTATCACGAGCAGGCGGTGCTGGATCTGCTGCGGGAGCTCTACGCCAGCGACGACCCGCCCTGCGGGTGCAGTATCTGTGTGGAGGACTCCTACGCCTTGGCTCTGAACTCCTTGCCCCCCCGCTACATCCAGTCCACCAGCGTGAACAGCTACCTGTCGAGCGTCAACTTCATCCCCCCCGAGGTGGTGCGCGCCAAGGTGCTCGAGGCCGTGGAGAAGGTGCGCACGCGTCCCAATCACTGACCGGCTGCCCCCAGCACCTCCTCCACCGCGGGCAAGATGCCCGCGACAATGCGTGCCACTCCCCGGGCGTTGGGGTGGAGTCCGTCGCGCTGGTTGAGTTCCTCCACGCCCGCCACTCCCTCCAGGAAGAACGGGTAGAACCCTACCCTGTGGCGCGCCGCCAGGCGTGGGTACACCGCATCGAAGCGCTCTGCATAGTCGGAGCCCAGGTTGCGCGGCGCACGCATGCCGGCCAGCAGGGGCGCCACCCCCGCTTTCTTTAAGGAGGCCAGGATCGCGTCGAGGTTCGCCTCCAACTGCCCCGCATCGAGGCCGCGCAGGGCGTCGTTGGCCCCGAGTTCCACGATCACCACCGCGGGGTGGTCCCGCAGCATCCATTCCACCCGCTGCCGACCCCCGGCACTGGTATCTCCCGAAACACCGTGATTGAGCACCTCCACCCCGTGGCCACGGGCCACCAGGGCGCGCTCCAGCTGGGCCGGAAAGGAGTCCCCGAGGGCCAGGCCGTAGCCCGCCACAAGGCTGTCGCCCAACACCGCGATGCGCACCGGGGGGGGCGCTGCTCCCACCCCGGCGTTTACAGCGCCCCACGGTGGTGCGATGCTGAGCAGCACCAGGACGAGGAGTATCCGTAGGGGGGTCGAGGGGATCATGACCGGTTCCGGGGCGATGGTGGAGTTCGACGGTGTGCGCTTGACCTTATCCGGCGGCGGCGGGGCGGTCAATGTGTTGCGGGGGGTAGACATGCGGGTGCGGGGCGGGGAGAGCGTCAGCGTCACCGGGCCCTCCGGGGCCGGCAAGACCACCCTGCTGATGGTGGCCGGGGGCCTGGAGCGGCCCTCGGCGGGCACCGTGCGGGTGTCGGGACAGGATCTCACGGCCCTGGACGAGGACGGTCTGGCCCGGTTCCGCCGGCGACGGGTGGGCATCGTGTTCCAGTCCTTCCAACTGATCTCCACCATGACCGCCCTGGAAAACGTCGCCCTGCCCCTGGAGTTCGCCGGGTTCGGGGACTCCCGGGAGTTGGCAGCCCAGGCCCTGGACAGCGTGGGCCTGGGAGGCCGCAGCGCCCACCGCCCCACCCAGCTCTCCGGCGGGGAGCAGCAGCGGGTGGCCCTGGCCCGGGCCTTCGTGGCCTCCCCGGACCTGATCCTGGCCGACGAGCCGACGGGCAACCTGGACCGGGAGAACGGGCGGCGGGTGATGGATCTGTTGTTCCGCCTCCAGGAGGAGACCGGCACCACCCTGATTCTGGTGACCCACGACCCGGAGTTGGCCAGCCGCTGCAGCCGCACCCTCACCATGGCCGACGGCCGTATCCTGCCCGCAGGGGAGAACTGACCATGGGTGCCGCCCGCCTGGGCCTGGCGGTACGACTGGCGGGCCGGGAGCTGCGCTCCGGTCTGCGGGGGTTCGGTGTGTTCCTGGGCTGCCTGTGGCTGGGGGTGTTCGCCATCGCCGCGGTGGGTGCGGTGTCCGCAGCGGCCCGCCAGGGCATCCTGGCCGACGCCCGCGGTATTCTCGGTGGAGACCTCGAGCTGTCCCTGACCCACCGCCCCGCGGCGCAGGAGGTACTCGCACAGTTGGCCTCCTGGGGACGCACCTCCACGGTGCTGGAGGTCCGTGCCATGGCCCGACCCTCCGCCGCTCCGGGGGATGCCACCGGGCCCGGTCCGGTGCTGGTTGAGGTCAAGGCCGTGGACGCCGCGTACCCCCTCCACGGCACCCTGGAACTGGTCCCGCCGATGCCCCTCCCGGCGGCCCTGGAGACCCGGGGCGGGCGGGCCGGGGCGGTGGTGGACCCCCGCCTGCTGGAGCGCCTGGGACTGTCCGTGGGGGATCTGCTGGTGCTTGGGGAGGCGGCACTGGAGGTGCGCGCCGAACTGCGGCGAGAGCCCGACCGGGCGCTGACCCCCTTCTCCCTGGGTCCCCGGGTGATCGTCTCCCCGGACACCCTGGAGGCCGCCGGGCTGCTGGTGCCGGGCAGCCTGGTGCGCTACCGGCACCGGTTGGTCCTGGCCGGGGACAGCGACCCGGAAGAGCGGCTGCAGGCACTGGACGCCCGCTTCCCCGAGGGCGGCTGGCGGGGTCGCACCTTCCTCCAAGCCGCACCCCGGGTACGCCGTCTGCTGGAGCGGATGACCGTCCAACTCACCCTGGTGGCCCTGTTCACCCTGCTGGTGGGGGGCCTGGGGGTGGGGGGCGCAGTGCGGGGCTACCTGGACGGCAAACTGCGTCACCTGGCGGTGCTCAAGTGTGTGGGGGCCAGCGAGGGGGACGTGTTCCGGGTCTACCTGCTGCAGATATTGGCCCTGGGGGCGGTGGCAGCGACCATGGGTGCCGCCGCCGGGGGAGCGGTGCCCGGGTTGCTCCGCATGCTGTGGGGCGCCGCCCTGCCCTTCCCCCTGGAGCCCGGGGCCTATCTCCGCCCCCTGCTGGCGGGGACCGGGTTCGGCCTGCTGGTGGCGCTGGTGTTCTCCCTGGGGGCCCTGGGGTCTGCAGCCCGGGTGTCCCCCTCGAGCCTGTTCCGCGGCGGTGACGAACCCGCCTCCGGCACCCCCGGCAAGGCCCGGCGGCGGGTATTGCTCTACCGGGGCGTCGCGGCCGGGGCCCTGGGAGCAGCCGTCATCTTTCTCACCGGGGATCCACGCCTCAGCGGTTGGTTCCTGCTCGGTACCGCGGGCTGCTTCGGGCTGTTCCATCTGCTGGGCCGGGCCCTGGTCGAGACGGTGCGGCGGTTGCCCCGCCCGCATTTCGCGCCCCTGCGCATGGCCCTGTCAAACATCTCCCGACCCCGCTCGGTGGCCCGGTCTGCGGTGCTCTCCCTGGGCATGGGACTCACCGCCCTGGCCGCTGTGGCCCTGGTGCAGCACAATCTCCAGGCCATAGTGGCCGACCAGCTCCCCGCACAGGCGCCGGGCCTGTTCTTCTTCCAGATCCTCTCCGACCAGATCGCCGGCTTCGAGGTCGCCGTCGGGACCGCCAGCCCCGGCGCGCGGGTGGAACGCTTCCCCACCCTGCGGGGGCGCATCACCCGCATCGCCGGAGAACCGGCAGAGGAGCGACAGATCTCTCCGGGGGTTGGCTGGGCGGTGCGGGGCGACCGGTTCCTCACCTTTGCGGCGACCCCGCGGGCCGCGGACCAGGTGGTGGCCGGCGCCTGGTGGCCCAGGGACTACGGCGGCCCGCCCCTGATCTCCCTCACCGAGGACCTGGCCCGGGGCTTCCGGGTGGAGGTGGGAGACACCCTGACCCTGAACGTGTTGGGGCGGGAGATCACCGGGGAGATCGTCAATCTGCGCCGGGTGGATTGGTCCACCCTGGAACTCAACTTCGCCATCGTTTTCTCTCCCGGCGTGCTGGAAGCGGCGCCCCTGACCTGGATGGCGGCGGTACACCTGCCAGAAACGGCGGAAGCCGCGGTGCTGCGCCGGGTGACCGAAGAGCTGCCCAATGTGTCGGCGGTGCAGGTGCGGGAGGTGTTGGTCGGCGTGGTGGAGGTGGTGCGCCGCATCGGCGCCGTGTTCCGCGCCATGGCCGGGGTGACCCTGCTCACCGGGGTGTTGGTGCTGGCCGGGGCCCTGTCCGCCGAGCAGCACCGCCGCATTGGGGAGGCTGTGGTGTACAAGGTGTGCGGCGCCACCCGGGGGGACGTGCTGGCGGTGTTCGGGGCGGAGTTCCTGCTGGTGGGGGCGGCCGCGGCGGCGATCAGCTGCGCCACGGGCACCGCGGCCGCATGGGGCATCGTCAGCGGGCTGATGAACCTGCGCTTCACCTTCGACCCGGCGGTGCTCCTGGCCACGGTGGCCCTGGGGGTCGGCGCCACCGCTGCCCTGGGTTTGCTGGGCACGGCCAGAGCCCTGCGCCAGAACGTGGTTCGCCACCTGCGGGAGGAGTAGCCCCACACCGAGCGGCATCGCCCCAGGGAGGGGTGCCAGGAGGCCCGGCGACGGGGTAGCGGACGGTCAGATCTTGTGGCAGGCCACGCACAGCTCCGCCCGGTTCCGCATCAGGTTCGATTCTGCGGAGCCGTGGGCGTGGTGGCAGCCGAGGCAGGAAAACAACCCTTCCTCGGCAGGAAAGGCCTCGGTGTCAGGAAAGCGCGCGATACCGCGCTCGGCGTCCAGGCCGTGTTTGTGGGCCCCGGCATCGTGGCAGCCCAGACAAAGGAGGTTGCCGGCACGCAACAGGAACGCCCCATTGTCGCTGGCGTGGGGGGAATGGCACAGGGAGCAGGCCTCCCGCACCGGCGCGTGCACCACGTTCTGCCCGGTCGCCGGGTCGTCGTGGCACTCCAGGCACAGTGCGCTGCCCGGTCGCAGCAGGAAGGCGTCGTTGTCGCTGGCGTGGGGGTCGTGGCACTGGGAGCAGGCCTCCTCCACGGGGGGATGGATCTCCCCCTTGCCCGCGGTGGGGTCGTCGTGGCACTCCAGGCACGTGGAGGCCTGAGCGTCGCCCTTGAGAAGCCCCGGGCTGACCCCGCGGTGGGGGTCGTGGCAGGCGGTGCACCCCTCCTCCAGGGCCGGGTGCACCGCCCCCTTGCCCGCGGCGGGGTCGTCGTGGCAGTTCAGGCACAACTCGGGGGGCGTAGTGGCCAGGAAGTTCCGGTTGGGGCCACCGTGGGCCACCGGGTCGTGGCACTCGCTGCAGTCGGCCGCCGGCTCGTGGACGACCCTCCCCTTGGCTGCCTCGGTGAAGGGGTGGCACCGGGCGCACAGGGCGGCGGGTTCGGCGCGCAGCAGGTGCTCCCGCTTCCACAGGTGGGGCTCGTGGCAGCCGGTGCAGCCGGCCGTCACCGCACCGTGCACCTGGGCCGCCCCCTGGGCCGGGTCGTCGTGGCACCCCAGGCACAGGTCCCGCTCCGGTTCCGCGAGCACGGCGGGGCGAAACCCGGTGTGGGGGCGGTGGCAGGAGGTACAGCCCTCCTCCAGGGCTGGATGGAGTTCCCCGCCAGAGGCCTGGGGGTCGTCGTGGCACTCCAGGCACAGGGCTGGGGGCAGCCGGGTCAGGAACTGGGGCTTCCGCCCCCCGTGGGGGGCATGGCAGTCGGTGCAGGTCGCCGTGGCGCTGTGGGGCATGGTCCCTTCGGCCCCCTCCAGCACGTCGTGGCACTCCCCGCAAACGGTCACCTGGGGCCCCCGGAGCAGGGCTGGCTGGCGGGACCCGTGGGGATCGTGGCAGACGGTGCAGTCCGACTCCCCCACCGGATCGTGGAGGGTGGCGTTCTTCGCCGCCAGATCCTCGAGGACCGAGTGGCAGTCGCCGCAGGGGGCGGCCGCGCCGTCCATCCGCAGCCCTTCGGCCGCGGTATCCGTATGGCACGCGGTGCAGTCCCTCTCGGCCACCGGGTCGTGGAGTCCTTCCCGCACCAGGCGTTCGCCGGCTGCGGCGTGGGGCGGGTGGCAGCGGATGCACAGCGCCACCGGGATCTCCAGGCCCCCGTGATTCTTCCACACCCCGTCCTGCCCCTGCAGTTCGTGGCACGCGCCGCAAGTCGCGGCCGCCCGGGCCAGGTCGTCGTCGCGGTGCGGCCTGTGGCAGGTGTTGCAGCCTTCGTCCAGGGCCGGGTGGACGGTCTGCCCCTCGGTCACGGCGTCGTGGCACTCCTTGCAGCGTTCATCCAACCCCTGGCGCACCAGCCCGGAATCCGCCTTGCCGTGGGGGTCGTGGCAGGCGACGCAGTCGGTGAGCTCGTCCGGGTGGTCGCCCGGGCCGTGGGCAGCCTCGTCGTGACAGTTGGTGCACACCCCGGGCACCGGTTGGGTCAGCAGTTTGGCGAACCCGGAGACGTGGGCGTCGTGGCAGGCCATACAGCTGCTCTCCCCGAACGCCCCGTGCAGCTGATCCTGGGGCCCGTGGTCGCCGTGGCACTGGCCGCACAGGTCCGCGATGGGGCGGATCAACAGGCTCATGTCCCGTTCCCCGTGGGGGTCGTGGCACTTGCCGCACTGGCTGCCGCTGACCT
>JARGFW010000015.1 GCA_029211085.1 Deferrisomatales bacterium | reverse complement strand
GAGATCCAACCCGGCGGCGGGTCAGTCGTTGCAATAACCTAACCGGACAACACTGGGTATTTCCCATTCTTGTTCCGCCGCTGCGTAAGCGGACGGAGGACATCCCCCTCTTCGTGAGTTGGTTCGTAGAGAAGTACGGCAAAGAGACAGGACGGCGCGCCGGCCGCGTTTCGAGGGCGACCCTGGATGAGCTAAAGGGCTACTCCTGGCCGGGAAACGTGCGCGAGTTGGAGAACGTGATCGAACGGGCCCTGATCACGAGCAGCGGCGACGAACTGCACATCGAGGTGCCGGGACGTGGGTCGTCCGCCCCGAAGGTGGGTCTTACCCTGGCAGATGCAGAACGCGATCACATATTGAGCGTGCTGCGGCAGACCAAGTGGAAGATCGAAGGACCCAACGGTGCTGCGAGCTGCCTGGGGCTCAAAGCCAGCACCCTCCGCTCGCGGATGAAGAAGCTCAAGATCCGAAGGCCTGACTGAGAGCCTAGCATTCGTCATCTGGCGGAAGCCCCGCCTGTCTCCTTTTCTCGCCGAGAACCTCATGAACGACTTCCTCAACGTTCAGGTGCAGTGGCTGGTAGACCGAGCCCACATCAGCGACCTCCTCTACCGGTTTGCCTCCTGCCTCGACAACAAGGACTACCAAGGGTACGCCGCGAACTTCGTGGACGGCGGATACGTGGAGATCCCCGAGCCGACCTCCACGTCCGGCGAGACCTTCCGCATGCCCAAGGAGAAGATGCCAGAGCTGATGCCCCATGGATTGGGGAAGTACACAGGGACCCACCACCTCAGCACCAACCATCAGATCGAGATCGAAGGGGACAGCGCCACGTCGCGCTCTTATCTCCAAGCGGTCCACGTCGGCCCGACGCCTTTCGACCATTGGGACGGCGGCGGCTGGTACGACTGCACCTACCGCCGCACTCCGGAGGGTTGGAGGTTCGTCACCGTGAAGCTCAGTGTGCTTTGGATAACCGGTAATCCGGTCTCGATGAAGGCAGGGGCCTGATGTGTCAGCCATCCACCCGCGAGATTTTGCAGGAACCGCGAAATGCCGTGGGTGGGCCGCTGCCGCTGAGTCGCTCCCGGGTCAGAGGCGTCGCGTTATCGTTTCAAATGAGCCATTTTGCGTGTCGCGGCCTGATGGCACGCCCCTTGTAGAGGTCCCTGGCAAGGCCCGTACGCATCGTCTTCCCTTTTCAACGCCCGCCAGGAGAAATCCGCCATGCTCATCATCGGAGAGAAGATCAACGGAACCCGCAAAGAGGTCGGAGCTGCTGTTGTCGATCGGAACGCGGCGTTCATCCAAGAACTAGCCAGAGACCAGGTGGAAGCCGGTGCCGGTGTGCTCGATATGAACGCGGGGACGAACCCCTCCCGGGAGCCGGACGACCTGGTCTGGCTCGTCCGGACCGTGCAGGACGCGGTCGATGTGCAGCTGTGCCTGGACAGTGCAAACCCGGCTGCGCTGGGATCGGCGCTGGCCGAGGTGAAGCAGACGCCGATGATCAACTCGATCAGCGGCGAGCCGCCGCGCTTGACCGGCATTCTTCCCCTGGTGGCGCAGCACGGCTGCTCGGTGATCGCCCTCGCCTTGGACGACAAGGGAATCCCCAAGGGGGTGCAGGAGCGGATGGCAGTGGTCCGAAGGCTCTTCGAAGAGACGAGGAAGGCAGGTGTGACCGACGATCGGGTCTACGTCGACCCCCTGGTCATGGCCTTGGCCACGGACAACCAGGTGTGCAACGTGGCGTTGGACACCATGCGGGCGGTCCGTAACGAGTTTCCAGAAGCGCACCTGACGGCCGGACTCTCCAACGTCTCCTTCGGCCTGCCCTCGCGCACCCTGGTGAATCAGGCGTTTCTCACCCTCGCCCTGGCAGCCGGCCTGGACTCCGCGATCGTCGATCCGATGGATCGGGGCATAAGAGAGGCGCTTTTCGCATCGGAGCTGGTGCTGGGTCGCGACCGGCACTGCAGGAACTACACCCGTGCCATCCGGGCCAGGAGGATTGGGGATGCCGGCTAGACCTCCTGTCGTCCCCCGCGGCGAGCACTCCGTCATCCGGTCTGCGTGCCGGATGTGCCACGGCGTGTGTCAGGTGCTGGTCCACGTGGAGAACGGGCGCGTCGTCAAGGTCACGGGTGATCCGGAGTGCCCCACCAGCCGCGGCTACCTGTGCCCGAAAGGCGCGGCGTCGGCTGAGCTGCTCTACCACCCGGACCGGCTGACCCACCCGCTCAAGCGGGTCGGCCGGAGGGGTGAGAACCGCTGGGAACGGCTCTCGTGGGATGAGGCGGTCGAGTGGATGGTCTCGGAGTTCACGGCCATCCGCCAGGAAAGTGGCAGCGAGTATTTGGGAATGGTGCAGGGCACCGGGCGGCCCTACTCGGGTTTCGTGGCGCGGTTCGCCCACGCGTTTGGCACGCCGAACATTACGGAGCCCCTTGAGTTCTGCTACCTGCCCCGCCAACAGGCGGCGCGCTACTCGTGCGGGCAGCTTCCCGTCGCCGATGTCTATGGGTTTGGAGGTGAAGCTCCCAGGTGCGTGCTCCTGTGGGGTTGCAACATCACCCAAACCGGGGGTGCCGACGGCATGTGCGGCGGGATGGTCCAACGCGCCCTCCGCAACGCCGACCAGGTCATCGTGGTGGATCCGAGGTGCACCAAGCCGGCGGAGAGTGCGCAGCACTGGCTGCAGCTGCGGCCGGGGACGGACGGGGCCCTCGCCCTGGCGATGATTCACGCGGTTATCGAGGAAGACCTCTTCGATAGAGACTTCGTCCGCCATCACTGCGTCGGCTGGGACGAACTCGTCACCCATGTCCGCCCCTTCACCCCTGAATGGGCGGGAGCCATCACCCGGCTGGAGCCGGAGACCATCCGTGCGGCCGCACGGACCTACGCCACCACGAAACCCGCCTGCCTCCAGTGGGGCAACGCCATCGACATGAGTCCCTGCGCCTTTCAGACGGCTCGTTCCCTCCTGATCCTGAGCGCGATCACCGGCAACATCGACCGGCCGGGAGGGGATGCTCTGTGGGTGGCGCCACCTCCCGTGGCGCGGAGGTCGCCGTGGCACACTCCCGTCCTGGCGGGTGCGGAGTTCCTTCCTCCGGAGAAGGGGGAACGGTCGATCGACGCCGATCGGTTTCCGCTCTTCCCCGGCGTCCAGCAGCCCTCCTTCTGGCGTTCGATCCTGACCGGCGAGCCGTACCGCATGCGGGCGGTCTGGCTGATGGGTGCCAACGTCCTCGTCACGAGCACCCATTCTCTGGAAATTGAGCGAGCTCTTCACGCGCTCGAGTTCTCGGTTGTTTCCGAACTGTTCATGACCCCGACCGCGCAGCTGGCAGATCTCGTCCTTCCTGCAGCTTCGTGGTTGGAGACCGAGGACGTGGCCAGTCTCCACAAGATCTGGTGCGTGCTGGCGCGCCCGAAGGTTGCCCAGCTCGGCGAAACCCGGGACGACCGGGAGGTGATCTTCGAGGTTGCCCGGCGCCTCGGGTTGACCCACGCCTTCCCTTGGCCGAGCTACCGCGCGCACCTGAACTGGACTCTCGAGGAGACCGGGCTCGACTTCGAGCAGTTTTGCGAAAAGGGGATCCTCACGGCTGAGCAGCGTTACTTCAAATACCGGGACGAGGGGTTCGCGACCCCGTCCAAGAAGTTCGAGCTGTTGGCGGAGCCGCTGACAGACCTTGGCGTCTCACCCCTGCCCGTGTACCGGGAACCGCCGCTCACTCCGGTGTCTGCCCCGGAGGTGGCGAAGGAGTACCCCTTGATCCTTACGGGCTCGGGCCGGATCAAGGAGTTCTTCCACAGCGAAGGCCGCCAGGTCGAGAGCCTGCGGCGGCGGCACCCGGACCCTCTGCTCGAGATTCACCCGGAAACAGCCACGGGGCTCGGGATTCAGGACGGAGAGTGGGTTTGGGTAGAGACACGAGAAGGGCGGATCACCATGAAGGCGTCTTTTTTCGACGGCATTGCTCCGGATGTGGTCGGCGCGGAGCACGCATGGTGGTTCCCTGAAGACGCCCCCCCAGACTATGGTTGGAAGCGATCGAGCTTGAACCTGCTCTTCGGTGATGCTGCGTACGACCCGGACACCGGGTCGGAATCGCTTCGCAGCGCGCTCTGCAGGGTCCGGCCGACGGAAGGAGGGAGACGCCCTCCGGGCTGAAGCTCCACTTTAGCTGAAGCCTCTTCATCACCCCGTGCGGCAGCCGGTCCAAGGGGGGCAAGCGCGCCGTTCGATCACCGAGACACACGCCCGTCGTCACCGGGGACTAAACCGAGGCGATTGTTGGGGAGCCGCTCGGGCGCTTGACCCTGGGCCCTGCGCACCCGCATTCGACACCACACGTTTCAGACTGACCCCGTAGCACCTCCAACCCACGGTATTTCGTGGTACCCCGCCACATGTCGCGGGTGGTTTGCAGGCTCGTCTAGCCAACTTCGTCCTGCCTTGCTTGGGATACTCCCTTGAAACCGCTGTTTTATCGTCTCGCCTTTTGCGGTGGAGCGATGGCACGGGTCTTGTATTTATCTACCGGCGACGAAGAGCAGCGCCGGTTCGGAAGTCGGGAAGGGACGGGACACCAAACGCCGTGGCATATCGAATCTCAGTGGACGCAAGCGGTACCTCCGCCCGTGGGGTTCTCACGGACGACCAAGGCAGGGCGGTCGAGGCCGGGGCGGTCATCGCTCCCCTTGACCCGGCCGGTGGAACTCTGACCTGCCTCGGAAGAATCGCTGCGGCATCTCGGACTACCCTTCCCGAACTCCTGAAGGGGACGGAAACCATCGTCATCCGGACCGGCCTCGCGAGGGAGCTGGTGGCGACGCGTTCCGGCGCCAGGATCGGGACGATCGCCACAAAGGGCTTCCGTACACGGTTGGTTTTCCAGCCGGTGAAGTGCAGCCACGCTGCGGACCAGAGCTCGGTTCTGGGGGGCTCGGTCTCCGTTCTTGCCGATGGTCACCTCATGACGGAGGTCACGGAGAGAGTCGACGCCCAGGGGACCGTGGTCGCTCCCCTGGACGAGGAGTCGGTGGTCACGGCGGTTCGGTACTTGAAGAAGCAGCAGGTGGAGGCGATCGCGGTGCTCCTCCTGTTCTCCCCGCTCCACCCTCAGCACGAACTACGGGTGGGCGAGATCATCGCCGACGAGTTCCCCGGGGCGCACGTGGCGGTTTCCTCAGCGGTCCTGCCGTCCCTCGGCGAGTTCAAGCGTTGGAGCACGACGCTGTTCAGCGCCTACGTGGCCCCGAAGGTGTCGAGCTACGTCGCGGGCCTGAGCCGGACCCTCTCCGAGAACGGGTTCGGGGGCGAGCTCCTGTTTGCGGGGCCGGAAGGGGAAGCCGCAACCGCGGAGGCCGTGGTGGACAACCCGGCGCTGCTGCTCCACCCGAACGCATCGGTTGCCGCCGAAGACACAGCACTTTCCGGCGTCCCACAGGGGTTCAGAGATCTCCTGGCGGTCGACACTGGCGCGGCGCGCTATCGCGTCGGCTTCCACCCTGGACAGGCAGCGCGGAAGGGGTGCGACGGGAGCCCGGGAATCAGCTTCGCGGTGGCTACCGCGGACTCGTTTTGGACGGATGTCGAACACGGGGAGACGCACTGCCCGGTGGTCGTGGACGAACTCCTGCTCCTGGAGGACGGCGAGGGCGCCGGCGAGTACCGCGGCGCGCCCGGTGTCTGCGTAGAAGTGACCCTGCAAGCGGCCGTGGAGCTGACGTCCTACAGTGGCGACGACGAGCTGCTCCTCTGCGCCCCCGAGGGTGTCTGTCGGCCGCTGCGTGCCAAGGGCCGGCAGCAGGTGCTCCCGGGCGAGCGCTGCGTTGCCCGATGCAAGGGGAGCGACGGGTGGGGAAACCCCCTGGACCGCGCCGTCACCCAGGTCCAGCAGGATGCCATCGCGGGCTACGTCTCGGTGAAGAGAGCCCGCGAGGTCTACGGCGTCGCGCTCAATCCAACGACTCTCGAACTGCTGTGTGACGCAACGTTGAAACTCCGTGAGCAGCGCCGGGCGAAAGCACGGAAGCGGGCGCACAGCCAAATTGCTCGCCAAGCCAGCGGGCACTGAAAAAGGGAGCAGCCATGAAGCTACTGGGACTGGGTTGCGGTAGGCGGTTGGGCAACAGCGAGATCCTCCTGAAGGAGGCCCTCATGGCCGCGGAAGAGACCGGCGGCATCGACGGGGAGTACATCCACCTCCACGACCTGAAGATCAAGTTCTGCACGGGCTGCGAGTCCTGCACCATGAGCCTCTCCAAGGGCGGCTCCGGTGAGTGCGTCATCAAGACCGACGACATGGGCTTCCTGAAGCAGAAGTTTTCGGAATGCGACGGCCTGATCACCAGCGCGCCGGTCTTCGAGCTCCGCCCCCCGGGAATCTACTGCACCATGAACGACCGCTTCCTCGGGTTCGGGCCCCAGTACCTGATGGACGTCTTCAAACGGCCCAAGCGGGCGGGCGGCGTCATCTCCGTGGGCGGATCGGACTGGGTGCAGCTTGCGCTTCCACAGATGAACCTCGCCATGTTCATGCTGAACTTCAAGGTCGTGGACCAGATCCAGGAGATGTGGACAGGGCGTCCGGGCCACAGCCTCCTCCACGATGACATGCTGGAGCGCGCCCAGGTACTCGGCCGCAACGTCGCCGACGCGATGAAGAAGCCCCCCGAGGAGATGAAGTATCTGGGCGAGGATCCGGGGATGTGCCCGTACTGCCACGGGAATCTCCTCCTCTCCCGGGGCGAGCACGTGGTGGAATGCCCGATCTGCGCCATCCGGGGCGAGCTGAAGGCCGACGGCCCCGAACTCCGGGTCGACTGGAACGAAGAGGACATCCGGATGATCAAGTGGGAGCCGCGCGGGATGGGCGAGCATTTCCAGCACATCAAGGAACGCCACGAGCTCTTCTACACGAAGAACGATGGGATCAAGCAAAAGCTCGAGAAGTACAAGGCCTACAAGACCTACTCGAAGCCTACCCGAGGACCGGAATAGCTGGCCGCCCCGAAGGAACCTACGGCGATCCCGTCCCAGAAGAGCAGAGGAGAAATCCGATGAAGGATCGACTGGTTGAAGCGTTCGTGAACATGGAGGAGGAGGAAGCGCTCCGCCTCGCGAATGAGATGCTGGACGGCGGTGGCGACCCGATGGAAGTAGTGGGTGCCTGCAAGGACGCGCTCGAGACCGTCGGCAAGCAGTTCGAGTGCGGGGAGGCGTTCCTGCCCGAACTGATGATGGCGGGTGAGATGATGGAGGCGATCTCCGCCGTCGTGAAGCCACGACTCCAAGGCAGGGCGGAAGCGGCGCGTATCGGCAAGATCATCATCGGGACCGTGGCGGGTGACGTCCACGACATTGGCAAAAATATCGCTGTCTTTCTCCTCGATTCCCAGGGGTTCGAGGTCATCGACCTCGGAGTCGATGTTCCGCCGGCGCGTTTCGTTGAGACCATTCGGGAGAGTGGGGCGAAGGTTGTTGCGCTCAGCGGGTTGCTCACGCTCGCGTTCGACTCCATGAAGGCGACGGTGGACGCCATCGCTGGGGCCGGGCTCCGGGACCAGGTGAAGATCATGATCGGCGGCGCGCCGGTGAACGAGCAGGTGCGCTCCTACGCGGGGGCAGACGCCTGGGGGAGGGATGCGGTCCACGGCGTGAATCTCGCCAAGCAGTGGCTGGGAGGTGTCGCATGAGCGCGAACGAGAACAACTACCAGGCCCGCCAGCAGCGCCTCGAGAACGCCATCGCCCTGCGCCAGCCGGACCGGGTGCCTGTGGTGCCCCTGATGACGCACTACTACGCCACCCGCTCCCTGGGCATCTCGAATAGAGACTCCCAGTACGACATCGCGAAGCGGTGCGGAGCGTTGAAGGAGACGGTCCTACGCTACGACTTCGACGGGGCCATGGACCCGCAGGCGGTGTTCCCGGGGAAGATTTTGGAGATCATGGGTCTCACGCATCTCAAGTGGCCCGGGGGTGTACTTCGCGACGATGAACCCTTCCAGTTCAGCGGCGGCGAGACGCTCAAGGCTTCGGAGTACGACGAGTTCCTCGCCGACCCAAACGGCTGCACCGCACGGAAGCTCTGGCCCCAGATGTCCACGGCGCTTGCCCCCCTGGGGCAGATACCGCTACCGCCCCTCTTCTGGGTCTCGGGTGACTACGACCTCATCTACATGCTGCCCGGCATCCTGTCCGCCCCGCCCATGCTCGACCTGTTGAAAAAGCTGGTGGCGGCTGCCGAGGAGTTCCAGCGCTATGCAGCCACCGCCGGGAAGCACATGGCGGAGATGGCCGGACTCGGGTACCCCATGCTCTTCGGCGGGGTTACCCTCACCGCATTCGACTGGGTGGGGGACTTCTTCAGGAACATGCGCGGCGTCCTCATGGATATGCGCCGCAACCCGGAGAAGCTCCTGGCGACGATCGAGCTCCTGATCCCGGCGACCATCCAAAAAGGGATCATCGGGGCCAAGATGGCCGGCTGCGACCGGGTCTTCATCCCCCTGCACTGGGGCGGCGGCGGTTTCATGTCCAACGACATGTACGCGCGGTTCTACTGGCCGAGCCTGAAGGCCCTGCTCCTCGGGCTGGTTGACGCCGGCATCACTCCGATCCCGCTCTTCGAAGGCGACTACACACCCCGGCTCGAGTTCCTGGCGGAGCTTCCCAAGGGCAAGGTGGCCGGCCACTTCGACATCGTCGATCGGAAGAAGGCGCGGGAGATCCTCGGCGACACGATGTGCTTCTGGGGCAACGTGCCGGCTGCGCTCCTCGCCACGGGTACGCCCCAACAGGTGAAGGACGACGTGCGGGAGCTGATGGATCTCTTCGGCGATACCGGCGGGCTGATCGTGGATGGGAGCGACGGCATCCCCGACGAGGCGCGGCCGGAGAACGTGGCCGCCATGGTGGAGGCCGTACGGGAGTATGGAGTCTATTGACGGTTCCCCCGTTCCGGAGGAGTTGCGCATGACGGAGTCAGCTGGCTACCCCCGATTCCGCTGGTTCGTGCTGGTGGCCCTCGTGGTCATAACCGCCGCCCACTCGATGGTGATGATCGGGCCCGCGCCGTTCATGGGAATCATCGCCCAGGAGCTCGGGATCAGTCTCGGTCGGGCGACCGGGTACTTCATGGGGATCTTCAACCTCTTCGCCGCGCTGTCGTGTGTTGCGGGGGGCGCCATCTGCGACCGCTTCGGGATTACCAAGACATTCTTCCTGGGGCTCGTGTTGATGACCGTTCCGAGCCTCGCGCTGCCGTTGTGGGGGCACAGCTTCGGGTCGATCCTGACCCTCCGGATTCTCCAAGGGTGCGGCGTGGGCCCGATCATGGCGGTGGCCGCGCCCGTGGCGGCACTCTGGTTTCCTCGGCACGAGCGCGGGATCGTGCTGGGCCTCCAGGGGACCTCGGTCGCCCTGGGCATCGCCATCGGTTTCGTGGCGGGCCCCGCAGCCTTTGCCGCCACCGGGAGCTGGCAGGCGGCCATGGCCTGGTTGACCGTCCTGTGCTTCGTGGGACTGGCCCTAAACGCCGTGGTTTCCTTCGGCTCGACGGCGCCGGGCGATTCCGGAGAGGTCCCAGCTGGGGAGACGATTCCGACGGGAGGTCACGACTTCAAACTCGCCTGCCGCCAGCCGGTCACCTGGGTGGGCATGTTCATCGTCTTCAGCCTCAGTTGGACCCTGGCCGCCTTCAACGACCTGACGCCCGCCTACCTCGCCATCGAACCGCCGATTGGTGTCGGCCACGGGACCATGACGGCCGGCAAACTCATGATGATGTTCCAGGTCGCTTTCATGGTGGGGTCGGCCGTGACCGGCTTTGTGATGGAACGGGTGTTCGGCCGCCGGGCGAGGCCGGTGATCGCGATCGGGTTCTGCCTGTTCGGGATTCTTTCCGTTGCGAGCCTGGCCCGCGGCGTAGCATCGGACGTTCCGACGCTGATCCCCCTACTCGCTGCCGCGGGCTTCTTCCAGGCGTGGATCGTTCCGAACGCCATGGCCTTCGTCTCGTTGCATTACCCCGCCCACATCACGGGGAAGGTGGTCGGGTTGTGGATGGGAACCGGCCTCTTTGGGGGCACCTGCGGCGTCATCGCCGGCGCCGCTGCCCTTCACCACACCGGCAACTATGAGGTCTCGATCCTCTTCGTAGGAGCGGCCTCCTTCGTCGGCCTTGCCCTTTCCCTCTTTTTGAAACCACCGGTTTTGGCGAGCGTCGAGCCCGTCCTCCAGGCCGAGTACTGAGGACCCCCACGGGAGAAGTAGCCATGGCAACCGATATGATGGCTGAACTGGAAAAGAGGGCGAAGGCGAACCCTCGGAGAGTGGCCCTGCCGGAATCGGAGGAGCCCAAGATCCTCCAGGCAGCACGGGCCGTGCGCGACCGCGGGATCGGCCTTCCGGTCCTGGTGGGCGCGCCCCACGCGGTGCGCGACGCAGCCGCGGCCGCGGGCGTGTCGCTCGACGGGATTGAGATCGTCGACGCTACTGAAGCAACCAAGGTCGAGCAGCTGGCAACGGGCTACGCGGCGGTGAGCTCCGACCTGCCGGTCTCCGCCGTCAAGCGGATGCTGCGCAAACCCCTCAACTTCGGCGCGCTGCTGCTCCGGCTCGGCGAGGCGGACTGCCTCGTGGCCGGCCTGGCTCACACGACCGGGGATGTGATCCTCTCCTGCCAGATGCTCGTGGGCATGCAGGAGGGGATCTCCACCGTGTCGAGCATGGGGATCCTGTCGATCCCCGGCTACCAGGGCCCGGAAGGGGAACTCCTGGTCATCGCCGACTGCGCCGTGTGTGCGGCGCCCGACCCGGACGAGCTTGCCGACATCGCCATCGCCACGGCCG
The DNA here is from genome assembly GCA_029211085.1 of Deferrisomatales bacterium. Classification (GTDB taxonomy): domain Bacteria; phylum Desulfobacterota; class Deferrisomatia; order Deferrisomatales; family JARGFW01; genus JARGFW01. The sequence continues at coordinate 35,598 of JARGFW010000015.1, read as the reverse complement.
ACACGACCCGGAGCCTGTTGGGCTGGGAGCCGCGGGTGGCGCTCCTGTCCTTCTCCACCAAGGGGAGTGCGGTGCACGACAAGGTCGACGACGTTCTCAAGACCCTCGCCCTGGTGCGGGAGCGCCGCCCCGACCTTCTCGTGGACGGAGAGCTGCAGCTCGACAGCGCGATCGTGCCCGAGGTGGCGGCGAGGAAGATCAAGGAGCCGAGCTCCGTGGCCGGGCGGGCCAACGTCCTCATCTTCCCCGACCTCAACGCCGGCAACATCGGCGTGAAGCTGGTGCAACGTTTCGCGGGGGGAGTGGCCTTCGGGCCGCTTCTCCAGGGCTTTTCGAAGCCGGTGAGCGATCTCTCGCGCGGGGCACCGGTGGAAGAGATCGTGGGCGCCATCACCATGGCCGTCGCGCGGGTCGCTGAAAGCTGAGAGCAGAGAGCATGAACCGGAAATACAAGGTCTTCGCCATCAACCCGGGCTCGACCTCCACCAAGGTCGCACTCTTCGAGAACGACGTGGAGGTCTTTTCCGCCAACGTCTTCCACGACGCGGAGGAGTTTAAGAAGTTCGAGGAGATCAGCGACCAACTCCCCTACCGGAAGGCGACCATCCTGGAAGAACTCGCCAAGGCCGGCGTCTCGCTCGAAGGCACCGATGCGTTCGCGGGACGAAGCGGCGGCTTCGTTGGCCTGGCCGGCGGCACCTATGCTGTCAACGACACCATGCTCCACCATGGCCGGATCGGTTTCACGGTCAAACACCCGGCAAACCTGGGGTGCCAGCTGGCCCGGGAATTTGCCAGCGAGTACGGCGGTGTGGCGCTCGTCGTCAATCCTCCCGACGTGGACGAGTTCGAGCCTATCGCGCGCGTATGCGGCTTTGCCGACGTGGAGCGAGAGAGTAAGGGGCACCCCCTCAACCAGAAGGAGGTGGCCCAGCGCTACGCGGCCGAGGTGGGGAAACGCTACGAGGACCTGAACCTCGTCGTCTCCCACATGGGCGGTGGGGTTTCGGTTACGGCGCACCGGAAGGGCCGGATGGTGGACTCCACCGATGTGATCAACGGGGACGGCCCCATGGCGCCCACCCGCGCCGGCGCGCTGCCGGCAACGGCCGTCGTGAAGCTCTGCTTCTCGGGCAAGTTCACCGAGCGTGAGATGTACAACCGCATCACCAAGAACGGCGGCCTCACGGACCATCTGGAAACCGCCGACGTGCGGGAGGTCCGAGAACGCGCGGCGAAGGGCGACGCCTACGCTGGACTGGTCTTCGACGCCATGCTCTACCAGGTGGCGAAGTACATCGGGGCCTACGCCGCGGTCCTGAAGGGCGAGGTGGACGCCATCCTGCTCACCGGAGGCATCGCCCAAGACCCGGAGGTCGTGGAGCGAATCACCGAGAGGGTGCGCTTCATCGCACCGGTTAGGGTGTACCCGGGGGAGCTCGAGATGGAGGCGCTGGCTGCGGGCGCCATCCGAGTGCTCTCGGGCCGGGAGGAAGCAAAGACCTACACGGGCGTCCCGGTCTGGGGCGGTTTCCCGAAGTAGGGCGCGGGGAGCGGCGGCTGTGGTGCTCGGAGTCGGGACCGACGTGCTCAAGGTGCAGCGGATGCGCGACGTGCTCGAAACCGACGACGGGTCCTTCGTGGCCAAGGTCTTCACCGCGGCCGAGCGCGCCGAGGCGGCGGAGCGGTCGGATCCGGCGCTCTACTTCGCGACGCGTTTCGCCGCCAAGGAGGCGGTCTTCAAGTGCCTCGGGACGGATGAAGACCTTCGACTCAACGAGATCGAGATCCGCGCGGCCGAGACCAGACAGCCGTTCGTCACGCTGTCAGGGGACGCTCTCCGAATTGCATCGGCCCGGGGAGTCCGGAGTTGGTGCCTGTCATTGTCCAGCGAGTTGGAGGTGGCGGTGGCATTTGCCGTCGCTCAGAGCGACTCGACGAACGGAAGGGAGAGAAGCATGGAACTGCGTGACGAAGTTTTGGAAAAGCTGATCGAGCGAACGGCCCAGGTGTTCAAGATGGACCCAAGCGAACTGACCGAAAACACGGACTATTTCGAGGATCTGAAAGCCAAGTCGGTGAACATGGTGCAGATCATCACGGTGATGGAAGACGTCTACGACGTCCAGCTGAACTATATGCAGTTGCGGCGAAAGAAGACGATCGGCGAGGTCGCCGACTTCATCGCCGAGGCCTGTGGAGCCTGACACGAACTCGATGCCGATATGCGCAGAAGGAGCACGAACCCATGATTCCCCCCAACATGCCCCCCGTGCCCACGATCAAGAAGAAGGTGAAGTTCGGAGACGTCGAGATCGACGCGATCTACCGGGAGACCCGCAAGCCCCCGCCGGTGGAGGTGAGGGTGGACAAGGAAGGTGAAAACTGGGACGGCCTCGAGAAGAAATCGCTCGAGGGCGCGGGCTTCGGGTTCTGCCCGCCGCTCAATCCGCGAACCTACGAGGCGGAGCCCGGCATCATCTGCGAGCAGGACGTCGCGGTGTCCCTGCGGGACGGGACGATCATCTACGCCGACATCTTCCGCCCCGAGGGCCAGACGGGCATTCCCTCGATCGTTTCCTGGAGCTACTTCGGGAAGCGTCCGGGTGACGGCTTCGACGAGTGGCAGATCATCGGCGTGCCGCCCGGAACCGTGTCGCGCATGGCCAAGTTCGAGTCTCCCGACCCGGCCTTCTGGTGCCGGCAGGGCTACGCGGTCGCCAACGTCGACCCGCGCGGCATCGGCAACTCCGAGGGCGACGCCTGCTTTTTCGGTACCCAGGATGCGCGTGACGGATACGACTTCATCGAGTGGCTCGCGGTTCAGTCGTGGTGCAACGGCAAGGTGGGCATGGGGGGCAACTCGGGCGTGGCCATGACCCAGTGGCGGATCGCAGCCGAGCAGCCGCCCCACCTCACATGCATCGCCCCGTGGGAGGGCACCGGCGACCTCTACCGCGAGTCTCTTAGGGAGGGGGGCATACCGGCGTTTAGTTTCGTGAACTTCATAATCGGCTCTTTCGTCGGCCAGGGGTACGTGGACGACGCGGCAGCAATGGCCGTGGAGCACCCGTTCCTCGACGAGTACTGGGCCGACAAGATCCCCCAGTGGGAGAAGATCCGGATCCCCGTCTCCACCACGGTGTGCTGGAATCACTTCCACCTGCGGGGCTCCACAGAGGGGTTCCGCCGGATCCGCTCGACCAAGAAGTGGCTGCGCTGCCACCGCGAGTTCGAATGGCCAGACACCTACTCCGCGTTCGGCCTCGATGACCTGAAGAGGTTCTTCGACCGCTACCTGAAGGACATCCGCAACGGCTGGGAACTTACCCCCCGGGTTCGCCTGGAGGTGATGGACGCCTACGAGTTCAACTACCAGACGAACCGCCCCGAGAAGGAGTTCCCCCTTCGCCGCACCCAGTACCAGAAACTGTATGTGGACGCGGGCCGCAACGCGCTCTCCTTCGAACCGGTCGCCGGCGCGTCGAAGACGAGCTACGACGCCGAGACTGGATTCACCACGTTCGATGTGAAGTTCGACGAGGACACCGAGATCACGGGATACATGAAGCTCAGGCTCTGGGTGGAGTCCCAGGGGCACGACGACATGGACCTCTTCATCGCCATCCAAAAGCTGGGCGAGAACGGGGGAGCGATGCCCATGCACGTGCTCGAAGAGCCCCACCCGGGCGCGTGGGGCAAGATGCGGGTGTCCCGGCGGGAGCTGGACGAGAAGCTCTCGTCCAAGTTCCAGCCGGTCCAGGCCCATCAGAAGGAGGAGAAGCTCTCCCCCGGCGAGATCGTGCCGGTGGACATCGAGATCGTCCCCCACAGCCGGTTCTGGCACAAGGGGCAGCAGCTCCGCGTGCTCGTCTCCGGTCACTACATCCGGGACGAGAACTGGTTCGAGCCTCTGACCTGGGACGCAGACAACAAGGGCAAGCACGTGATCCATTCAGGCGGGAAGCATGACTCCTATCTGCAGATCCCTGTGATCCCACCACGGTACGTGGCTGGCGATTACATCTACCGGTAGAGGAAAGGGAACAACATGAAGCTCTTGGGACTGAGTGCGGGACGCAAGAACGGTAACGGCGAGATTCTCCTCAAAGAGGCCCTGATGGCCGCTCAGGCGGTCGACGGCGTGGACGTGGAGATCGTTCGCCTCCACGACCTCGAGATCAACCCGTGCACGGGGTGTGAAGGGTGCACCCAGAGCCTCTCGAAGGGCGGGACGGGCGAATGCGTGCGGTGGCCCAAGGACGATGCCCTCTGGCTCCGAAGCCAGTTCGACGCCTGCGATGGGCTCATCATGAGCGCCCCGTGCTTCGTGATCCGGCCCTCAGGGTGGTTCTGCACCATGAACGATCGGTTTCTCGGCTTCAGCCCCCGGTTCCTCATGGGCGTCTTCCAGCGAAAGAAGCGGGTCGGGGCCGCCATCGCGTCCGGGGGAAGCGATTGGACGCAGTTCATGTTGACCCAGATGATGCCTCCCTTCTTCATGCTCAACATCAAGGTGATCGACCAGTTCCAGGCCCACTGGGTCGGGCGGCCGGGCCACGTGCTGCTGAAGGACCAGTACCTCCAGCGTGCCGCCGCGCTTGGCAGAAACGTGGCCGAGGCCATGAAGAGGCCTGCCGAGGAAACGGCGTTCCTGGGCGACAAGCCGGGCGTATGCCCCTACTGCCACACGGACCTGCTCGTCATGCAGGCGAAGTGCACCGTCCAGTGCCCGGTCTGCGGCATCCACGGTACGCTGCGCATTCAGGCGGACGAGGTCGCGGTCGAGTGGAGCGAGGAAGACCTGAAGCACATCCGCTGGGAGCCGCTCGGCATGGGCTCCCACTTCAACGACATCAAGGCGAAGCAGGCTGAGATGGTCCAGGGGGCGGCTGAGATCAAGATAAAGCTCGAGAAGTACAAGGCGTTCTCGCCGTATGTCAAGCCTGCCGGGCGGGTGGAGCAGGAAGCGTGATCGAGTCGAGTTGGTAGCAAGAGCCCATAATCTTTGCGGCAGTAGAGGCCTTCGTAACAGCGATGGATGGGAGAAATGAAAATGCCGAAAAACTATCCGTTTCGACTGCACTACCACCACGTGGGCATCTTCGTCTCGGACATGGACCGCAGCATCGCGTGGTACGAGGAGATGTTGGGATACAAGCTCGCCTTTCGGAAGGTTTTTGATCTGCCGAATCAGGGGCCGGTGGAAATGGCCTGGGTGAAGCATGGCGATCACTATATCGAGCTCTACGAGTACCAGAGCAAGAAGAAGCCGTTTTCCGTTGAAGACTACCTAGGGAGCCTCGGAACCAAGCACCTTTGCTTGTATGTGGACGACGCGGACCTGGCTCCGCTGACCCAGTATCTGGAGTCGAAGGGCGCGGAGTTCTGGGTGAAGCACCACTGGCCTGCGGAGGCGACCGGCAAGCCGACCGGCTGTGGTGTCATCTACATCAAGGACCCCGACGGAATTCTGATCGAGATTCAGCAGAGCTACACGCCGGGAGAGTACTAGGCAACCGGACGAGTCACTTCCGTTCAGGAGGGATCTAAATGGACGTCACCATCACTCAAGATGCAATGGGCACCCACATCGACTGGCAGCACGAGGGTGTGACTCCCAAGATGATCGACTGGTTCTGGAGCAACATGGAGAAAGCCATGTTGTTGTGGCACCCCGAAGAGCACGAGCCCCTCCTCTGGGCGGTGCCTCCCAAACACGGAAATCCCGTCGGGTCGATTCACATCGCCCCCCAGACATGGTCCGACGGCACACGGCGGAATCTATACATCCGCCTAGAGCGGCTTGCGGATCTGGCGACTGACGTGAAGAACTACGTTGTCTACGACCACTGCGTGATCGCCGGTGGTCTGGGTTTCGGCCCAGAGAGCATGAACAACCCGGAGCCGTTCGGGTATCGCATCCATCAGTGGCAGAAGACCGACTTCGGCGTGGTCGGCAAGTCGAACGCGATTCACGGGAAGAAAGTGGACACCCCGGACGAAGGCATGGTCTGGGCCAAACATTGCGCCCAGGAGATCGGCAACTGGGGGGTGTTCCTGCCACAGCTCTACCATCTCTACCGGGTGGTCAAGAACACCACCTTCAACCCCTACGCCGACCTGAGCGTGATCGGGCAGGGAAGAGATCTCCGATACAAGTGCATCGGCTAGAGTATCAGCGTGCAATGGAGAGCGTACCGTCTGTGAAAGAGCCCACGGTTTCCATCCTTTACCGCTTTCCCGGGGAGCGGCGAAGCCTCCTCCCGCTGCTGACCGAGATGCAGAAAGAGGCAGGCTTCCTCTCCGAGTCTGCGATTCGTGATATCAGCCTCCACCTGGGCCTCACGGACAACGAGGTCTACGGCGTCGCCAGCTACTACCCCTGGTTCCGGTTCGCCCCGTCCCCGGAAGCGCCGCCCGAGCCGTCTTCCGAGCGCTCTCCCGGCGCGACTTCACCCTCCGGAGGAGCTGTCGTCGTTTGCAACGCGGCTCGGGGGGAGCCGGGGGACGTGGACCGTTTTCTCCTCGCAAACCAGCCAGCCGCCATCGTGCAGGGCCTCCTGCGCGAGGCAAAGCGGCTCGGCTTTGGCCGGGCAGTCATCTGGGTGGACGCGGAGTGGCCAACGGCCGCGGAGCGCGTGACCCGCGCCGCTGGGGAAGCGGAGAAGGGGGGGATTGTCTTCGCGGTGGTGCGGGTGCCCGGGGCGTTCATGCATCGGGATGAAGCCGCTTTCTTGAAGGCCTTCGAAGGCGAGAGGCCGATCGGAGACCGACCGCCGGGGGAGCCACGAGTCGCCGTCTACTCGGCGGAAAGACTCGTCCGGCTGGCCAAGGAGACCCGAAGCACGGCGCTGTACGCGCTTGGGGGAAGTGTCCGGGAGCCGGGCGCGGTCCAGGCGGCCGCGGACGTGACGGTCCGGCAGCTGTTCGAGAGAGCGGGCGGCATCATCCCGACAGGGAAGACACTGAAGGCCTTCCAGGCTGGGGGCCCGCTCGGGAAGTGGCTCCCCGCCGACCGTCTCGATGAGCTGGCTGGGGCAGACAGCCTGGGTGCCTCGACGTGTGGCTCCGGCTCTTTCCAGTTCGCAAACGTCGACGCCTGCGCCGTCGACCTGGCGGCGCGGTCTCTCGAGTTCCTCTCCCGCAACCTCTGCGGCAAATGCGCTATCTGCCGGGAAGGCACCATGCAGATGGCGGAGATCCTGTGCGACATCACCAGAGGAAAGGGCAAGGCTGCCGACCTAACCCTCCTGGTGGAACTGGGGGAAGGGCTGGCGACCACGGGAGGCTGTGCCCTGGGGCGGGCGGCCCCCAACGCCCTTCTGAGCACGATGCAAGCCTTCCGCGACGAATTCGACGCGCACGTGCGGCGAAACACGTGCCTGGCGGGACGGTGCGGCGCGGGAAGGGAAATCCCATGACTGAGTCGATCGTTCTGACCATCGACGGGCGCTCCGTCGAGGCCGAGGTTGGCCAGACCGTGCTGGAGGCGGCGCTGGAGGCCGGCATCTACGTGCCGCACCTGTGTCACCACCCCGACCTGCGGCCGGTGGGGGCCTGTGGCATGTGCGTGGTGGAGCTCGAGGGCGCGGAGAACCCGGTACAGTCGTGCACCACGGCCGTCACGGCCGGCATGAGCGTCCAGACGGCGACCGAGCGCGTGCTGCGGCTTCGGTGCCTCGCCGTGGAGTTGATCCTCTCCCGGCATCCTGCCGAGTGCTCAACCTGCGACAAGTACCTCAAATGCGAGCTCCAGTCGGTCAAGCAGTACGTGGGCATCACCGAGGAGCTCCGCGTCCGCAAGCACCCGCAGCCGCTCCCCCTGGACGACAGCAACCCCCTCTACCTGCGCGATCCGGGGCGCTGCATCCTCTGCGGCCGGTGTGTCCGCGCATGCCACGAGTTGCGGGGCGTGAAGGTCATGTCCCTGCTGCGGGGGGGACGGGAGACCAAGGTCGGGACGGCCTTCGATCGCAAGCTCGTGGAGGCCGGGTGCCGCCTCTGTGGTGCGTGCGTCGAGGTGTGCCCCACCGGAGCCTTGCGCGACCGCGACGAACTGGTGCGCGGCAAGAGCCGCAGGGCCGCGTTGGTGCCGTGCCGCTACAACTGTCCGGCCGAGATCGACGTGCCCCGCTACCTCCGCTACGTGAAGCAGGGGGACTGCTCCGCCGCTACCGCGGTGATCCGCGAGAAGGTGCCCTTCCCCCTGATCCTGGGCCATATCTGCGATCACCCGTGCGAGAGCGCCTGCCGCCGCGGGCAGGTCAACGGGCCGGGAGCGATCCGGGACCTGAAGCGCTACGCCGTGGAGCATGACGACGGCGCCTGGCGCGAGCGGGCGCGCCGGGAGGAGCCGACCGACCGGCGGGTGGCCGTGATCGGCTCGGGGCCTGCCGGGCTGACGGCCGCGTACTACCTCGCCAAGCTGGGCCACTGCGTGACCGTGTTCGAGGCGCTGTCCTGCGCGGGCGGCATGCCCCGCGTCGGCATCCCGGAGTACCGACTGCCCACGGAGGTCGTAGAGGCCGAGGTCGGGGAGGTGGAGGCCCTCGGGGTGGAGATCCAGTTGAACCACAGGGTGGAGAGCGTCGACGCCCTCTTCGACGACGGCTACGAAGCCGTGGTGGTGGCGGTCGGCACCCAGGTGGGCCACCGGCTCCGCCTGCCGGGCGCTGAGGCCGAGGGCGTGCACGTGGCTGTCGATTTCCTGCGCGCGTTGCGCCTGGGTGAGCCCGTGTCCGTGGGCGCCCGGGTGCTGGTGCTCGGCGGCGGCAATGTTGCCTTCGACTGTGCGCGGGTCGCCCGGCGGCTGGGGGCCACGGAGGTGCACGTGGCCTGCCTCGAGCCCCGGGACGGGATGCTTGCCAACGACGAGGAGATCCGCGAGGCCGAGGAGGAGGGGGTGTCCATTCACCCTTCCCGGACCTTCACCCAGGTGGTTGCAGAGGCCGGGCGCGTGACCGGGATCGCGTGCCTGGAGGTGGAGTCCTTCGCCTTCGACGACGAGGGGAGCCTGGAAATCGAGGCCCCGGAGGAATCGAAACACGTCCTCCCCGCGGAAACGGTCATCTTCGCCATCGGCCAGCGGCCCGACGTCCCGGAGAGCTGGGAGCTGGAGACGCTCCGCGGGGGGCTTGTGAAGGTCGACTCGTACATGTTCACCACGAGTCGTGACGGCGTCTTCGCTGCTGGAGACGCGGTCACGGGCACCTCCTCAGTGGTGAAGGCGATCGCGTCGGGCCGGCAGGCTGCGTCCGCCGTGGACTCCTTCCTCGACGGATCGGGGGATATCGGCGAGGAGTTGCTGCCCCTAGAGCGGCCCGGCCCCTGGCTGGGTTGGGAGGATGGCTTCGGCCACCGGGAGCGTTGTGCGGCGCGCCTTGCCGACGCCGACGAGCGCGTGAGCGGCTTTTGCGAAGTTGCCCTGGGCCTCGACGACCAGGCCGCGGCAGCGGAAGCCCAGCGCTGTCTCCAGTGCGATGCGCGGCTGCGGATCACACCGGTGAAGTTCTGGGGAGATTACTGAGCAGGACGCGAAGTCCCACGCAGCCCACGGGTGGGCGGTTGCGCAGGGGCTGAGATGGTTACCCATCCGCTTCCATCGCGGAGTTCGAGCAAAGGAGAAACACCATGGGCAAGATCGAAGCTGATGTCATCGTCATCGCCGCCGGGGCCTCCGGACTCGCTGCCGCCGTTGCCGCCGCCGAGAGCGGTGCCAAGGTCGTGGCTTTCGAAAAGGGAGCCACCACGGGCGGAACGGGGAACATGGGTATGGGCCCCTTCGGCGTCGAGAGCCGGCTGCAGAGGCTCAAGCAGATGGGGCCGACGCGGGACGAAGCATTTCAAATGTTCATGGAGTACACCCACTGGCGCGTGGATGCCCAACTGGTGCGTGCGTACATCGACAAGTCGGCTACCACCATCGCTTGGCTTGAGAGCCTGGGTGTCGAGTTCGTGGAGCCGGCCACCTATTTCCCGGGTGGTCAGTTCACCTGGCACCTGGTGAAGCCGGCCAGCGGACAGCCCGGCCCCATGTCGTCGGCGACGATGATGAAGATCCTCACCGACAAGGCCAAGGAGCTGGGGGTCAAGATCCACCTGCAGACGCCGGTGAAGAGGATCCTCAAGTCCGGGGACCGGATTACCGGGGTCATCGCCGAGGACCGCTCCGGGGAGCCGGTGGAGGCGAGTGCCAAAGCGGTGATCGTCGCCACCGGTGGCTTTGGCGACAATCCGGAGATGATCAAGAAGTACACGGGCTTCAAGTGGGGCGACGACCTCTTTTCATTCCGCATCCCCGGCATGGAAGGGGAGGGCATCCGCATGGCCTGGGCCGCTGGGGCGGCACCCACGGACATGACCATGGAGCTGATCTACGGCATGCCCGGGGAGTGGGATCCGCGGCTGCACGAAACCTTCCGGCAGCCCCACCTCATGGTGAACCTTCTCGGCGAGCGCTTCATGAACGAGGCGATCATGCCCAACACCACGTACACGGGCAACGCCATCGCCCGTCAGAAGAACCGCTCCTCCTTCCTGGTCTTCGACGGGAGCATCAAACGGCACATGGAGACCGTGGGCTACGACGAGCTGAGCGTGGTGTTCCCGTTCACCAAGGTAGAGGACCTGGATGCTCTGCTCAAGGACGCCTTCGCCAAGGGTTATCCGCATGTGTTCGTAGCCGGCTCCCTGGATGAGCTGGCCGAGAAGACGGGCATCGACGCCGAGGGCCTCAAGGCGACGGCGGCGGAGTACAACGGCTACTGTGCGAGCGGCTTCGACCCGGTCTTCAACAAGGACCACAAGCTCCTGCGGCCCCTGGTGGAGCCGCCGTTCTACGCGGCCCGCCACCTCCCGAGCGCCTACGGGAGCCTGGGCGGGATCAAGATCAACCACCGGACCGAGGTTCTGAACAAGGGGTGGGACAAGATCCCCGGCCTCTACGCGGCGGGCACCGACGCCTGCACGATCTACGGGGACAGCTACGTTTTCACCCTGCCGGGCAACACCATGGGTTTTGCCCTCAATACCGGCCGCATCGCGGGGGAGAACGCTGCCGCCTATGCGAAATCCCAGGGTTGAGGTGCGGCGGTGAAAGCCCTGGTCCTCTACTACTCCCAGACCGGCAACACGAAAAAGGTCGCCGAGGAGATCCAGCGGGGCATCCGCCGTTCGGTCCCGGGCTGCGAGCTCAAGACCATCCAGGAAGCCGATCCGGAGAGCCTGGAAGACTACGACCTGATCGGCCTCGGCTCCCCCGTGTGGATGGGGGGTGAGACCCCCAACGTGAGGCGGTTTCTGGACCAGGTCCCGAAGCAGGAAGGAAAGCACCTGTTCTCGTTCAACACCCACGGAGTCATGCCCGAGCACTTCTTCCCGAGCTTGGTGCGAAGGCTCGCTGCCAAGGGTTTCACGGTCATCGGCACCCGGGACTGGTACGGGGCGGTGCACTTCCAACTGGCGCCGAAGCCCTATTTCACGGACGGCCACCCCGACTCCGTAGACCTCGCGGAGGCCGAAGCCTTCGGCCGTGAGATGGTGGAACGGAGTGTCCGGATCGCGAGCGGGGAAGCAGAACTCATCCCGGCCCCTCCGGAGCACTCCTACACCGCTCAGTTGCACGTCCTCCTCGAGTTCTACCAGGCGGGGGGCAATCCCCACGGTCGCCTGAAGTACGATCCGGAGAAGTGCCTGTACCCGAAGTGCCGCTTGTGCCAGGACAACTGCTTGATGGGCTACATCGACCTGGGAGCCGACCCGCCCCGGCACGGCTCCGAGGGCAACGGGTGCAACATGTGGATGGGGTGCACCTTCTGCGAACTCATCTGCCCCACGGGGGCCATCTCAGGCCCGTGGGAGGAGATCGCTGCGGCCATGGCACGGGGGGAGAACCCCGGCGTAGTCCTCGGTTACAATCCCTTGGCCAAGGCCGCCGAGGGGGCCATTGCCTCCGGCCGCCTGCGCCCCCTTGTCCCAGGGGAGGAGGTCGGGTCGAAGGGCCCCTACTTCAAGGCGTATGGCAAACGGCCGCGATTCCGGGTCCGCGAGAAAAAGTGAACAAGGTATGCCTGCGTAAAGGGAGCTTTTGATTATGGGCATCGTCGAATACGAGAAGAAAGGGCACCTGGTCACCGTGACCATGAACCGTCCCGAGAGGCTCAACTCGATCGACCCGGAGATGCTGGCCGGCCTGCGCGAGGCTTGGAGGCGCTATCAGGACGACGACGATGCCTGGGTGGCCATTCTGACCGGTGCTGGGCGGGCTTTCTCTGCCGGGGCGGACAAGAGCTGGTTCACGCGAGCCCTCCAGGGGGAGGATTCGGTCGGCATCTTCCTCAACGAGATCTCGAAAGACCCCTATTGGTCGGGCCGGGTGGACAAACCGACGATCGCGGCGGCGAATGGCTACGTCATCGGCGGCGGCCTCGATCTCTTCCTGCGGGCCGACTTTCGGGTTGCAGGGGAGAGCGCGAAGTTCCAGCTCCCCGAGGTCGAGCGGGGGAACGTGGTGATCCTCTGGGACAACCTGCCCTATGCGATCGCCGCCGAGATTCTGGCAGGTTTTCCCATCCCGGCGGAACGGGCCTACCAGGTTGGCATGCTGAACCGACTCGTGCCCGACGACCAGCTGCTGGACGCCGCCCGTGAGTTGGCGGAAGCTCTCCTGGCCAAGCCGCCTCTCCCGCTTTACCACGGGCTCAAGATCCTGCGCGACATCAAGGGCGGTGGGACAACCATTTCCCGGAGTCTCCTGAACCATTTCACGACGTCCCTTTCGAAGGAGCTCGCGCACACAGAGGACTACCAGGAAGCGGTCGCAGCGCTCCTCGAGAAGAAGAAGCCCACCTTCCGGCGGAAATAGGGAGCGTTCTCCCCGCTCCCTAAGCGGCTGGACGAACTCCGCCAGGGTTGGAGGTCCAGTGGACGAGAAGGCTGACAAGGTCGTAGGTGGTTCTGCGGTGGAGGCGAGCGCCTTTGCCGAGTTGTTGCAGTTCGAGCACCTCCTCTCCGAAGTCTCGGCAAAGTACATCAATGCCCCCGTGGCGCACATCGAGAGCATCATTCGAGCGGACCTGGGGCGGCTCGGCAGGTTGCTTGGGGCCGATCGCTGTGCCTTCTACCGGCTGGTCCGGGACAGGGAGGCCGTCCGCTTCGATGTCCCTTACGTGTGGTGGCCCAGTGCGGACGACGAGCAGATCGCCCGGTTCCTGCCCTGGATCCGCTCCCCCCAGTTTTTCGAAAACTTCGAATACTTCTTCCGCAAGTGGAGCCAGGGCGAGGTCGTCCAGTTCTACCGGCTGGAAGACCTGCCGGAAGATGCGGAGCGGCTGCGCCAGGTGTACGCGCAGTTTGGCGTCAAGTCGGCCCTCACGCTGCCCATCTCCGTGGGCGGCTCGACCGTGGGCGCGCTCGTCCTCGCTACGGTCCGGTCCCTTCGGCGTTGGCCGGAAGACCTGGTGCCCAGGCTGCGGCTCTTCGGGGAGGTGCTCGCCAACGCTCTGATTCGCAAGGAAAACGAGGAGTCTCTGTGGAGCGCTCTGGCCGAGGTCAAACGGCTCAAGGAGCGTTTCGAGGCCGACTATGCCTATGTAAATGAGGAACTCCAGATCGAACACGAGATCGGAGACGTGGTCGGCAAGAGCGAGGTGCTCCGGGGAATCCTGCAGAAGGCGCAACAGGTTGCGCCCACCAACGTGACGGTGCTGATCCAGGGCGAGACGGGTACCGGCAAAGGCGTGCTCGCGAGGGCGATCCACAACGCCAGCCGGCGGAGAAGCCGGCCCCTCATGCAGGTGAACTGCGCCACGCTCTCGCCGGGCCTGATCGAGAGCGAGCTCTTCGGCCACGAGAAGGGGGCGTTCACGGGAGCGGCAGCTCGACGGGTCGGCCGGTTCGAGCTCGCCGAGGGCACGACTCTTTTCCTGGATGAGATCGGCGAACTCCCCCTCGACCTCCAGGCCAAACTGCTCCGGGTGCTGCAGGACGGCGAGTTCGAGCGGGTGGGCGGGAGCAGCACGGTCCGCACCGACGTCCGGGTCGTCGCCGCGACCAATCGCGACCTGGAAAAGGAGGTCGAGGCTGGGCGCTTCCGCAGTGACCTCTGGTATCGGCTGAGCGTCTTTCCCATCTTCGTTCCACCCCTTCGGAAACGGCTAGAAGACATTCCGCTGTTTGTGGATTGGTTCGTGGGGAAGCACGCGACGCAGGCTGCGAGGCGCACTCTCCGGGTTTCGAAGGCCACGCTTCGCGCTTTGCAGGATTATTCGTGGCCCGGCAACGTCCGGGAGCTCGAGAACCTGGTCGAAAGAGCGCTGATCACCAGCAGCGGCCGGGAACTGCAAATAGAGCTGCCCGAGAGGAGGGGTGCGGTGGCGATCGCGGGCCTGACGCTCGCCGAGGTGGAGAGGGAACACATCCTGCGCGTCCTCCGCGAGTCGCGCTGGAAGATCGAGGGCCGCCACGGGGCCGCGTCTCGATTGGGTCTCAAGCCGAGCACCCTGCGGGCGAGGATGCAGAAGCTGGAGATCTATCGGCCGGTCTGAGGTGGCCCCGCTAGAGGGTGAGGCGTCAGGCAAGAGTTGGCACAACCCTTTGTGTCGTCGTCTCCCCATTTCGGCCCGTCGAGGCCGTTCTCCTCCCGCCCTGCCAATATGGCGTTTTCTTCCGCCCCACCAGACCCCGCGAAATGGCGTGGATTCCACCATATTTGGTGGGATAGATGGGGTTATGAATGGGGCCGTAAACGCCGCTTCATGACAGGTAAATTCTGCAATAATAGTATCTTACACATCATTTACGATGGATTAAGCAGCCCTGGCACGTTGTCTGCAAACTCTAAGTTGTATTGGCAAAAAGCTGTTTCATGTTGGAGTACTGTGGAGGAGCCTTGGAAATGACCTACAGGATTTCAGTCGATGCAGGCGGCACCTTTACGGATGGCGTGCTGGTCAACGAGCAGGGGGAGGCGATCACCGCCAAAGCCCACACGACACCTCGTGAACCGGCGATCGGCACACTCAACTGTCTCGGCAAGTTGGCGGAGGCGGTCGGACTGGGTCTGTCGGACCTGCTTGCCCAGACCCGGACCATCATCCACGGCACGACCCTGGCGACCAACGTGGTCGCCACGCGATCGGGTGCCAAGATGGGGACCATCGCCACCAAGGGGTTCCGCACCCGCATGGTCTCCCAGCAGGTGGCGAAGTCGGACTGGGTCGAGCGCCAGGTCGACATGTACGACTTCCGGGTCGATCCCCCGGCACCCCTCACGCGCCCCTACCTGATGACCGAGGTGGAGGAGCGGGTCAACGCCGACGGGAAGGTATTGATCCCGCTCAACGAGGACTCGGTGCGCGAAGCGGTTCGATACTTGCGCGGCCAGGAGGTCGAGTCGATCGCCGTGCTGCTGATGTTCTCGCCCCTCTACCCCGAGCACGAGCAGCGGGTGGCCGAGATCATTGCCGAAGAGTACCCGGGCGTGCACGTGGCCCTGTCGTCCACGGTCCTGCCGGTAATCGGCGAGTTCGATCGCTGGAGTACCACCATGTTCAGCGCCTACGTTGCGCCGGCGGTGTCGAGTTACGTGGCCAGGATCAACGGCATCCTGGAGGACAAGGGCTTTCGCGGTCAGCTCCTGTTCATCCAGAGCAACGGCGGGACCGCGACGCCCGAGATCATCGTCGAGAATCCGGCGACGCTGCTCCTCTCCGGCCCGGCCGCCGGCCCGTCCCTCGGCCTGAATCTCGGCCTCTCCCACGGGCTCAAGAACGTGCTGTCGGTCGACATGGGAGGCACCAGCTTCGATGTCGGTGTCGCCCACGACGGCACGGTGGACACCGTGCAGATGCAGGTCATCGACTGGAAGAAGTTCTGCCTCCCCACGGTCGACGTCTCGGCGGTCGGCGCCGGCGGCGGCAGCATCGCCTTCGTCGACGCCGCGGGGCGGCTCGACGTGGGGCCCAAGAGCGCGGGCGCCACCCCCGGCCCCGCCTGCTACGGGCAGGGCGGCGTGGAACCGACGGTGACCGACGCCAACGTCGTCCTCGGCTACCTCGACCCGGACTTCTTTCTCGGCGGCGAGGTGAGGCTGCGCCAAGACCTGGCGGAGAAGGCGATCCGGGAGAAGGTCGCCGAACCACTCGGGATCGGGGTCACCGAGGCGGCGGCGGCGATCCACGACATCATCAACGCCAAGATGGCGAACGGCACCGACGTGACCTTCGCCAAGCGCGGGTACGACCCCCGTGACTTCACACTGTGCGCAGCGGGGGGTGCGGCCGCCGTGCACGCCGTGAAGCTCAGCCGGGAGATGGGCATCCGCAAGCTGATCGTACCCAAGGTGGCGCCCACCTACTGCGCGTTCGGGATGCTGTTCTCGGACCTCAAGCACGACTACCAGCGGGCGTATGAGGCCGAGACGGTGCACGCTGACCTCGCCCGGATCAACGAGCTCTTCGGCGAGATGGAGAAGCTGGCCCGGGAAACGCTGGCGAGGGAAGGCATCGCGCCGGAAGACGTGGTCGTCGAGAAATCCCTCGAAGCCCGCTACTACGGTCAGTTCCGCCAGAGGATGGCGAGTGTGCCCGCCGGGCCGGTCACCCGGGAGTCCCTGCAGGCGGCGCTGACCAATTTTCATGACAACCACCGAGCCGCACTGGGCTATGCGGATCCCGCGTATCCCACCGAGATCGTGCGGCTCCTATTGATCGGATCGGCGGCCCTGCCCAAGCCGGTGCTCAAGGCCTTCGGCAACACGGCTGAGGGCGGTGTGGAACGCGCGCGCAAAGGGAAACGCCGAGCCTACTTTCGCGGGCCTGGTTTCGTCGAGGTCGACATCTATGACGGCGATCGTCTCGCCCCGGGCGACGAGCTGCGGGGGCCGTGCATCATCGAGGAACGATTCACCACCGTCGTGTTGCCGCCGGGGTCGGCGGCTGAGGTGGATCGCAGCGGGAACTACCTGACGAACGTCGAGGAGGACTGATATGTCAACCCAGGACAAGAAGAAGGCCGCCCACAACCTGGACCCGACGACGTTCTCGGTGGTCTGGAACAAGCTCGACTTCATCACCGACCAGATCGGGCAGAAGGTCCTGTATTCCACCCAATCCTTCGTGACTGCCTTGGCGCGCGACCTCGGCCAGACGTTTCTGGACGCCGCAGGAGAGATCGTCTCCGCCGCGAGCTATCTGCCGATCCATACCATGGTGGCCCAAGAAGCGATCAAGGGGCTCGAGTCGACCTTCCACGGGGAGTACGAACCGGGCGACTTCATCGTCGCCAACGACCCGTACATCGTCAAGGGCGGCCACCTCCCCGACTGGAACTTCGTCCGGCCGGTCTTCTACAAGGGCGAGCGGATCGGCTTTTTACAGGCCAAGACCCACGTCTCCGACACCGGCGGGTTCATGCCCGGCGGTTACGCCCCCGGCGCCTACGACATCATCGCCGAGGGGCTCAACATCCCGCCCATCAAGGTCATCAAGGGAGGCGTGCTCCAGAAAGAGCTCTGGGGCTTCCTGCTGCTCAATGTGCGCAACTCGACCCAGGTCGACATGGACACCATGCTCATCAACGGCGCCATGGCCCAGGCTGAGGAGCAGCTCGTGGCGATGTGCGACAAGTACGGGGTCGAGACCGTTAAGGCGTGCATGGGGTCGATCATCGACGCCGGCGAGCGTGCCATGCGCGCCGAGATCTCTAAGATCCCCGACGGCACCTACTACGGTGAGTCGGCCACCGACTGGGACGGCAAGACCGACAAGCCGGTCTGGGTGCGGGTGGACGCGATCGTCAAGGGCGACGAACTCACCTTCGACTTCTCCAAGAGCGACCCCCAGTGCACGTTCGTCAACTGTCCGGAAGGTGTCGTGATCACGGACTCCGCCATTTCCGCTTTCTTCATCGTCGACGCCAGCGTCCCGAAGAACGGCGGCGCGTTGCGGCCGATCCACGTCATAGCGCCCGAAGGATTGGTTGTAAACCCGATCTACCCCGCCACGGTCGGTGCGTCCCAGATCTCGGTGGGCATCCAGATCGTCGAGGCGTGCACGCTTGCCCTGGGATCGGCTCTGCCGGACCGGGCCATGGCCGGCTGGGGAAAGCACATGTGCCCCATGCACCTTGGCGTCGACCCGGGCAAGATCGACCCGCGGACCGGCGGCCCCCGCCAGTACTTCGCCGAAACCTTCGCCAGCGACTCCGGCAGTGGGGCCGTCAAAGGGCACGACGGTTGGCTCGGGATCGGGTTCGCCGCTGCGGCCGGCAACTTCCTCCGCCCCAACATCGAGCAGTTCGAGCAGCACTGCCCGTATGTGGTGAACGAAGTGAAGGTGCTCGCGGACTGGGAGGGTGCGGGCGAGTTCCGGGGTGCGCCGGGCACGTCTCTCGAGTTCACCGCGCACACGGTCGCGGGTGCTCCGGCCATGCTCCAGACGGGCAACAGCGACGGGGCGCGGTTCTCGCCGCCTGGGGTCGTCGGAGGAGGGACTGCTCCCTTGAGCCAGATCACCGTGCACGGGGCCGACGGCTCGAAGCGGCCTTTGCGCACGATCGACATGCAGCCGGTCTCCCCAGGGGACCGCTGCGTCACCAAGTGCGCGGGCGGCGGGGGGTGGGGCAACCCGCTCGATCGGGCTGTTGGGAAGGTCCAGGACGATGTGATCGACGGCTACGTCTCGGTGGAGCGGGCCCGCGAAGTTTACGGCGTCGTCCTGAATCCGGAAACGCTCGAGGTGCAGGCCGAAGCGACGCAGAACCTTCGGGCCGAGCTGCGCGCGCAGCAGGCCTGAGAGGGAGGACGGATATGGTCACCGACTTCCTCGAACGGGGCGCCCTGATCAACCCGAATGGTGTCTGCGTGCGCAAAGGGGACAAACAGTACACGTACGCCCACATGGTGAAGACCATGAACCGGGTCGCCAACGGGCTCCTCGCCAACGGGTACGGATTGGGGCGGAGCGGCGCGATTCTGTGCGACAACGACCCGGACGGGTACGCCGTCACCTTCGGCATCATGCGCTCGGGCATGGCCTACGTACCCATGGACTTTCGAAATTCGGCAGAGGACAACGAGCGGATCCTCGATTTCAGCGATGCCGAGATCCTCTTCTACGGCGCACGGTTCCACGCCCAGGTCCAGGGCTACCGCGCCCGGCTGCCCAAGCTCAAACAGCTCGTCTGTATCGAGACGGGCGTCGACGATGTGCCGGGTCTCGCCGACTGGCTGGGGGCGTTCTCCGACACCTCTCCCAACGTCGAAGTCCCGTCGGAGGCGACGTCCTGGCTCCAGACCGGGTCGGGCACCTCGGGCGACTTCAAGATGGCGATGATCCCCCACCGGGCCTACCACGCCTTCGCCACCTACTCCCTCTTGTGGCTCCCCGACGCGAAGCCCGTGATGCTCGTCGCGGCTCCCATCACCCACGCCGGCGGGGGCTTGAGCTACCACGTCCTGGCCGTCGGCGGGACCCTGGTGCTGATCGACAAGCCCGACCCCGACGAGGTGCTCGACGCCGTCGGACGCTACGGCATCTCCAAGGTCTTCCTGCCGCCGACCGTCATCTACCGCCTGCTCGACCACCCTCGGGTGCGGGAGTTTGACTACCGCACCTTGCAGTACCTCATCCACTCGTCTGCGCCGATGTCCGTGGAGAGACTGCGTCAAGCGCTGGACGTCTTCGGGCCGGTGCTCGCGGATGGTTACGGCCAGACCGAGGCGCTCGGTATCGCCAACAAGTCCCCGGCCGATAATTTCGTCGACGGCAAGGTCGCCCCGGACTCGCGCCTCTCTGCCTGCGGCCGGCCGGCCCTGCCGTTTTGCCGCACCGTGATCCTGGGCGAAGACAACGAAATCCTGCCCCAGGGCAGCACCGGCGAGATCTGCGTGCGGGGGGACCAGGTCATGACCGGTTACTACAAGAACCCCTACGCCACCCGGCAGACGATCATCGACGGCTGGTGTCACACGGGCGACGTCGGGTTCATCGACGACGAGGGGTACCTCCACATCGTCGATCGCATGAAGGACATGATCATCAGCGGCGGCTTCAACGTGTACCCGAACGAGATCGAGCAGGTGATCACGTCTTTCGACGCCGTCGCCGACTGCGCCGTCATCGGCGTTCCGCACAGCGACTGGGGAGAAGCGGTCAAAGCCGTGGTGGAACGGGTACCCGGACGGACCGTGACCGCCGCCGAGATCCTCGCTACCGTTCGCGAACGGCTCGGTGGCGTCAAGACGCCGAAGTCCGTGGACTTCGTCGACCAACTCCCGCGCAGCCCCCGGGGCAAGGTGCTGAAGCGGATCCTACGGGACGAGTACTGGAAAGGTCAGGGGCGGAAGATCTAGGAAGGCCTTCCCTGGCCCCACTGACCAGAAGTGGAGCGTTCTCATGATCAAGATGATGGCTGCCGCCTGCCGGCGCCCGGGTATGACCCACGCCGAGTACCTCGCCTACGTGCAGCACGTGCACGGCGGGCTCTCGACGGAGAATCCGGTCACGCTGCGGCGCTACGTGCAGAACCACGTCTTCGACGCGGCCTTCGGCACCCACGCCGAACCGACCCATTCGCTGATGGTGGCACGGGACTCGGTGACCGAGCTCTGCTGGGACAACCCTCAGGACATGGCAGCTACCTTTGCGCACGAGCATGTGCGCACGAAGGTCGGCCCCGACGGCGCGAACTTCAGCGATACGAACACGGCCTTGAGCCTGGTGGTGATGGAAGCGGAGCAAGCTGTCGCCAGCCCCGGGGCCGGCCGGGGCGCGAAGGTTCTTCACTTCCTAAGAGCGGAGCTGGGGCTGCCACTGCCGACGTTCTTCGAACGTTGGGCGATGGCGCACAGACGGGCGCTGGACGGTACGCCGGAAGCCGCAGCAGCGTTGCGCCGCTGTGTGCACAACCGGCAACTGCCCGAGTTCAACGAGATGTTGGCGTACTTCGGCGGGAAGGACGCGCCGATCTACGAAGGCGTGGCCAGCCTCTGGTTTGACAATGTGTTCTCCGTGGGCGCGTTCCGCGCGTACGAAAACGCAATGCTGGAAATCAACGCGGACCCCACCACCGCCTTCTACCGCCCGGTTCACTCGTTCTTCCTCTACGCGGTCGAGGTGCCGATCTACGAGCGCCGCCAAACCTGAACGAACGCCGCAGTTCACCGCGGCCTGAACCCGCCGGAGCCAAGAAGCGGCACGCAGAGATGGAAGAGAACGCGATCCGGGCGTTCGACTCGATGAAGGTGACGGTGGACGCGATCGCCGCAGCGGGATTGACGTTCCCATCGCATACGCCATATTGCCGGAGGGGTGGGTAGGCCCCGGAGAGGACGCCTGCCAGGGGTCGATTGCCATTACCCATCTTGCGTGACTCCAGCCGTGCAACGTGTTGGTACCGCCAGGGCTCCTGAGCCCATGACCGCAGCCAAGCAGACGGGAGTATTACGTCGAAAACATCGTTTTGGGCCCGGACGTTTGCCCCTTGACAAGGACGGCAGCGCCCGCTATAAGAGACTATGTCTCATATACAGAGATTATGTTACCCATGGCGGGACGCCCGTCCGGCGATGCTGCCATCATCTCCATTTTCCGCGAGCGGAAGCGCATTGCCCACCAACCACTACCTGGAGCCACCACCACCACCACTGTTTGCCGAGAGGAGGAAGCGATGTCCCATCTGACTAGGAGGCGCGGATCATGAGGCAACTTTCGAAGTTCTCAAAGGCTTGTTTTAGAGGTCTTGGGGCACTCGCCTTGCTGGCGGTGCTCTCGGCCCCGCCGGCGCAGGCGTTCCAGTTCGACACGGGCAATTCTGACGTGAAAATCAGCTGGGACAACACGGCGAAGTACAGCGTAGCGCTGCGGGTGGAGGGACAGTCGGACAAGTTGACGGAGGCCAGCAAGAACTCCAGCAACGTCAACCAGGACGACGGCGATCGGAACTTCGACCAGGGACTGATCTCGAATCGCTTCGACCTGCTCTCCGAGTTCGACGCCAGCTACAAGAATTTCGGCCTCCGGGTGAGTGGCGCCGCCTGGTACGACTTCGTCTACAACACGAGCAACGACAATGACTCTGCGGCGACGGCCAATGCCCATTCGGTAGACCATGACGAGTTCACGGACGACACAAGGGACTTGCACGGGCGCGATGCCGAATTGCTAGACGCTTTTGTGTATGGCTTGGTGGATGCAGGGCCAACGACGACGAGTTTTCGCGTTGGGCAGTACGCCATGCAGTGGGGCGAGAGTCTGTTCTTCGGCGGCAACGGCATCGCCGGGGGGATGGCTCCGGTCGATGTGGTCAAACTGCTGTCGGTGCCGAACTCCCAGTTCAAGGAAATCATCCGGCCGGTGCCGCAGGCCTCGGTGCAGTTTCAGATGGGGTCCCGCGTGACGTTGGGAGCGTACTACCAGTTCGCCTGGGAGAAGACGGTGCTTCCGGGAGTGGGGAGCTACTTCTCGTCCAACGACACGGTGGACGAGGGCGGCGAGCGTTTACTTCTAGAAGATCATCCGATTCTGGTCCCCAACCCAGGTTTCGACCCCACCGATCCCACCTCTCCGCCATTCATCCCGGGCGGGGCCGCTTCCGAGGCGTGGTTCCGGGGCGACGATCTGGAGGCTCGGGACGACGGGCAGGGAGGCTTACAGTTGCGCGTGCGGCCCGGTCTGGGACTCGACCTGGGCTTCTACGCGATCCGCTATCACGAAAAAGTGCCCCAACTCTACGCGCGGTTGTACAAGCTGCCGGGCGTGCCGGTCGGCGTGCCCGTCATTCCCGGCCCAGGTGCGCCAGATATTAACGCGGCCTACCCGGCGGGCGTCGACCCCATCTCCGGTAAGGCCGGAGAGTACTACCTGGTCTACCCCGAAGACGTGGAGGCCTACGGGTTCAGCGCCAGTACCACTTTCGGGGACTGGAATCTGGCCACCGAGCTGTCCATACGGCGGAATACGCCCCTGGTCAGTTCCCTGCAATCAGACTTCTACTTTGGCCCGGGGACGCCCGAACCCGACAACGACAGCGATCCTGCTTATGCGGTAGGGAAATCGGTGCACGCCAACTTCTCCTGGTTCGCCACTTTCGGTCCCACGTTCATCTCCAACGAATCGGCCTTCCTGGGAGAGGTGGCCTGGAACCGACGCACCAGTATTACCGACAACGAGGATGCGCTTGACCCCAACACAGACAAGGATGCCTGGGGGTTCCGGATGGTCTATGAGCCGACCTACCGCCAGGTGCTGTCGGGACTCGATCTGAGTGTGCCCCTCGGGTTCGCCTATTTCCCGAAGGGCAAGTCGTCGGTAGTCGGTACCTTCGGGCCGGACAAGGGCGGGGACATGAGCCTGGGGCTCAACGCCTCATACCTGGATGTGTGGCGTTTCAGCCTGAGTTACACCCACTTTTACGGGCCCGAAGAGGGATTCTTGACCGAGCCGATCTCAGACACGGTGGTGCCGCAATCCATGAAGCAATCCTTGGCAGACCGGGACTTTGTCGCCTTTTCGGTACGCCGAACCTTCTAGAGGAGGAAGAACCCATGAAAGTGACCAGGACCACACTGCTGGTCGGCGCGCTGTGCGCGTTGCTGGCCGGAGGCACTCCCTCCGTCGCCGCCGTATCCGCCGACGAGGCGCAAAAGCTGAAAACAACGCTGACCCCTTTGGGGGGTGAAAAGGCGGGCAACGCCGACGGCAGCATCCCCGCGTGGGACGGCGGGTACACCACGCCGATCCCTGGTTTCGAGAACGGCGGCCGACGTGGGGACCCCTTCGCCGCCGAGAAGCCGCTGTTTTCCATCACGCCCAAGAACATGGATCAATACGCCGACAAGCTCACAGACGGCGTCAAGGGGATGTTGCAGAAATACCCCGATTCCTTCCGGGTGGACGTGTACCCGACCCACCGCACGGCCGCGGCCCCCCAGTGGGTGTATGACAACACCTTCAAGAACGCCACCCGGGCCGCGATGGACGGAGACATCCCCCAGGGTTGCTACGGTGGGATCCCGTTCCCGATTCCCCAGTCCGGCGCCGAGGTGCTGTGGAATCACCAGCTGCACTGGCGGGGAACGGACTGGTTGTTCGATGAGCAAGCCTTTCTGCTCACCGCCGATGGCAAACGGGTCATGACGGTCGACGCCGTGGGCGACCAGCAGATGCCCTACTACTTCGAGGACGGTTCCCTGGAGAAGTGGAACGGCGAGTACTGGATGATCCGCCTCATCAACTCAGGCCCCCCGATTCGCGCCGGCGAGGGGATCGTCGGTCGGAATCACGTGGATGCAGACAAGACCCAGGCCTGGGTCTATTTGACAGGGCAGCGTCGGGTGCGGAAGCTCCCGAATCCCTGCTGCGATACCCCCACCCCGGCCGCGGCGGGCGTCGCGGGCTTCGACGATCTGGAGGTGTGGACGGGCCGGATCGACCGGTTTGATTGGAAGATCCTGGGCAAGAAGGAGATGTACATTCCCTACAACGGCAATAAGCTTAACGTTCCCACCAGTGTCGACGCCGTCATTGACCCGCACCACGTGAACCCTGACTACTTCCGCTGGGAACTCCACCGGGTATGGGTCGTCGAGGCGACGTTGCGGGAAGGGAACCGGCACCAGGCCCCCAAGGGCATGTACTACTTCGACGAGGATACGTGGAACGGTGTTCTCGCGGACCGATGGGACGCCAGCGGGCGCCTCTGGAAGACCCTGTGGACGTTGCCGATCGTCATGCCCGACCTGCCGGCCACCAGTAACACGGCCTTCGGCTATTACGATCTAGTATCGGGCACGGCCTGGATCAGCAATTTCTACAACGAAAAGGAACGCCACTACGTGATCCAGCCCAGGTATCCGGATCGAGTGTTTACCGGGGACGCCCTGGCAGGTCGCGGCGTTCGTTGATGTTGGTTGGGACAGCGGACGGGCGCTACCCGTCCGCTGTCCCGTACCCTTCGGGATAACTCCATGCAAATCGAGTGGAAAGATCAGTGGCGCGGAGCCATTGTCTGCTGCGGCCTGATATTCTGCGTTCTGACGGCCTCGGCGCGGGCCACGGGACTGGTGGACCTTCCGGACCGGCCCGCCATCGCCGTGTCTGCGGCGGCCCGTGCCGTTTTCCTGGACATCACCGCTGCCGGCCAGCGTCTGATCGCGGTCGGAGAGCGTGGGGTCGTGGTGCTAAGCGACGACGGGGGCCAGACCTGGCGCCAGGCCCAGGTGCCGACGAGCGTGTCCCTAACCGGTGTCGCTTTCCCCACCCCGAAGCAAGGGTGGGCCATTGGCCACGCGGGGATCGTCCTGCACACGGAGGACGGCGGCGAAACGTGGACCAAGCAGTTGGACGGAGTCGTCGCTGCCCGTCTGGCCCTCGAGGCCGCCGAGGCGAACGCCCAGCGGGTCGGACCGGACGACGAGGAAGCTCAGCGTCACCTGGAGGCCGCCCAGTATCTGGTCGACGACGGGCCGGACAAGCCTTTTCTCGATCTCGCTTTCGAGGATGAACAGCATGGTTTCGTCGTCGGGGCGTACAACCTGATCTTTCGCACTGACGACGGAGGCCGGACCTGGCAGCCCTGGCTGGACCGGGTGGACAACCCCATGGGGCTGCACTTCTACGCCATCCAAATCGTCGGGAGCTCTGTCTACCTGGCCGGGGAACAGGGGCTGTTTCTGCGGTCGACCGACGCTGGTGAGCACTTTGAGCGCAGGGAGACTCCCTACGAGGGCACCTACTTTGCCGTAATGGGGAACGAGCAGGGAGAACTGCTGCTGGCCGGTCTGCGCGGGAACGCCTATTGGTCTGCGGATGGGGGGGAGACCTTCCAGCTGTCGCAGGTGCCGATTCCCGTGTCGTTCAGCGCCATCGCGCGCGACGGGGGCGGCACCCTCTACTTTGCCAACCAGGCCGGCCTGTTGCTCGTGAGCCACGACGGCGGCCGCACGCTCATCCCCCTCAACGCACCCCACCTGCCCCCGTTGGCGTCGCTGATGGCGGCGGGGCCCGACCACCTCCTGACGGTCGGTTGGGGCGGGGTGATCCCGGTGCCGCTCGGCACGGCCGGCGCCGCGGGAGGCACCCGATGAAACCCCAGGACAAACACGAAATGCAGCCCGTCGTGCGGGACGTGGCCGACTTCGACCCGAGCACCGGGTCCCTGGCCGAGCGACTGCTGTTCAACTACCGCAGCGTGGTGCTGGCCCTGTGCCTGGCGATCACCGCCGTGCTCGGCTACCAGGCCAGCACGCTCCGGCTCAACGCCAGCTTCGAGAAGACCATCCCCACCGGTCACCCGTTCATCGTCAACTACCTCAAGCACAAGAACGACCTGGCCGGCCTGGGCAACGCCGTCCGCATTGCGGTGGAGACCACAGGAGCGAGCATCTATGACGCCGCCTACCTGAGGACCTTACAGGAGCTCAGTGACGAGGTCTTCCTGGTACCAGGGGTGGACCGGGCCTTTATGAAGTCACTCTGGACCCCGTCAACCCGGTGGTTTGGCGTGACCGAGGAGGGCTTCGAGGGTGACCCGGTCATCCCCAACGACTACGACGGCTCGGAGGCGAAGGTCGAACAGATCCGGCGCAATGTGGAGCGATCGGGGGAGATCGGTCAGCTGGTGGCCCTGGATCACCGTTCCAGCGTGATCTTCGTGTCCCTGCTTTCCGTCAACCCCGATACCGGAGAACCCCTGAACTACGGCGCCTTCTCGGAGACGCTGGAAGCGCTGCGGGCCAAGTACCAGAGCGACACGGTGAAGATCCACATCACCGGCTTCGCCAAGGTGGTGGGTGACCTCATCGCCGGGGTGCGTCAGATCCTGGTGTTCTTCGCCGTGGCGGTCCTGATCTCGGCCGGGGTGCTCTACTGGTACACGCGGTGCGTGCGCAGCACCTTCGTCGTCGTGGCGTGCTCGCTCGTCGGCGTCGTGTGGCAGTTGGGCCTCTCGGCGGCCCTGGGCTACGAGCTCGACCCCTACTCGGTGCTGGTGCCGTTCCTGGTCTTTGCCATCGCCATGAGCCACGGCGCCCAGAAGATGAACGGCATTCTCCAAGACGTCGGCCGCGGCACCCACCGGGTGGTCGCTGCCCGCTACACCTTCCGGCGACTCTTCCTGGCAGGGCTCACGGCGCTCCTCAGCGACGCAGTGGGATTTGCGGTCTTGATGATCATCGACATCGGCGTCATCCGGGAGCTGGCGCTGATCGCCAGCCTCGGCGTGGGCGTCATCATCTTCACCAACCTGATCCTGGTGCCCGTAACCCTGAGCTTTGTCGGCGTGAGCCCCGATGCCGCGGTGCGCAGCCTCCGCGCAGAGGAGGCCGGTCGCACGGGCGCCGAGCCGCATCCGCTGTGGCGTTTCCTCGACCTATTCACCCAGCGGCGCTGGGCCGGGGTGGCCATCGTCTGTGGGCTGCTGATGGCCGCGGGGGGCTATGCGGTGAGTCGCGACCTGCGCATCGGCGACTTGGACCCCGGCGCCCCGGAGCTGCGACCCGACTCCCGGTACAACAGCGACAACGCCTTCATGCGCGCCCACTATGGGGCGAGCACCGACGTCCTCGCGGTCATGGTGGAGACGCAGTCGGGCGCGTGCAGCCAATACGACACAGTGATGCGCCTCGACGCCCTGGAGTGGGAGTTGCAACAACTTGAGGGTGTGGAGTCCACCAACTCGCTGGCCCTGATGAACCGGCGCATGTTCACCGGCTACAGCGAAGGCAGCTCCAAGTGGTACGCGTTGCCGCGCAACCAGAGCATGGTCAACACCATCACCTCCAATGCGCCCCGGGGGCTCTACAACGACACCTGCGATCTACTGACCCTCTATACCTATCTGGCCGACCACAGGGCCGACACCCTAACCCGGGTGGTAGACGCCGTGGAGGCCTTTGCAGCTCCCAACCAGACCGAGAATGCGAAATTCCTCCTGGGCGCGGGCAGCGCAGGCATCGAGGCGGCCACCAATATCGTGGTGAAGAAGGCCAACCGGGAGATGCTTTTCTGGGTGTACGGAGCCGTCATTCTCCTGTGTTTCGTGACTTTCCGTTCCTGGCAGGCGGTAGTCTGCGCGGTGCTGCCGCTGATGCTCACCTCGATCTTGGGCGAGGCGCTGATGGTGTGGCTGGGGATCGGGGTCAAGGTGGCAACCCTGCCGGTAATCGCGTTGGGTGTGGGCATCGGCGTGGACTACGCCCTCTACGTGCTCAGCGTCATGCTGGGCCATCTGAGCGCGGGAAAGAGCCTCTCCGAGGCTTATTACCGTTCGCTTCTGTTCACCGGCAAGGTGGTGATGCTGATCGGGGTGACCCTGTCCGTGGCGGTGGCGACCTGGGCGTTCTCTCCGATCAAGTTCCAGGCCGACATGGGCATCATGCTCGCCTTCATGTTCCTGTGGAACATGCTCGGCACGCTCATCCTGTTGCCAGCATTGGCGAGTTTTCTGCTGGAGCGCCCATCCCGCTCGGATGCCGTCTTGTCCGAGGCGGTGATGCACGCAAAGGCGGGATAGAAGAGAGATCGTTGCACCCCGGAGTATAAGGAGGGTACCTGATGAAGAAGGTCTCGTTGGCAGACGTAAAGCCGTACCAGGCCCCGAAGCACTTCGCCATGACGGCCCTGAAGCTGCACGGCAAGGAGGAGACCGGGGCGAGCAAGTTCTGGATGGGACTGTCGCACTTCCTGCCGGGGGGCGGCGCAGAGTTCGACGCCTCGCCGGTGGAGAAGATCTACTTCGTGCTGGATGGCGAGGTCACGGTGAAGACCCCAGACCAGGAGATCGTCCTGGGCCCTTGGGATTCCGTCTTCATCGGGGCCGGCGAGGGCCGGGAGATCATCAACAACACCAACCGGCCGGCGAGCATGCTGGTGGTCATCAACTACCCTGACTGATGCGGAGCCCTGCCACGCCCGGGCGGTCAAACCCGGGGGGCGAGGACGGGGCCGTGAGGAGTGCGTGATGCAGACGAAGAAGGGTATACCCGAAGTCCGCAATTTGTTCGATCTCACTGGAAAGACGGCCATCGTGACGGGCGGTTCCGGGGGGCTGGGACGGGCGGTGGCCAGTGGCTTGGCCGCCTACGGCGCCGACGTGGCCGTGACCGCGCGCACCCTGTCGTCGCTCGAAGAGACGGCCGCAGAGGTGCGGGAGACCGGCCGCAAGGCGGTCGCCATCTCCTGCGATGTGAGCGACCCGCAGAGCGTTGAGGAGATGACGGCCCAGGCGGTTCGCGACCTGGGCAAGGTGGACATCCTGGTCACCGGAGCCGGCATCGCCTACCGCCAGCCAGCGGAAGAGATGGCGATCGCCGAGTGGCAGAAGGTGATGGACGTGAACGTCAAGGGCACATTCCTGTGCTGCCAGGCGGTGGCGAAGCACCTGATCCAACGGGGCGAGGGCGGCAACATCGTCACCGTCTCCTCCATCCGCGGCAGCCAGGGGCACCCGGCGGGTTACTCCGCCTACGGGACGAGCAAAGGCGCCATCCACCTGCTCACCCGGCAGCTCGCCTGCGAGTGGGCGAAAAACAAGATCCGGGTGAACTCCATCGCGCCGTGCATCTTCTGGACGCCGCTCACCGAGCCGATCCTGAAGGACCCGGAGATGTACAAGCTCTTCATGACGCGGATCCCGATCGGCCGGGCGGCCGACCCCGACGATTTCATAGGCGCGGCCGTGTACCTGGCGTCGGATGCGAGCGCCATGGTCACGGGGCACATTCTCTACGTGGACGGCGGCAGTGTTGCCGGTTAGAGGCGGCCGTCCCAAGGAGGAGGCCGCTTCGAAGCAGGTCCTCGTCGTGGGTGCGGGGTTGATGGGGCACGGGATCGCGCAGCTCTTCGCCTATGCCGGGTACCCGGTCACCCTCACCGACGTCAGCGCCGAGGCGCTCGCGGCGGCCCCGGAGCGGATCCGGGGCAACCTCTTGCGCATGGCGGAACAGGGGCTCGCGGATCCCGAGAGGATCGAACCCGCACTCCGGCTCCTGCGCACGGTGGGTGATCTCGAAGTGGCGGCCCGTGACGCAAATTTCGTTGTAGAGGCCGTATCGGAAAACCTGGAACTCAAGCAGGAGCTGTTCCGCAGGCTCGACTCCTTCTGCCCTCCCGAGGCGATCCTGGCGACGAACACCTCGGTCATCAGCATCACGGAGATCGCGGCAAAGGCTGTCCGGCAGGGGAGGATCGTCGGGACGCACTTCTGGAACCCTCCGACCCTCGTTCCCCTGGTGGAGGTCATCCCCGGTGAGCAGACTTCGCCGGAGACCGTGGAGAGCACCTTCAACCTGTTGACCGAGGTGGGCAAGCACCCCGTTCGGGTGAAGCGCGACGTGCCGGGGTTCGTGGGCAACCGCCTGCAGCACGCCCTCTGGCGGGAGGCGATCTCCATCGTGGAGCGCGGCATCGCGGACGCGGATGTTGTGGACGAGGTCGTGAAGTTCGGCTTCGGCATCCGCCTCCCCGTGTTGGGGCCGCTAGAAACCGCGGAGCTCGTTGGGCTGGACCTGACACTGGCGATCCACGACTACATCCTCAAACATCTGGAGAACTCGCCGGCGCCCTCACCGCTCCTGGTCGACAAGGTGGCCAAAGGCGAGCTTGGGTTCAAGACGGGGCGCGGCCTGCGGGAGTGGTCTCCCGAAGGGGCACAGCGAGTCCGCACCGACCTGGAGGCGCACCTCTTCCAGTGGGTGAAGGGTCACCGCGTCTCGTGAGGGGCGCCAACGTAGAGTTGCGGAGGTAAGACATGGAACCCGTAATCATTACTGCGGCCATTACTGGAGCCATCGCCGTGCCGTCGGTTACGCCCTACCTGCCATGGAAGACCGAGGACATCATCGACTCGGCGGTGGGGGCCGCGGAAGCCGGGGCGTCGATCGTACACATTCACGCCCGCAACCCGATGGATGGCTCGCCTTCGGCGGATCCGGAGGTGTTCGGGCAGATCATGTCCGGCATTAAGGAGCGCGCGTACGTGGTCATCTGCATGACCACCGGGGGCTCGCCGGCCATGACCGTGCAGGAGCGCACGGCCAACGTGACCCGCTTCGAGCCGGAGATGTGCTCCTTCAACCTGGGGTCGATGAATTTCGGCCTGCAGCAAGCCCTGAAGAAGGAGCGGAAGTGGCAGTTCGAGTGGGAGCCGAAGTACCTGGAGGCCTCCAAAGACTTCGTCTTCAAGAACACCTTCCACGATCTCGAGCACCTCTGCGGGCTGGTCCGGAAGTATGGTGTGAAGCCGGAGCTCGAGGCCTACGACGTGGGTCACCTGTACAACCTGGCCTACCTGGTCCGGGAAGGGTTGATGACCCCACCCATGCACATCCAGTTTGTGATGGGGGTGCTGGGCGGCATCGGCACCATGCCCGAGGACCTGATCTTCCTCAAGCGCAAGGCGGATACGCTGTTCGGCGCGGAAGGCTATACCTGGTCCGTGTGCGCCGCGAGCAGCGGCCAGTTCAACCTGGCGCCGATCTCCATCCAGATGGGAGGCCACGTCCGGGTGGGGTTGGAGGACAACATCTACCTGCGCAAAGGGGTTCTCGCCGAGTCCAACGCCCAATTGGTGGAGAAGGCCGTGGCCATGGTGACCGACATGGGGCGGCAGGTAGCTACACCGGCTGACGCACGCCGCATCCTCGGCCTCAAGGGGATCGACCAGGTCAAGTATTAGCGGGGAGGCAGGTTGTCCACCGAGCGGGAGGCGCGAGGAATCCCGGATAAACCTCACGGGCCACGCGGGTGCTGGCGAGGAAGTTCCTGGCAGAGTATGGCGCGTGGTGTGAGCAACGGCGACAAACATGAACTAGATTTTTTAAAAGGAGAAAGAACATGGGGAAAAAAGTATTTATTGATTTAAGTCATCCGTTCAGCGCTGAGAGCCCTCGGTGGCCATATTTTGGTAAGGGGAACATTGGCAGCGATCACACGATGGCCAAGAGCGGCGTCCTGACACAGTGGATCAATGTGCCGCAACATACCACTACGCATTGCGATGCCCCGCGTCACGTGATGGAGTATGAATTCGATGGTCGTCGTGCCAGGTATACGCATGAAATGCCGGTCGATGCGTATACCGGCGACGCGGTTTGCCTGAAGATCGAGGTCGAGCCTTGGGAGTTGATTGGTCCGAAGGATCTGGAAGCCGCCTGCGAGAAAGCCGGAATCAAACCCGGTGAACTGGCCGGCATGGTTCTTGTGCTGGACACCGGCATGCACAAGTACTACGACGATTCCAAGGCATATTATCATTATGCCTGTGGAACAGGAGTAGAAGCAGGCAGATGGATCGTGAAACACAAGTTAAAATGTGTGGCTATGGATGGGCAGGCATTGGATCACCCCCTGCACACCGCTATGGGGTTGAACGGTGGTACCGCACTGAACCTGGTGGGACATTCGGGTCAGTCTATCGTCGAGGAATACAAACAGCTGTTCGGAGAAGCAGCATACGCTGAATTCGATAAGTTTGAATATATCAAGATGCATGGCCAAGCGGCGTACGACGAAAGGTACGGCGACTTGGAAGCCGTTAGCGGCTGGGGCACGTGGGAGCCTTGTCACAAGCTGATGTTGGGGAACGGCATCGTGGGTGTGGAGAATCTGGGCGGCGATTTGGACAAGGTTTCCGGAAAACGCTTCAGATTTTTCTGTTTCCCCATGCGCTGGTACATGGGTGACGGCTCAATCGCCCGCTGTGTCGCGGAAATTGATGAGGATCAGCTGAACGACGTGCCGACGAGAGAGTACTTCTATGGTGGCACCGGTTACGCCGATGAGGCGCATGGCGGCGCCAATGGTTTGAAATATATTCAGCGCGTGTTCAACAGAAACAAAGACAAGTAACACTCCTCGAACCAGTGGCTCAAAGGAAACGAATAGTTCACATCGGCAGGCGCGAGTCTTGGGACACCTCGCATGAATCCGTTGATGCGCTTTTCGCCGAGCAGGTGGAGGGGAAAGTGGTCTTCGATATACGTAAGTAGGTCTTCTTGGACGATTGCGCTCCATGCGCGTGGGGGCCCCGCAAGGACATCCTGGGGAGTCAAATGCCCAGCCGGTGGAGAAGACCGGGGCGATGGTGACCGACATGGGGCGAGAGGTGGCCACGGCTGCCGACGCCAGCTGCATCTTCGTCCTCCAGGGAATCGACCAGGTCGAGTATTGGAGGGAAGGGAGCGAGCCATGACGTATGACGCATTCCTTGAGCTGGTCAAGGCCCGCCGCAGCGTTCGTCGTTACAAGCCGGACCCGGTGGCCGACGAAGACATTGAAAAGATCGTTGAAGCGGCCCGGTGGGCGCCGTCCGGATTCAACTCCCAGCTGTGGGAATTTGTGGTGGTGAGAAAACCGGAACTGCGCCGGCAGATCGGCAGCATCATCGGTGAGGCACGGCAACGGCTTTTCAAGGGTAAGGCACCTACCCCAAACAGTGAAAATGGTCCTCCGCAAAAGATCGACGTGGGGTGGCAGGAGGCCCCCGTCTTCATGCTCGTATTCGGGGATACCCGAGTTCGCCCCTTGAGCCATGTGCCGCCGGTACGGACCGATGATGAGAAGTGGACTGCCGTGTTTTATGCGTCACTGGCAGTGGCGTTCCAACATGCAGCACTTGCCGCTGTAAGCCTTGGGCTTGGCTCTCAGTGGATGTCAGCAGTTCAAGTGCCTGATGTCGAGGCAAAGATAAAAGATATGCTTGGCGTCCCTGAACCACTGAAAATTTTTGATATGCTGGTTCTTGGTTACCCTGAGGCGATGCCGCCAGAAAAAAAGATGCGTCCCACTAAAGAGTTGATACATTTTGATGATTGTGGTGTGGATGACTTTAGAACTGACGAACAGGTTTCGATGTATTTCAATAATAAGTAGATAGGCGATAAAGCACGTGCGGTACGCATGAAGTATAATTTCTCAAATACGGGGCCATGTTCGGCAAGAGCGTCAAGGACGCTTTGCCGGAGTGAGAGCCGTGCCACGACCTGCTCATGAAGAACGGCATCGTCGGGTGGGAGAACGTCGGCGGCGATATTGCCAAGGTGGTCGGCAAGCGGTGCATCCTCTCGGGTTCCCCGATCCGCCGGTACATGGGCGACGGGTCCATCGTTCGGTTGGTGGCTTTCATCGACGAGGATGACATGAATGATGTGCCGGACCGGGTGTACACGTACGGCACGAGCTAGCGATGATCGTCTCTGCGCCACCGGCCCTCGAACACTGAAGGCAGAAAGATCCGGCCCACTGAAAGGGTCGGGTTTTTCGTCCACGGGAATGATGCTGTAGCCTCCTCTTTGGCATGGCAGGGGACCAAGTCGTCGGCCAACCTCTGACCAGGCCATTCCGTGTACCCCTTTGGTGTGCGAACGCGGTTGTCGGAAACGCGGTACCTTGTGTATGATCGCCGCCTGTTATCATATTGCAAGACCTTCTCTCGAAAGGCGCAAAGACTCGGATGAAGCAGGATAAAGGGAAAACCGTTGCCTCCGAAAAGGCGAACGCCATCGAAAAGTCACTCAAGATCCTTATGCTTTACCATCCGCACAACAAGGAGCTGACTACCACAGAGGTCAGTAACCTGCTCAACCTGCACAAAGCGACGGCATCGCGGATTCTGCTCACCCTCGCACGTCACGGATTCCTGCAACAAATCCAAAAAGGGAAGGCCTTTCGCCTTGGCCCATCCGTTCTTCGGCTTGCGACCGCCATCAAACAGTCGCTGAAGAGCGAGTTGGTCCAGATCGCCAAGCCGCATCTGGATGAGCTCCGTGATAGGTTGAATGAAACTGTTGGGTTGGAGGTGATCTCGGGCGACCTCACCGTGCTTGCCTATCTTGCGGAGGGGGCGCGGCCGGTGCGTACAACCACTTCTCTCGGCGCAACGGTCCCTGTTCATGCGGCTGCGGGTGCGAAGGCGATCTTTGCCTATTCGCCTAGTGCGCAATGGCAAGGGGTCTTTGGCCGCGGCGTGGGCCGACTGACCGAGCACACGATCACAGATCCAAAGGTCTATTCAAGACAGCTGGAAATGGTGCGCGAGCGAGGATTCGCTGTGGATGTGGAAGAGATCGACCTCGGTGTAACGGCACTGGCAGCTCCTGTGTTTAATCACGAGGGCACAGCTGTCGCAGCTGTCGTCGTAATCGGGCCGGCGGACCGAGTCAAAGCAGACCCCGCGTCTGAGTTGGTGTCAGGTCTGAAGCTTGCCGCTGAGAAGGTCTCTCATGACCTTCACTACGACCCAGAGAGCATGAGTTGAGTGGTTGATCTCAAGTGGATGAGGGGCCAGACAGGAAGCTGCGAACGGCCTGTGCCGGCAAGCTTGCCCACTGACCGTATCGCCAACCGTATCGCCAAATCGTATAGCAGCGTGGATCTTGAGCGCGTCTGGTAGAGTCCCGCCCCATGGCGAAAGACGCGCAACTGGCTGTAAATACTGATCTGGGGTATCCGGTTGAGTGAAGCGCATACAACATCTTGTGGTTGTTTCTGCACCGCCAGAATGCCCTTTCGACGGGCATTTTGGAGGGGAACCGATATGGGTGATTCACTGAGTCCGCAAGGCGCTGAAATCATTAAGTAGTTGTGGCGGCTACGGCCTGTG
>JARGFW010000252.1 GCA_029211085.1 Deferrisomatales bacterium | reverse complement strand
CGGCCCCGCTCCCCGAGGGCCGCCAGATCGTCCCCCTCCACTGCCACCGTGCCGCGGTCCGGGCGGTCGAGACCGGCGAGCAGGTTGAGCAGGGTGGTCTTCCCCGACCCGCTGCGCCCGTACAACGCCACCACCTCCCCGGGCCGCACCTCCAGGCTGGCTCCGCGCAGAGCCGCGCTGGCAGCGCCTCCCGCGGCACCGTAGCTCTTCCACAGTTCCACCGCCTGCAGGACCGGGGGCGCGGCAGCCGACGGGAGGATCATCGTGCCAGCACCCGCGAGAACTCCACCCCTACTACCAAGGTCTCGCGGCGGGAGGTCTCCGGCACCACCTCTCCCCCAAGGACCTCCGCCCGCAACGGCTCCCTCGGACCCGCCACAGCCATCAATGCCGCGCGCCTCATCCGATACGTCTCCTCTCGATCCTGGTTCTGCGAGGTCCCCACGAGTATAGCGACGCGGCGCTCCCTGGCCAACGTCCGGAGGGAAGGGTAGATTGGCACCCGTGACGAAACCCGTTCCCTGGAGCCGCCCGCCTTGCCGGAGCCCCTGACCAGCCGCGAAATCTCGCCGGGAAGATGGCTGATCGCCCTTTCCGGGACCCTGGATCCCTTCGGGGAAGACGCCCTGGCCGACGCCCTGGGCCGGGCGGCTGCCGCCAAGGCCAGCTGGGTCGGGCTGGACCTGGGCGAGGTGACCGCCATGGACGGGGGCGGGCTGTCCCTGCTGGTACGGTTCAGCGCCTGGTGCCGCGACCAGGGTCTGCGACCCGCGCTGTTTCGGCTCACCCCCCGAGCCCGCCGGGTGCTTTCGGAACAGGGTCTGGGAGCGGCGATGGCCCTCCACCTGGACGATGCACCGGGCGCCGCGGAGGAACCCACCGAAGGCGCCATCCCGGCGCCCGCGGATCGGGAGATCTGCCCACCCAGCGAGTGGGCCTGCGGCCTCGGCCGGGTGCCCGAGGTGGGTCCAGACGGCGTCCCCCTGCCGGAGAACGTGGCGGGGCGTGCCGCCGCGACGCCAATGGACGGGTTTGGGGAGCTCTGGCACAAGGTCTACCAACTGCGCCTGGGAGGTATCGAAACCACTCCCCAGGAGGCAGCCCGATACCTTCACACCCACTTGAGCGAACTGTGGCCAGCGGGAAACCGACTGCGACTGGTGGGCGCGGACCGGGAACTGGTCCCCGGGGCGATCGGTCACATCCTCTTGCGGCTGCCCGGGGGAGCCCCCCTTTCCACCGGCGTGCGGGTGCTGCACCGCTGCCCCACCTCCCTCACCCTCGGTACCCTGGCCGGCCACATGGAGGCCGGGTGGATCACCTTCGCCGCCCACGACGCGGCTGGCACCACCGTGGTGAGGGTCGAGTCCACGGCCCGCACCGGCGACCCCCTTTACGAACTGGGCTTCAAACTGTTCGGCCACGGCCAGCAAGAGGGGTTTTGGAAGCACACTCTAACCGCACTGGCACAACATCTGGGAGTGGCGCCGCGCACCCAGGTGGTCCGCAACCTGTTGGACTCCAACCGCAACTGGGACGGCACCCGCAACCTGACCGCCAACGCGGCGCTGCGCACCAGCGCAGTCTCCGTGCTGCGGCTGCTGCGGAGGAAAGACAGGTGACGGAGTGGGACGCGGTGGTGGTGGGGTCGGGCCCCAACGGGCTGGCCGCCGCTCTCACCCTCGCCCGGGAGGGGTACTCGGTGCAGGTGCTGGAGGGCGCCGATACACCGGGTGGCGGCTGTCGCACCGCCGAACTGACCCTGCCCGGGTTCCATCACGACATCTGCTCCGCCGCCCACCCGATGGGGGTGAGCTCCCCGTTCTTCCGTTCCCTGCCCCTGGAGGAGCGGGGGGTGACCTGGGTGAGGTCACCGGCAGCCGCGGCCCACCCCCTGGACGACGGTCCCGCCGTGGTGCTGTCCGGGGGGGTGGAGGAGACGGCCAGGACCCTAGGGGAGGACGGCCGCGCCTACAGGGACCTGCTCGAGCACACCGTGGGGCAGTGGGACGCCGTGGTGGCGGGGGTGCTGTCGCCCTTGGCGCTGCCGCACCACCCGCTGTACCTGGCCCGCTTCGGACTGCACGCCGTGCGCTCGGCCCGCGGCCTGCTCACGAGCAGGTTTTCCGGAACCCGAGCCCGGGCCCTGCTGGCCGGCTTCGCGGCCCACGGCCTGCTGCCCCTGGAGCAGGCGCCATCGGCGGGGTTCGCGCTGACCCTGGGGGCCGCAGGACACGCCGTGGGCTGGCCCCTGGTGGCGGGAGGCTCCCAGCGGCTCACCGACGCCCTGGTCGGGCTGATTCGGGAGCACGGCGGAGCGGTGACGTGCAACCGGCCGGTGCACGCGGCAAGTGACCTGCCCTCCAGCCGGGTGGTGCTGTTCGACGTGACCCCCCGCCAGTTGCTGCGCCTGGGCGGCCACGCTCTGCCCCCGGGCTACCGCCGGGCCCTGCGCCGCTACCGGTACGGACCCGGGGCGTTCAAGGTGGACTGGGCCCTGAGGGACCCGGTGCCCTGGAGCGACCCGGCCTGCGCCACCGCCGCCACCCTCCACCTGGGCGGTACCCTGGAGGAGATCGCGGCGTCCGAGCGTGGGGTTTGGCGCGGCCGGCCGTCCCGGCGACCCTACACCATCCTGGTGCAGCCCACCCCGTTCGACCCGACCCGGGCTCCGCCGGGGCGACACACCGCCTGGGCCTACTGCCACGTGCCCCACGGCTCGCCGGTGGACATGACCGAGGCCGTCGAGACGCAGGTGGAGCGGTTTGCACCCGGGTTCCGGGACTGCATCCTGGCCCGGCACGTGTACAGCGCCCCGGCCCTGGAGCACCACAACCCCAACTACGTGGGGGGCGACATCGGCGGCGGGGTCCAGAGCCTGCGCCAGACCCTGTGCCGCCCGGTGGCGAGCCTGCACCCCTGGAACATCCCGGTCCCCGGCTGGTTCCTGTGCAGCTCTTCCACCCCCCCCGGCGGAGGGGTCCACGGCATGTGCGGCCACCACGCCGCCCAACGCGCCCTGAAACATCTGCGGCGGGAACCCTGACCATGGCCACACCCCATGTGTTGATCCTCGGCGGAGGTTATGGTGGCCTCGCCTGCCTGCGCGCCCTGTCCCGTCACCTTCACGGAGGCGAGTACACCGCGGCCCTGCTGGATGCCACCCCCCACCACACCATCAAGACGCGCTTCCACGAGCGCGCGGTGTGGGAACGCCGAGAACTGCTGCTGCGGGTTCCCCTGCCCCCCCTGGCGCGGGCTGCGGGAGCCACGTTCGTGCAGGACCGCATCACCGCCCTAAATCTGAAAGACCGGCGGGTAGAGGGGAAGAATGGCTCTCACCCCTACGACCGCCTGGTCCTGGCCCTGGGAGGGAACATCGCCTATTTCGACGTGCCCGGGGCGGCAGAGCACACCGTGTCCCTGCAGACCTACGAGGATGCCAGCGCGTGCGGCCGGCGCCTGGCTGCCCTGGACGCCAGCGGCAGAAGCGATCTCCGCGTCGCGGTGTGCGGCGCCGGTGTCGAGGGGCTGGAGGTGGCCGCGATGGTCCGCCAGCGCCTGCCCGCGCGGCGCTGCGAGGTGGTGGTGCTCGAGCGCAGCACCGAGGTGCTGGCCCGCTCCCTGTGCCGCCCGGCCCAGCGCGAGTACCTGAGGGACTATCTCCGGCGCAGGGAGATCGAGTTGCGGCTGGGGGCCACCATCCAGGGGGTGACCGAGCAAGGAGTCACCCTGGATGGCGGTGAGATGGTGGGTGCCGACCTGGTGTACTGGTGCGCCGGGGTACGCCGGGTGGACCTGCCCGGCACTGCTGCTGGGGAACCGTTCCGGGTCAACCCCTACCTGCAGGCAGAGGAGCACCCGGAGGTGTTCGCCCTCGGTGACTTCGCCACGGTACAGAGCGATCAGGAGTTCGCCAACCTGGCCAGCGCCCAGCGGGCGGTGTACCTGGGCACCCTGGCGGCCCGAAATCTCTGGAACTACGACCACCTGCGCCTGTTGCGGCCGGTGCGCTACCGCCCCATCGGGGAGTTGATCGGCCTCGGCGACCTGGACGGGGTGGGCATCGTGTACGGCGTCGGGGTCACCGGCAAGACTGCGGGGGCGCTGAAGAAGGCCAACGAGGTCAAGTACCTGGCGGAGCTATGCGGGGGACTGCCGGGCTCCTTCCTGCGCCGGCTCACCGCGAGGCCTCCCGCATCGTGAGCCTCCCCGCCGGCCCCGGCGAATCCCGGCTCCGGTGCCTGACCTCAGCCCCGGTGCGCCCCAACGGCGGCTACGTCCTGTACTGGATGATCGCCTGCCGTCGCACCC
This sequence comes from Deferrisomatales bacterium, assembly GCA_029211085.1. Classification (GTDB taxonomy): domain Bacteria; phylum Desulfobacterota; class Deferrisomatia; order Deferrisomatales; family JARGFW01; genus JARGFW01. The sequence continues at coordinate 2,948 of JARGFW010000252.1, read as the reverse complement.
GCTGGAACTTCGCCCTGGACCGCGCGGCCGCCTGGTGCCGCGAACTGGGAAAGCCCCTGCTGGTGTTCGAACCCCTGCGCGCCGGCTACCCCTGGGCCTGCGACCGTTTCCATCGCTTCCTGCTGCAGAGCATGCTCGACAACCGGCGCCGCTGCGCCGACGCGGCAGTGGTCCACCTGCCCTACGTGGAGCCGGTTCCCGGCGCAGGCAAGGGACTGCTCGCCGCAATGTCCCGGGAGGCCTGCGCGGTGGTCACCGACGACCACCCGGGGTTCTTCTATCCCCGCATGCTGGGCACCGCCGCCGAGCAGTTGGGTTCCCAGGAGGTGCTGCTGGAGGCCGTGGACGGCAACGGCCTGCTGCCCATGGGAGCCGTCGAAAAGATCTTCGCCAGAGCCTTCGACTTCCGGCGCCACCTCCAGAAGAACCTCCTGCCCCACCTAATGACGCTGCCCACTGCGGCGCCTCTGGACGGGCTCAAGGCGTGCGGCCTCGCCACCGTCGCGGAGACGATCCTCCAACGCTGGCAGGGCCCGGCCCCCGAAGACCTGCTGGAACCCGGGAGGCTGGCAGGCCTGCCCATCGACCACGCGGTCGGCGCCGTGGACCTACCCGGTGGCGAGCGGGCGGCCACCGCGGCTCTGGAGGAGTTCTTGAAAGAACGGCTCGAAGCCTACGCCGAGCGGCGCAACCACCCGGACGCCGACGCCAGCAGCAACCTCAGCCCCTACCTGCACTTCGGGAACCTCTCTCCCCACCAGGTCTTCGCCCGGGTGGCCGAGCACCAGGGCTGGACCCCCGACCAAGTGACCCCAAGCACGCGGGGCAAGCGGGAGGGGTGGTGGGGCATGGGGGAAGCGGCCGAGGCGTTCCTCGATCAGCTGGTCACCTGGCGCGAACTCGGTTTCAACCGCGCGGCGAGGGAGCCCGAGTGGGCCGAGTACCGGACACTGCCCCCATGGGCCCGGGCGACCCTGGAGAAGCACCGTGGGGATCCCAGACAGCACCTGTACACCCTGGAGGAGTTCGAGCAGGCGATCACCCACGACCCCCTGTGGAACGCCGCCCAACGGCAGTTGGTGACCGAGGGGCGCATCCACAACTACCTGCGCATGCTGTGGGGGAAGAAGATCCTGGAGTGGACGCCAACACCCCGGGACGCGCTGCGCATCATGCTGCACCTGAACGACAAGTACGCCCTGGACGGCCGCGACCCCAACTCGGTGAGCGGCATCACCTGGTGCCTGGGCCGCGCCGACCGCGCCTGGGGCCCCGAGCGGCCGATCTTCGGTACGGTGCGCTACATGAGCTCCGCGAGCACCGCCCGCAAGGTGCGGGTGAAAGAGTATCTGACCCGGTACGGTCCCGGTTGATCCTGCCTCCGGCGTCGTGCCGTTGCCCACCGGGGTGGCCCGACGGGAACTGCTTTCACGACTGTTGTGTCTTCCTCAGGCGCTGCGGGTCGAAGCCCAGGCGCCTGACGGTTTCCAGGATTCGCTGGTAGAGCACCGGGTCCATGATCGGCGACCGGCTGAGGATCCACAGATACTCACGGGACGGCGTCCCCACCACGGAGTACTCGTATTCGGCGCCGAGATCCAGGACCCAGTAGTCTCCCCGGAAGGGCCAGAAGAAGCTGACCTTCAGTTTGGCGTTGGTGGCGGTGTCAACGGTCCAAGCCCTGCCCACGGCCGAGTCCCACTCGGCCGAGAGGGAGCCGCGCCGGCACTCGTTCAATACGCGAACCTTGCCGCCGGGCAGGGCGGAATAGGTAGCCTTCGTGGCCACACAGCCCTTCTGAAAGGAGTTCGGATAGCTCGCGATCTCGTACCAGGTGCCCGCGTACCGCTCCAGGTCGACCCGGGCGACCACGGGCAGTTCCGGCATCGGCTGTACTCCCGAACAGGAAATGGTCCCGAGTATGCAGCCAAACAGGAGGGCAAGGCGGCGTGTCATGTCGATTCCTCCGCGAAGAGTGGGGGTCAAGTTTCAACACCGCTGCTCCAGTGGGACTATTCCCAGGGACCCAACGACGGTCCCCACGGCGCTGATACTGCTGGGGGCGATTGCCTCCGGGGCGCGGATACAAGGGAGTCCGGACACCAGGGCGACGCCGGAGCATTTGCGCAGGAGAGAATCAGGGTCACGCCCCGGGGTGGAGTTCCTGCACCTCCTGGAAGCGCTGGACCACGTGGTAGGTCTCCACCTGCACCCGGATCAGGGCACAGGTGGGCGCCACCAGGAAATCCTCCAGGTAGGGGTGTTTGGCGAGGTAGACGCCCCGCAACGCCGCCAGGTCGGCGCCCTCGACCTCCGCGGCGCGCCCCACCGCGGTGGCTGCCATGGCGTCTTGGAAGTCGGCTTCCCGGTTGGCACGGTTGTCGACCAGGAGCGAGACCCGAGGTTCGGTCGCCAGGTTGCGGAACTTGCGGGTCTCCCGGGTGGTCGCGAACAACAGTTGGCGGAGACCGGGGGTGGCGGCGCAGGCCACCAGGCTCGAGTAGGGCTGCCCCTCTCCCTGGGTGGACAGGACGGCCAGTCCCTGGCTGCGGAAGAGGGCTTCGACTCGGGCCGACAGGTCCGCGTCGATCACAGTAGACCGGTTGGTCGTCACGGGGTCTCCTTCGCGAACCGGGGCAGGATGTCCTGGAGCGCGGTCCCCAGGTCGGGGAACGCGAATGTGAACCCGGCTTCCAGCAGGGTGGCCGGCCTGGCGTTCTGGCTGAACAGGGATACCGCCCCGAACTCGCCCAGCACCAGCCGGAGCGCGAACGCCGGCGCGGGCACGATGGCCGGGCGGCAGAGGAGCTTCCCCAGCGCCCGCGCGAACTCGAGCTGCCGCACGGGGTTGGGGGCTACGAAGTTGAAAGGCCCCTCCAGGCCTGCGCCCCGGAGCAGGAACAGGATGCCGCGGACCACGTCCTCCCAGTGGATCCAGGGCATCCACT
>JARGFW010000251.1 GCA_029211085.1 Deferrisomatales bacterium | reverse complement strand
AAAACAGACCTGTGAACTTGTGAAATATGTACGCGCAACTGTCAAACTCAAGTCAGGAAAACACTACCCCAACCCGAAGGCTAACCCCTGTGGGACGTTCGTTTGGGGGCGGCGAGACTCGGATGCTCACGGAGGGCACCATGCCAAAACAACGCCTTTTGATCCTCCTTCTGGTGGTTGTGTTGACCTCACTTGCCAACCCTACCTTGGCGTTCAAGCGCACGAGCGTGGGAGATACTTTGGAAGACTTTTCTTTCCGGAGTATGGGGCAGCAGGAGGTCACCTTCTCGGAGTCATTGGGGGAAAAGGCTACCGTACTCCTCTTCTGGGCAACCTGGAGCCCACGGAGCATGGCGGCCCTAGTGGACTTCCAGAAGCTGTATGACGAGCACGGAACCAGCGGGTTAGAGGTCATTGCCCTGAATGTCGACAAAGAGGATCTGGGCATTGAGGCGATGAGGAATGTGGAAGCGACGGCTTCTGATTATAACTTGAGCTACCCGGTGGCCATCGATGAGCACCTGACCGTCTTTGGAAGGCTTGGCGTGGTTGCGGTGCCCTCCATCGTTTTAACGGATTTCAAAAAAACCGTCGTCGGCCTCCTGGACGGGTACTCCAACATGACCCGCGGAGATTTCCACGAAAAGGTCCTTGAAGCTCTAGGGGTAAAGCCTTCCGGAGCAGAAAGGGAAACGGCTCATTCCTCCGGATACACCCCCAAAGGAAAATCTGTGCGTTACTACCAGATGGGGGAGATCTTTTGGCGGAAAGGATTGCGGGAAAAGGCTGCCGAGTCGTTCGCGCGCGCGGTTGCCGAGGACCCCAACTACAGGGAGGCATGCATGGCGCTCACCCGAGCTTTGGAAGACGTAGGACCCTTCAAGAACTCCAAGGGGACCGATCTTTACGTAGCGAACCTTCAGGACTCTTGCCCCGTGGGAGTGACAGATTCAGCGAGTAGTCCGTGACGGGCCGTTTTGAGAACAACTGGGGCAGGTCTCGCTCAGATCGTGCCCCGGGCATCAGCAACTAACAGTTGCATCCCTTCGATCGATCCCGCCAGAACTCGACCCTTCCGCCGCCTCTCCAAGGCACGCCATCTGTGACCTTGTGCTTTCGGAAGTCTGACCAATCCAGGTAGCGCAAAATGGGGTGCCAAAGGTTTACTGGCCATGAACCAATCCATCGGCGAAACTCCCCGTTTTTGACACTACTCCGACCGCCGCAAGTTGTGCTTTTGTGAAATCGCATGGCTGACCGCCTTGGTCATCGCGAAAAGGTTCAGTCGACTTTCGCAACGCCTCTGAGCACGTCTTCCAAATACCCCCCTTTGTGCATGCCCCCCTGTAGTGGGTAGAGGTCATGGCCATCGAACCGTGGAACCTTCTGGAGTCCAACGAGTGGCGGATGATTGGCCGCCAAGTCGGGCGGAGGTTCTGGGAGCACGGTCGGTACAATTCAAGGACGGGTGGCCGGTCAGACCTCTGGACAGGTAGTCGGGTTTGGCCGGAATAGGTAGTCAGACCCTTCTATAGGTTCCCCGGCGGCCGGGCTCGCGGGCCCCGGGAAGAACAGAAGGCCGCTCCGCTACTGCAGGGCGGCCTTCTGGTTGGGTGTCTACTTCCGCCCTTCCGTGGGCAGTGGTTGCGGGGCGCCGGTCAGGGGATGAGCAGGGTCCCCAGAAAGCAGCTGGCCCTGCCGGCGGGTTCCGCCGCCGCGGGGGCTTCTTCCGGCGCTTCTGCTTCCTCCCCCGGGTGTACCGGGGTCAGGCCGGCCAGTTTGGCGAACGCCGCGGCGGCCTCCTCGGTGTGCTCGATCACCTCGGCCTGGGTGGCGCCCAGGTAGTCGCCGGGGAGCAGCATGCCGGAGCCGTCGGGCTGCCAGCGGGAGAAGTCCGGTGCCACGTCCTCGGTGTCGCCGTCGCCGTTGGCGTCGATGGGGTGGATGAAGCCAATCTCCGGTTCCACCCAGACCTTGCCCCGGGCCACCAGATCGTCGAAGCCCTGGATGGTCCACGGCACGAACGTCACCCTGCGGTTGGTCAGCCGCGCGTTCATCATCACGTCCATGTCACCGGGGCCCTCGGCGTGGCAGTCCACGCACTGCCGGGTGGCGCCGGCGCGCACGTTGCCCGGAGCGGGCAGGGGGGCGCCGGTGGCCGGGTCGACCCCGCCGAGCGCGTCGTAGTCCTTCACCTGGCCCAGGGCCTGGCTCTTGGGCAGCACGTTGTGGCTAATGGTGAAGTTGTGGGCCAGCACCGCCAGCTTCAGGTGGTGGGTCTTGCCGGCGACGCCGGCGTACTCATCTTCCCTGGCCAGCACCTGCTCGATGGCGGAGCGCACCTGGTCGAGTTCGGTCTCGTTGCTGATCTCGGGTCGCAGGTCCAGGTTGTCGTCCCAGATGATCGTTGCAGGATCGGTGACGGTGATCGCACCGGTTGCCGGGTCGCGGGTGAAGGCGCTGTTGGTCAGCACCACGCCCACCTGGCTGCGGCCGGGCATGATCTCCCGGGAGACCGCCCCGGCGAGGATCGAGTTCAGTTCCCGGGCGTAGAGCACCTTCATGGAGGCCGGGTCCGCGGGGTCGTAGTCCACCCAGGTGACCTCCGCCACCGGGTTGGTCGGGTAGAGCTTGAGCACCCCGTTGCGGTCGGGCTTGCGGTACAGCACCGGGGTCAGCTCGAAGTAGCTCTTGCCGTTGGCCGAGGCCATGAACCCCTGGGGGCTGCTGGTGTCGGTCACCCCGTCCGGGTCGGTCATCATGTTGTAGAACATGGCATAGGGGTCCATGGGCCGCAGGGGCTGGCCCTCGGGGCTGAACGGCACGAAGTCCGCCCGCAGGCCGTTCATCCGCCGCTGGGAGGCCACCATGGTGTCCGGTCCGGCCGGGTCGAAGTAGGCGATCGAGGTCACCACGTCCATGCCGTAGAGGGGGTTGGACTGGCCCACCCACTGCAGCCCGCCGATGCCGTAGAACGGCGCCGCGGCGTAGTAGCCCGGCTGGGGGTCCACGATGCCGAACCCGGAGAACGCCGAGAACGGGGTCATGCCGGCGACGTTGCCGGGGTCGGCCGGGTTGGGCATGAAGCGGGAGTCGAAGTTGTAGGAAAAGCCCATGGTGTAGTCGAAGGTGCGGAACGCCCAGTAGCGCTTCTGGGGGATGTGGCAGCTCTCGCAGGCCACCGCCTCGAAGTGCTTCACGGTCAGCTCGCCGCTCCGGAAGATGGCCCCGTGGCGGGGTATCATCGAGGACTCCTGGTGGCAGTCGCGGCACACCTTCACTTTCTGGAAGTCCAGATCGTTGCGCACGGTGCCGCCGGTGTCGATGCCCTTGCCGAAGTTGTGGTCCGGGGCGAAGCGGTCCTCGGCCTGGGAGGCGTGGCAGTCCACGCACTCCACGCCCCGGGCGGCGTGCACGTCGTAGCCGGCCAGTTCGGCCGGGCTCTTCTCGCCGCTGGCCACCGCGGCCAGCAGGGCGTCGTAGTCCTCGGCGCCGGTATAGTCCATCTTCCAGAACGTGCCGCGCTTGGGCACGTCGGCCTTCATGCCCATGATGTCCGGGCGCATGTAGAGGCCCTGGTTGACCGGATCGGTGAAGGCCACATGGCAGCGGGCGCAGACGAGATCCCACTTTTGGCCGCCGGTGTCGTCGCTGGCCAGGATGGGGGCCTCGGTGGTCGCCGCGGCGAACCGGGCGAGGTCGTCCGGGTCGTAGTAGGTCTCCGCGTCGAAGTAGTTCTGGGCAGTGGCCGGTAGGTCGGCCAGGCTCACCCCCGGCTTCTTCACCAGCCGCACGTAGGCCAGGGGGATGCCGTCGCCGTCCAGGTCGAGCCCCATCAGGCCGCCGGTGGCCGCGTACTTGAAGTAGTAGCCCAGGAACTTCCGCGAGCCCCACACGGTGTCGCCGTTGGCGAAGACCTTGTTCACCCCGGGGTCGTAGGCGTTGTGCATCTTGAAGCCGCTGCCGGACTGCCCGGCGGGGAGCAGCACTTCGTCGGGCATGCCGCCCTCCAGGATCGGCACCTTCACGGCGTCCCGGGTGGTGCCGCCCGGGGTGTTCTCGGCCGCGTAGAACCTGCTCGCCACGTAGTCCCGGGGCGGCAGGGGGCTCGAGTAGCGGCTGGCGGAGAAGATCTCGTAGCCCGCGGGCACCTCGCCGGGATCGGAGGCGTCGGGGTAGCGGCCGAAGCTCATGGCGTACACGTCGGCGTAGTCGTTGCGCGCCGCGTTCATCTTGGCGACCACGAACACCTGCAGGCGCGGGGAGTAGTTCTGGGACTGCACCCCGTCGGCGGTGGTCAGGCGGGCCAGCAGGGGGTCCAGGTGGCAGGTGAGGCACTCGGCCTCGAGCACGCCGCTCTCGGACCAGTCGTGGAGCTTGGGGGCCGACAGGGCGGGGGAGGGCCGCAGGGCGTCCAGCATCCAGTTGAACGGTGCGGCGGCGATGGCATCGAGCTCGTAGCGGAAGTAGTCGCCGTTGAGGGTGCCGAAATCCCCGGCCTCGATGCCGGCGCGGTTGGCCGCGAAGAACGAGTCATAGCGGTTGCCGTTGCGGTCGACCTCGTAGGGCCCTCCGCCCATGTGGCAGGAGGTGCAGGTGGCGATCTCGTCGGCGCTGCCCATGTCGAAGGTGGTGTGGTCCGCGTTGTCCTGGTCCGCCAACTGGCGGTACGAGGGCGGTCACCAGGCTCCGAACTGGCCGGGAGAGCTGATGTTGCGCAGGGTGGGCAGGGTCTCGAGCAGGCCCCCCTCTTCGGTCAGTACCTCGCCCAGGTCGTCGGCGAAGCCGTTGCCGTCCGCGTCGACGCGTTCATCGGCGCCCAGCTGGAAGTGGTAGGCGGCGGTGATCGCCTGGTAGTCGTGGCAGCCGTCGCAGGTCTGGCGGGGGCTCAGCGCGGCCCCGGCCACCAGCCCGGCGGCGTTGCCGTTGGCCGCCAGGGTGCGGCCGGCCACCAGGGTGGTGCGAATCGGAGCGCCGGGGGTGGCGCCGGCCGGGTAGGTGCGCAGTTCGATGCCGGGGTGGGCCAGTGCCGCGGGCACTGTGAACAGGGCGGCGAGGGCCGCGGTGGTCAGTCGTGCAATGGCGTTTCGCATGAAGTTCCTCTGGTCACAAGGGTGTGCGGTAGAGGAGGGTACGAAGCAACTTGCATGCCAGCCGATAGACGTTCTCATGAAGTCCCGCAAGGTGGCGGACACGCTGGGAAAACGCCGAGAACCGAGGATGCCGGCGTCCCCTTGGCCCAGGGCCCTTGTTTCAGCGCCGGGGGGATGTCGTGAAACAGTGCAACATCGACGGGCCCAGGGGGAGTCGGCGGCCACCGGAGCCCGGAGGCCCGGTGGGTGTTTCAGGGACGGGAGCGCACGCCACCACGGGTTGGCGTGGGACGCCCGTTGGAGCGGGCTGCCGGTCGTGCGTTGCGTCAACTCCGCGGAGGCGGAGATCGGAGGGGTCGGGGGCCGGCGAACTAGTCGTAACCGAACACCTTGTAGACCGTCGACGAACACAGCAGCGCATCCACCCGGCCTTCCAGCTCGGCCCGCCTCTCGTTGCGGAACCACCGCTGCCAGTCCTCGTAGGCCTTCCACGTACTGATCACCAGGTACTCGGCGGGGTCCTCTATGTTCCGCATGGTCTCGCCCGAGATGTACCCCGGTTGCCGGTGGGCCATCTCTCGCAGCTCATCGAGCATCTCCGATAGGCGAGGCAGGAGGGTCGCCTGCATGTCGTCGGCCAGCTTGGGCACCCTGCGTGTCATCAATACACGGATCGACATTCCCGATTCCTCCTGCAAGACAATGGGTTGTGTGACGGAGTACTACCCCATGAGCCCCTTCAGGGTCAGCAGTACGCCCGCGGCGACCGCAGAGCCGATCACCCCGGCCACGTTGGGCCCCATGGCATGCATGAGCAGCACGTTCTGGGGGTCGGCATCCATGCCCAGTTTCTGGCTCACCCGCGCCGCCATCGGCACGGCAGACACCCCTGCGGAGCCGATCAACGGGTTGATCTTGTTTTCGGAGAACAGGTTCATGCCCTTGGCCATCAGCACTCCCGACGCGGTGCCGATGGAAAACGCGATGACGCCCAGGAAGAGGATACCCAGGGTGGACACCGTCAGGAACTGCCCGGAAGACAACTGCGCGCCGACCCCCAGGCCGAGCAGGATGGTGATGCTGTTGAGCAGATCGTTCTGGGCGGTCTTGGAGAGCCGGTCGACGACACCGCACTCCCTCATGAGGTTGCCGAACATGAAGAACCCCACCAGGGGAGCCGCCGAAGGCAACAGGAAGACGCAGATGCCGAGCGCCACCAGGGGGAACACGATCTTCTCGACCTTCCCCACGTAGCGCAGCTGTTTCATGCGGATCTTGCGTTCCTCGACCGTGGTCAAGGCCCGCATGATCGGTGGTTGGATGATCGGGACAAGGGCCATGTACGAGTACGCCGCCACGGCGATGGGGCCCAGCAGGTGGGGGGCGAGTTGGCTGGTGAGGAAGATGGCCGTGGGCCCGTCCGCCCCGCCGATGATGCTGATCGAGGACGCTTCGAAGAGGTCGAAGTGGATCCCGGGGACGTACTTCGAGAGGAGCAACGCGCCGACCAGGGTGGTGAAGATCCCGAACTGGGCGGCCGCCCCCAGCAGCGCAGTGCGCGGGTTGGCCAGCAGGGGGCCGAAGTCGGTCATGGCACCGACCCCCATGAACACCAGCAACGGGAACGCCCCGGTTTTGATCCCGACCAGGTAGACGTAGTACAGCAGCCCCCCCGGCTCGGTCATGCCGGCCAGGGGTACGTTGCTCAGGATGGCGCCGAAGCCGATGGGAACCAGCAACAGCGGTTCGAAGCCCTTCTTGATGGCCAGGTACAACAGGAGGATGCCGACCCCGACCATCAGCAGGCGACCGATCCCGTCCGACCACTGGCCCGTGGCCGGGAACAGGAACTCGGCGAGGCCTGTGGACGCGGCGAACCGCTGCACCAACTCGAGGATCGGCGGCAGGCCCCCGGCAGTGGGGCCGCCCCCGTCCGGGGGGAGCCCCGCATGGGCGGCGGTCCCCAAAGACCACAGGAGAAGGCCCCCAAGCGCGAAAAAGATCAAGGTTCGCCTCATGTACGCCTCGCTGCCCTTCGCTGTGCTCGCACCGCTAGGAAAGGGTCAGGATGAGCTGACCGGTCTGGACGATCTGCCCCTTTTCCACGTCGACGGTGAGGATGGTCCCGTCTTGGGGTGCCACCACGGGGGTCTCCATCTTCATGGCCTCGAGGATGAC
>JARGFW010000250.1 GCA_029211085.1 Deferrisomatales bacterium | reverse complement strand
TCTGCCACGCCCCAAGACACTGAGACGGTACCACGCGGCTGAACATACAAGGGGGCGGACGAACCCGGAACCCCGTTTAAACTATCTTTAAACTCCGCGATGTTGGACGTTTGGACTCTTGCCTATGCTTGTGCGTGGGCATCCCCCCAAAATGCGATTCTCGGGCGATTCTGTGGCTCGCCCCATCACGCCCCTTCGTGCATCTGGTTGATGACCACGGCCATCTCGTCGAGCTTGTCAAAGGCTTCCTTGGTGATACCCTCGACCACCTTGAAGATGATCGGGTAGTCGATGCTTGCCCGTTCGGTACACTCGCCGCCCATATAGCAGCAGTGAGCCACTTCCATGGCCTCTATCAGGTGTCCCATGACTTCCGCGTGGAGCTCTTGCAGCCGGAAGAACGTGTGGGCCGTTGGTGGCTGGTTCATCGGAGGCCTCCCGCGGTCGCACGTTGTTGCGAAAGAGCGGCCTCCAGTTTCAGGTCCACTTCGTCTAACTGGTCGCTCACCTGCTCGGTAAGGTCGGAAATGATGGCAAACAGGCTCCCCCAACCCATTATGATCCCGCCTGGGACGTGGTCAGCCGTTAGGTGGGCATAGCTGGCGAACTCCCGAACTCGAATGAGCTGGCTGCGCGAGTTTTCCAGTTCGGCGATGGCTTCATTCAAGAGCCCCTGTGGGTGGGTCACCTTCCGTGCCGGTTCGTTCATCCGATAGCTCCTTTCGCGTGGGGTGCCGACTCAGTCTGTGCCGTCCGTACCCGGCGGCTCTGCGCCGCCTGGTCTTTGAAAATGGTGATCACCGTCACCGCCTGGTCAGAGGTGACGAAGCGCAAATCCGACACCTTGGCGGAGCGGTACAGGAAGGTGCGCAGCCCGTGCTGCCGACCCTTCTCCGTGCCGGCATGAGAGGCTTGGTTCCAGAGTCCCTCGATGTACTCTCGCTGTTTCACGGTGGCGTACCCGGGGCGGTCGCCAATGGGCCCCTGGGACACCACTCGCCCGTACGGCTTCCAAACGCCGCGCTCGATAGCGCCCTCTTCCATCCGCGCGATCAACAGGGCTGCTTCCCGCTCTGTCAGGTTCTTGGACGAAGACACGTCGAACACCTGCAAGAGCGCCCGATAGTGATCGTCGGCCATTCCCATGGCTGTCTTCAGGGTGTGAATCTTCCGAATCTGCCGCTTGGTAATGGGTCGCATGCCACCACCTCCGGCCCCCCGTGGTCCTGACCTCCGAATAGACAACTCGAGCCCCTTTCAGCCGCACCGTACGGGGCACTTGGTGCACCGTTTGTGCAATCGTGCCGTGGCTGGATTTCCCACCCGGACGCCGAGTGCTTTTGCCCGTTTCCACGTCTGTGCACAGCGCAGCGGGGTGATGGTTCCTAGCTGCGGGCACTGCACCCCGCCAACGCTGCCGTAGACATGGCGAACCCGCTCGGCGATCTTTTCGGTGTCGGCCGGGTAGCTGCCCTTGAGCACCTGACTGATCGCGCCCGGCGAGTAGCCCAGTTCCCGGGCCACCCGCGCTTGGCTCTTGGTGTGCAATTGTTGTCGGAGATGATCAATCCACGCGTGCGGCATCCGCCCCCTCCTCTGCCACCCGAGGCCGCACCGGGCCGAGATCTTTCACGAGGAGCCACAGATCATCTCTCCCTCTCTTGCCGACCCGCCGGATGACGCTCTCGCGCTCCAGTATTCGGGTGTAGTCGTCGACCGTTCCGCGGCTGGCGCCGGACAGCACCACCAGGTCGTTCCTGGTGAAACGCCGTCGCGCCCTGATCAGTCGGTACAGCCGGTCTCGCAGTGTGTTCTTGCGCCGAGCAGGGCCAGTGCGGTGGGAGACGTCGCGGTTCTTTGCAATGCGCCAGGTGGGATTCCTGCGGGGTGGGCCGCACTCGCCCAACTTCGGGCTGATCCGATCGTCGGAAATTTCCACCAGGTAGCCCTCGGCTGCAAGCCGGTCGAGCACCCGCAGTACCGCTAGCCGCGGACGTTGCGTGGCTGCGACAACATCTTCCAACGTGAACCGCTGGCGGGGGAGTCCCAGGATGAAAGCGCTCACCGGCTCCAAGACTGTCATCGACGGGCTTTCTTTCTGCCGTTGGTCTTGGATTTGAGCGGTTCCAGGTGCAGGGCTGAGACGGTGTGAAGCCCGTTGACCCGTGCCAGTTTCTCTGCCTGGTAAAACCAGCGTTCAATGGGCCGGAACCGACCTTCGCCATGGGTGGTGATCCACTCCACCGCGCTGTCGTCCAGTTCGACTTCGCAGATCTGCGCGGCGATGTCTCTCACATCGGTAGCCTCGAACCGCTGGAAACGCACCACCGCGCCCCAGCGGTCGCTCAGGTGGGGCAGTTTGGTCTTGATCTCCCGTTCCAGATCCTCGTTCATGCCCACGAGCACCAACGGGTTGTTGGTGTGGTCGTAGATGTCCCGGAGCACCTCGACGATGCCCTTGCTGACGAGGTAGTCGACCTCGTCACAAATCAACATCTGGGGGCGGTCGATCAGCCGGTCCACCACCCGGTAGTACAAGGTGTCCGAGTGCCCTTTGGTCTTCTCTCCCAACTCTCCAGCGATGGCCGCGAGCAGCGACTTTCGGGTCATCACGTCGAGCGCACGCACGTAGATCAAATCATTGTCGGCGGCGAACTTCTGGCAGGTCTCTGTTTTGCCCGTACCGAACACACCAGACACCAGGGCCATTTCCGCCTTGCCGCGGCCCTGGCCGTTGATCAACTCCATCGCGCTGTAGAACGCGCGAACGTTTCGAGTGGTAGCGAAGACCTTCTTCATGGACTTGCCCTCCCTCGTGCCCGAGGTGCCGCTGGCAGCGGCCGTGACGCCCCACAGGCACCTCGGCCGTTTACGCTTCGGCGACCAGGTCCAGTGTTCGTTCGATTTCCATGAGCTGGCGCAGGTTCGAAGATTGCTCGAACTCAACTTTTAGCCGCCGTGCCAATTCCTTGGGGAGCGGCCCGCAACGGCTGAGATCCCGGCAGTGTTCGTACAGGTCAAACGGACCGGCGAAGAACCGCGGCAGCTCCACGACCTCCGCCGGCCCTCCGATTGGTGGCGGGGCAGGTGGCTCCACGTCGGACATTGAAACCGTGATGGCGGCGAATGCATCGGGAGAAAGCCCGGCCCGTGCGTCGGCAGCTTTGACGGCTTCTTCCAGCGCCGGGGTGGTGTGAACCTCGAACGGTTTGGGAAACTCTTCAAGGTTGTTGAGGAGGCCTTCCTTGCAAGACAGGTACTCTTCCGTCACGGTCTCCAGGGCCTGTTCCTTGGCCATACGGCTCAATGCCTTGCGACCTTCATTCATAAACAGGGTCTGCGCGGTCTTCACCCGGGCGGCGAACTCGGCACGGTCCACCTCTGGGGCGCTGGGGTCGATGGCCACACAGAGGAACTCCCCGTCTGCCTTGTGCACGTACACCCGACCCAGGTCGGTCGGATCGGGCTTCACCCGAACACGCTTGCCTTCGTGGCCGGCCATCTCGGGGGCCGCATAGTGGCGGTTGTCGTGTGCGACCCCTTTCTTACCGACAGTGCGGTGCACGGTCTCACACAGCAGCACATCCAAAGAACGCTCGTCTTCGACCCGGCGCACCGGATCCGTCCACGCCCGGGCTACCTCGGCCGGAGTCTGACCCTTCAGCCCGCCGTGGGGAGCCTGTTCGTACTCTGCGCGGCACCAGCGGTCGCAGAACTGCTGCAGGGCATCGCGGGTACAGTGGAGTTCGACGGCCGAATCCTTGGTCATCATGCGCTGGGCGAAGCTCTTCTGCGCCTCGATCGCTTTTCGTTCGGCGACGTTGTGACCAATAAACCCGGGCATCATCTCCAGCAGCCCATGGGCGAAGGTACGGAAAAACCGTTCGATGTGCGGCTTCCCTTCCGGGGTGAATGGCGGGCAGAGTGATTGTCGGATCTCCAGGTCCTCGAACACCTGCACCAGGTGATTCGACACGTAGTCCTGTCCGTTGTCGGTCTTCGCTGTTTCTGGCACCCCCCAATCCAGGATGGCGCGGCGTGCCAACGCGGCGATGGAAGTAGCCTTTGATGTCGGCACAACATGGAGCTTGCCGCGGCGGGAGTACACGTCGATCACCCCAATCAACGCATAGCGACCGTCTTCAAGAAGGATGTCACTGGGGGTGGAGTCGAGTTCCCAGACCTGATTGAGCCGCGTGATGTTCTCGTCCGCTTGGCCGACCGCGAACATGTGCTGGTTCTTCCATCGGTCGGGATTGGAAAGGAATAGGAACAGACTCGCGTTCTGTTCTTTCCACGCACCCACGAACCGCCGCACGGAGGAGAAGGTGGGGAGCTGTTCAGTCCGGAATCGCCCCTGCAGTCCCTGCATCAGGGTGACGGGCTTCACGTGGGGTCGTTTGGCCATCAGGCCGATAAGGAAATCTTGCATCGGCTTCGGGACAGTGGTTTCGCCTTTGTGGGGGCTCTTGTATTTCGGGGCGAGACCGAGAATGCCTTCCTTCTGGTAGATCTTCTCCAGGCGGTTCAGCTTTTCGTAGGTGAGGCTGGGCTTCCCCGATCTGGTCAGTTCCTTCAAGACCCAATAGGGCAGGATGCTGCCGGCGGCAATCTGGCTGCAGAAGATCTCCGTCGCCTGCTTCTTCTGGCCTTTCGGCACAGCTCCGGAGGCGTCGAGATACCTGCGCCAGGCCCGTAAGACGTGGCTATTTGCCAGGGCTCGCTGTCGGTGCTTCTCGGGAAGGGATTCGAACCGGGCGAGCCCGCGCTCTTTGTCGATTCTCCGAAGCTCCGTATCGTGGGCTTCGTCTTGGAGCAACTGCCGGGCAAAATCGGCGCCGGCTTGTGCGGCGGGGTCGGCCAGTAATTTGGGGATCTCGCGGGTGGCGAGGTAGGCGGCGATCCGGAGGCGGTCTTTGTCTGGGAATGATGAGAGGAGATAGTGCTTTTGCTTCCGCCCCCCAACACAGACTGTCTTTGTGGCGACGGTCTCACCCGTCGCACGTCGCCGGGCGTGTCTCTCCGAGACGTCCCAGACATCAGCGAGCACCGTGGCCTCCACCCAAGTGTCAATGGAGGTCTGGAACGATTCCATGTCAGTCTGTCATCCGGTGGATCAGTGCCCTCAGGTCGCGTTCTTGCCTGCAAAGGCGTGATTTTTCATCTCCGATTTTGGCGAGTTCGAGCATTAGGACATCTTGGCCGGCGACCACTTTGCAGCCCACTGGGGTGGCCACAACGCTGAGGATGCTCCGATCGGTTGTCGCTGCGATAAAGGCAGGAGCCAATTCGAATGGGAACCTATGGGTTTCCTTGCTATCCGCCGTATACGCATCAAGCATGGTTTTCGTGACCTCTCCACCGATGAACTCGCTCATCTTTCCTGCAACCTCATATCGCGAGAGGGGGCACTTTCTTAAAACGGCAGTGAGGGCCTCCCTCACAACAGGACCCATCGACAAACTACCCGGCTGGGGAGGGGACGCTTCTCTCTCACCGTTCATCAGATAGAGAAGCGGCAGTTTCACGTTTTTGTGGGCAGCAATTTTTCGGTTGGCATTAGACATTGATCACACCTGTGCCCGTTGCTAGAGTTCGGTCACGTTTATGACTGGCCGGCCGAATACCGATCTGGCCAGAGTTGGGGCAGGGATACCCTGGTTGCGTCTGAGATGGCTTTTTCAATCAACCGCGAGCGGCGGCGGCCATGAATCACATGACTGACCATGCTGGGGTGTCGAGAGCACCTCTTGGCAATCTGAGTACCGGTTGAGCCGGCCTTGCGAATCGCGGCTTGGATATCAAATGGATTCATCTGGTGCCTCGCACAAGAGGACAACACGGTGACCTATAGCAGGATCACGCTATATCTAGCGTGTGTCAACAATAAACACGCCAGGTGCATCAACTGTACGCAAAATATGTCCCGGGTCACAATCTTTGTATGGTGGGGAAAAGTCTTTGATATCATACGTTTGGGTGCATTTCCTCATGCGTCCGGCGTGCGTCCGGTAGGCGCGCTGCGCAGTGGCCGAACACAGGAACATGAACTCGCACTTGAAGTGAGGCAAAAGTATGAGGGAAGACATCACGCTGAGTGACTTGTCTCCAGCGGAACTACTGAGGCGGGCTAGGCAGGCTACCCATCAGTCTGTTGCAGAGATTGCCTCGTCCGTTGGGGTAGACGAGGAGACGTGGCTTCTTTATGAATCCGGGAATAGAATTCCTGACGGAGCCACTATTGAAGTGGTGATTAATATATACAACAGGTCTCCTGAACGTGTAGGGGCGAGACTCCAAGAATTAAGGAAACGGTGGGGTTACCCACAGTCTGAGATGGCGGCGGTCTGTTGTGTAGGATACAGAACTTGGCAGGGATATGAAAAAGGTGAACGGCTTCCTAATGCTGAAGTAATTCAACAATTAGTTGATATTGAAGCAAATGCAAACTGGATACTTAACGGTGTTGGATCTCCAGAGCTAAAAGGAGAGCTTGAAGAAACTGTATCAAAATCGAGGTTGATTCACACAATAAATTTTACTGAGAATCATTTACTAAAACATAACATTGTGTTGCCTACCAATACTAAGGCTGAGTTGTTTGTAACTCTGTATGAAATTGCAAGAAAGAGTGAAAATGGATTGATTGACAAAATAACGGTTGAAAATATAGTTCGTTTAATTGGAAAATGACTATCAGTTGTCACCAGCCTATATAACAGTCGATGTGCACCGACTACAGAAAAAGGATATCACTAAGAGTTTCCCTTGTTTTTGCCCGACGCTTTGGCCTTCCGGCTCCCTTCCGACCTCGTCACTGGCCTCGTGAATTCCAAGATGGTCCTATATAGACCAGGACCGCCAGCAATATCAGTGTGTTACCATATTTCACAATCCCACAACCCCGTGATAAACCTCTCGACAAAACCGCCCTTCAACCCGTTTTGAAGCCCGATTTGCCGATCCGAGTGATAAACCTCTTTTCGCCTCTTCCAGATTGACCGATCCCACGCCTGACCGCGGAATCCTGGCCATTCCCACCCCTTGGCCCTCCCCGTGACGAAGTGATAAACCTCGTGACACCCCACACTCTCGGCCACCCCTTTTTGGGGCGACAGCGAGCTTCCCTTTTACCGGTAAAGGCCATTCCCGTTTTTGCCGTGAGAGCCCCCATCCCTTTTGCAGGTATCAGCCACTCGCCGCCCGGCTCGAAGCCATCGTGTGCACGTCGGCCGCGATCTCTTGGCAAGCAGAAGAACGGTAAGCGCCCTATGAACCCCATCTTCTCAGCGCGGCCCGCTGCTGCCATGCTCCC
>JARGFW010000014.1 GCA_029211085.1 Deferrisomatales bacterium | reverse complement strand
GGGCCGATCCGCTGCCGAGTGCCAGGCCGATGCGCATGGAGTTCCTCCCGGTCGTCGTCTTGCGGGGTGGGTTGCGCCAGCTGAGAGCATAGCGCGTTGCCGGCTGGAACGCTTCTTGAAAGGTTGTTTCCGATCGACCGCACCGCTGTCCTTGCGGACGCAACCGGCGCCGCAGAACATCCCGGTCTGGAGCCGGCGGCAGGTTGCCGAGGCAGGAGACGCGGGTCGCGTTGCAAGCTCGCCGTTCGTTGCGTATGGGTTGTTTTCGGTTCCCAGGGCTGGGTTTTGAGGGGTGGTCGGTGCACTCTTTACCGTTTCCTGTTCCTCTGGGCACGACACCCACCGGAATCACCGCGGGGATCACCCCTGAGATCCCTGCACGAGGAGGGCGGCATGCACGAATGTCCCCGTTTGCGTGAGTGCGCGTTTTTCCAGGAGAAGATGGGTGCTATGCCCCTGTCCACGGAGATACTGAAAGACCAGTATTGCCGGAGCAATTACGCCGTTTGCGCCAGATACGTGGTCTTCCAGTCCTTGGGGAAGGACGGGATTCCTCAGGATCTGTTCCCAAACGAGCCGAAACGGGCGCGGGAGATCCTCTCACACGCCTGACCTGGCCCACGGGTGTGCATTTACCGCGCAACAACCCTGCAGCCCGGATCGGCTGGAACGCGCAGCCGGGGTCGATCTTCTCCCGGAGTGGCGACGTGCGGCGCCCACTTCACCACGCCGCGGGGGGGCGCATATCCGTCGGTGGGTTCCCCAGGGACCGGGTGCCGGTCCTCCTGTCGCGGTGCCGTTGCTGCCGCATCCCCTCGGCTGCCAGCCGTGGGAGGCAGTTCCCCGCCCATCATCGGCACTCGGTCCCGTATGGCGCCGAAGGCTCTTCCGTGCCGGGAGGTCGCCGACCGGGCTCCGTGCCGCCGCCCCTGTGGTCAGGGGCGGCGTGGATACGGAGTCGCCCGGTTTCACGGGGCGGCGGGACCCGCCGCGTGGCCGTCCCCGGGGGTGAACCGTCCTGTTTCTGCCCTGGTTGCGCCGTGCGAGGCAATGTATTCTCTCGTGGTCAGCATTTGGTCGGTGGCGCCGGGTGCGTTTGCGCCCGCGCCGTTCGCGGGTACCCTGGGCGGGCGCGTTGGCCGTGGCACGGCCTCTCGGTGACGGCATACAAGGAGTGGGGTGGCATGAGTTTGCTGGGAGCAGGGAGTGCGGAGCTGGTGGACGCCCAGTACGCGCTTTGGCAGCAGGAGCCCGATCAGGTGTCCGCGGAGTGGCGGGCCTACTTCCAGGGCTTCGAACTGGGCCTGGCGCGCAGCGAGGCCGGAACCGTGGCGGGCGCGGCGGGCGACCTGGCCCTGCAGGCCCGGGCCGAACGGCTGATCTACCGCTACCGGGATCTGGGCCACCTGTTGGCGTGCCTCGACCCCCTGGCGGCGTGTCCCACCTCCCACCCCCTGCTGGCCCTGGAGACCTTCGACCTGACTCCGGCGGACCTGGACCGGGCGGTGTTCGCCCCGGAGTTTGGCGCCGACGCCGTCTCCTTGGGGCAGGTGCTGAGCACCTTGAGAGAGACCTACTGCCGCTCGGTCGGGGTGGAGTACATGCACCTGCAGGACCCCCAGGAGCGCGAGTGGCTCCGCGCGCGCATGGAGGGCACCGGCAACCGCACGCCGTT
Organism: Deferrisomatales bacterium; assembly: GCA_029211085.1. Lineage (GTDB taxonomy): Bacteria > Desulfobacterota > Deferrisomatia > Deferrisomatales > JARGFW01 > JARGFW01. The sequence continues at coordinate 45,432 of JARGFW010000014.1, read as the reverse complement.
TCCGGAAGACCTGCGCCGGGAGGTGTGGGAAGAACTGGTAAAGGCCAGTCGTTTCGAGCAGTTCCTGCACAAACGCTACCTCGGCCAGACGCGCTTCTCCCTGGAGGGAGCCGAGGTGCTGCTGCCCCTGCTGCGCACCCTGTGCCGCGACGCCGCCGGCCACGGGGTGGAGAAGGTGGTGTTGGGCATGGCCCACCGGGGCAGGCTGAACGTGCACGTGCACCTGCTGGGTAAGAGCTACCACGAGCTGTTCTGCCAGTTCGAGGCCAGCTACGACCCCGAAGGGGTGCCCGGAGGGGGCGATGTGAAATACCACTCCGGCTACGCCGGTGACGTGGCGGTGGGGGGCGGTGCCAGCGTGCGGGTGATCATGCCCGAGAACCCCAGCCACCTGGAGGCGGTGAACCCGGTGGTGGAGGGGGTGGCCCGGGCGTTCCAGGACCGCCTCGGCCCCGACGGGCCCCGCCGGGTGCTGCCGCTGCTGATCCACGGCGACGCGGCGTTCCCGGGGCAGGGGATCGTGGCGGAGACCCTCAACCTGGCCCGCCTGGAAGGGTACGCCACCGGCGGCACCCTGCACCTGATCCTCAACAACCAGATCGGCTACACCACCCTGCCGGAGGACGCCCGTTCCACCCGTTACGCCACGGATCTGGCGAAGATGCTGATGGTGCCGATCTTCCACGTCCACGGCGAGCACCCGGAGGCGGTGCTCCACGCCGGGCGCCTGGCCCTGGAGTACCGCACGGCGTTCGGCAAGGATGCGGTGCTCGACCTGGTGTGCTATCGCCTCCACGGCCACAACGAGGGGGACGAGCCGTACTTCACCCAGCCCCTGATGTACCGCCGCATCCGCGAGCGACCCCTGTTGTACCAGCAGTACGGGGAGGAACTAGTGGCCGCGGGGGTGCTCGAGGGGGACGCGGTGGCCCATGCCGAGCAGGCGGCCGACCGGGCGCTGAGCGCGGGCCACGAGGCGGCCCGGGGGGAGGGGTGCGTGTGGGTGCCTCCGGTGAAGTGGAACGGCTGGGAGGGGATCGGCAGCCGTTACAGCCACGACGCGGTGGACACGGGCCGCGACGAGCAGCAGTTGCTGGCGCTGCACCGGCGCCTGCTGGAGGTACCCGAAGGGTTCTCCCTGCATCCCAAGCTGGCCCGGATCTTCGAGCGCCGCCAGCAGGCCATGGAGGAGAACAGCGTGGTGGACTGGGCGGGCGCCGAAGCCCTGGCGTTCGCCACCCTGGTGGAGCAGGGGGTGACCGTACGGCTCAGCGGCGAGGACAGCCGCCGAGGCACCTTCAGCCATCGCCACAGCGTGTGGTTCGACACCGAGACCGGGGCCACCCACTGCCCCCTGGCCGGGGTGGCCGGGGAGGGGGCGGGGTTCCAGGTGTTCGACAGCCCGCTTTCCGAGGCCGGTGTGCTGGGGTTCGAGTACGGCTACTCGGCGGTGGACCCGGCGTCCCTGGTATTGTGGGAGGCCCAGTACGGGGATTTCGCCAACGGCGCCCAGGTGATCGTGGACCAGTTCCTGACCAGCGGCGAGGCCAAGTGGCAGCGCGCCAATGGGGTGACCCTGCTGCTGCCCCACGGCTACGAGGGGCAGGGCCCGGACCACTCCACGGCCCGCTTCGAGCGCTTCCTGCAGCAGTGTGCCGAGGACAACCTCCAGGTGTGCCAGCCCACCACACCGGCCCAGTACTTCCACCTGTTGCGCCGCCAGGTGATGCGGCCGTTCCGCAAACCCCTGGTGGTGCTGACCCCCAAGAGCCTGCTGCGCCACCCGGAGGTGATCTCCGACTTGGGCGCCCTGGCCCGGGGGTCGTTCCAGGAGGTGCTTCCCGACCCCGAAGCCGCGGCCACGGCGCCGTGCCGGGTGTTGCTGTGCAGTGGGAAGGTGTACTACGACCTCCTCAAAAGGCGCCGGGAAACCGCCACCGGCGATGTGGCGGTGCTGCGCCTGGAGCAGTTCTACCCGTTTCCCCTGGAGCAGCTGCGGGCCGCCGACGTGGCGTGCCAGAGTTCGCCGGAGTGGTGCTGGGTGCAGGAGGAGCCGGAGAACATGGGGGGGTGGCGCTTCCTGGCCCCGCGCCTGGAGGAGGCCCTGGGGCGCCCGGGCCACTACATCGGCCGGCCCGCTGCGGCGAGCCCGGCCACCGGTTTCCCGTTCATCCACCGCCAGGAGCAGGAGGCGATCCTGGCCGAGGCCCTGGGGGGGTAGAGGGCGGCCGGGGGGTGTTCTCGCAATTCGCTCGGAATGGTGAGGGTCTAGATGGTGTAGGGGTGGTTGCGAGCAGGTCTGGCGGGGCGGGCTGCATGCTCTGCTCCAGCAGTTTTCTGAAGGTGCGCCCCGAGCGGGCCTTGGCAACACCCCCGACCGCGGGGAAGGGTGAAGGGGTGAGAGGCGGGGGATGCCCCACCTCTCACCGCCAGTTTGGTGTTCGTAGCTTGGAGTCCTGGCCTCAACCCGTCCACCGTTCACGATTCCGCAGGACGGCGGAATCGCACGGGCCGCAGGCCCGCCCGCAGGACGAACCCCATGGAGGGGGTGAGTGCCTGTTCACCGATCACTGTTCACGAGGATTCCAGATGGAACTCGACATCCGCATCCCCGAGGGAGGGGAGTCCGTGCAGGAGGCCCTGCTGGCCGAGTGGTTCGTTTCCGACGGGGCCACCGTGGGCGCTGACGAAGCCCTGCTCCTGCTCGAGACCGACAAGGTCACCCTGGAGATACCCGCCGAGGCGGCCGGGGTGGTGCAGATCCTGGTGCCGGCGGGGAGCACCGTGGCCGTGGGCGACGTGGTTGGGAAGATCCGGGTGGGGGCGACCGAGGGGGCGCAGCCCGCCGCGGGGCCGCCACAGGCACAGGCCCCCGAGGCGGCGGCGCCGTTGGCGGAGGACCCATCGGTTTTTGCCCCGGCCCAGCCCCGGGCCGAAGACCCCGCGGCGCCGGAGCCTGCGCCAGCCGCGCCTCAAACCTTGCAGGGGCTGGGGCCGGCGGTGCGCAGCCTGGTGACCGGGCACGGTCTCGACCCGGCCGCGATACGGGCCACGGGCCCCGGGGGCCGCATCACCAAGGGGGACGTGCTGCTGCACCTGGAGTCCACCCGCGCCGTGGCACCGGCCACCCGGGCTGCGCCGGCAACGCAGGCTGCACCTGCCACAACTGCGGGGCGGGCCGAGGGGGTCACCCGCAAGGCCCTGAGCCCGATCCGCAAGCGCATCGCCGAGCGCCTGCTCCAGGCGGCGCACTCGACGGCGATGCTCACCACCTTCAACGAGATCGACATGGGGGAGGTGATGTCCCTGCGCGAGCGCTACAAGGACGCGTTCCTGAAGCGCTACGGGGTCAAACTCGGGATCACCTCGTTCTTCGTCAAAGCGGTGGTGGAGGCCCTGGCGGAGTTTCCCCAGCTCAACGCGTTCATCGACGGCGGCGACATGGTGCAGAACCACCACTACCACGTGGGTGTGGCGGTGGGCGCCGCCCGGGGTCTGGTGGTGCCGGTTGTGCGTCACGCCGATCACCTGAGCTTCGCCGAGATCGAGAGGGCGATCGCCGGGTTCGTGACCCGCATCCAGGACAACAAACTGGAACTCTCGGACATGGAAGGGGGCACGTTCACCATAACCAACGGCGGGGTGTTCGGGTCGCTCCTCAGCACTCCGATCCTCAATTACCCCCAGAGCGGCATCTTGGGACTGCACAAGGTGGAACCGCGCCCGGTGGTGGTGGACGGAGAGATCGTGGTGCGCTCCATGATGTACGTGGCTTTGAGCTACGACCACCGCCTCGTCGACGGCCGGGAGGCGGTGCAGTTCCTGGCGCGGATCAAGGCCCTGGTGGAAGATCCCGAGCGGCTGCTGGTGGAGGTGTGAGATGGCGGAGCCGAGCTACGACCTGGTGATCCTCGGCGGCGGGCCGGGGGGCTACGTGGCCGCCGTGCGCGCCGCCCAGTTGGGGCTGTCTGTTGCCTGCGTGGAACGCGAAGCGCGACTGGGGGGGGTGTGCCTGCGGGAGGGCTGCATTCCCTCCAAGGCCCTGCTGGACTCCAGCGAGTACGTGCACCTGGCCCGGGGGCGGTTCGCCGAGCACGGCATCGGGGTGGGGGAGGTCACGGTGGACCTGCCCGCGATGATGGCCCGCAAGGACCGGGTGGTGGAGACCCTCACCGACGGGGTGGCGAAGCTGCTGGCGCGCCACAAGGTGGCGGTGGTCCACGGCACCGGGCGGCTAACCGGTCCGGACCGGGTGGCGGTCACCCCGGCGGACGGCGGTCCGGAGCGGGAAATCACCGGTGGGGCGGTGTTGCTGGCCACGGGCAGCCGCGCGGCGGAGATCTCCTCTCTGCCCCTGGATGGGGAGCGGGTGGTGGATTCCACCGGGGTCCTGGCCCTGGACCGGATTCCGGATCACCTGGTGGTGGTGGGGGGCGGCGCCATCGGCCTGGAACTGGGTTCGGTGTGGCGCCGGCTGGGAGCGCGGGTCACCGTGGTGGAGGCCCTGCCGCGCATCGCCGCCAACCTGGACGGGCAGATCGGTCGCGCCCTGGCCCGTTTTCTGAAGAGACAGGGGTTGGACCTCAAGGTGGGTACCCTGGTCACCGGCGCGGACACCCGTGGCGAGCAGATCCGCTTGACGCTCCATGCAGAGGGTCGCGGGGACGAAAACCTGGACTGCGACCGAGTGCTGGTGGCGGTGGGGCGCAAACCCCTCACCGACGGGCTGGGACTGGAGGAGGCTGGGGTGCTCCTGGACAAGGCCGGCCGGGTGGTAGTGGACGCCGAGTATCGCACCGCCGTGCCTTCGGTGTTCGCCATCGGCGACCTCATCGCCGGGCCGATGCTGGCCCACAAGGCGTCGGCCGAGGGCACCGCCGTGGCCGAAATACTGGCGGGTCTCCCCGGCGAGGTAAACTACGATGCCGTGCCGTCGGTGATCTACACCAACCCGGAGGTCGCCGCGGTGGGGGCCACCGAGGAGCAGCTCAAGGAGCGCGGTGTGCCCTACGTGGCCGGCAGTTTTCCGTTCGGCGGGGTTGGGCGTGCCGTGTGCCTGGGGGAGGCCGAGGGCATGGTCAAGTTGCTCGCACACCGGGACACCGACCGCCTCCTGGGGGCCCATGTCGTCGGACCCCGGGCCTCGGACCTGATCGCCGAGTGCGTGCTGGCGGTGGAGTTCGCCGCCAGCGCCGAGGACCTGGCCCGCACCGTCCACGGCCATCCCACCTTCGGCGAGGGGGTGATGGAGGCCGCCGCGGCCCTGACACACGGCCGCAGCTGAGGGGCGCCAAAAGGAACAGGGGAGAGCCCCCACTGCCCCGGGGTCCGGGCGGGGAGGTCCTTGCGCCTACGGGGTGCGATGCCGGACCCTGCGGTCGGGGTGGCCGCACCTCTTCTCGATCGGACCTCCCCACGAACCCGGGTCGTCGGTGTCTGCGCCGGTTTTCTGAGCAGACCTGCTCATCCTTGACAGAGTGGGCTGTGATCGCCCTTCCCCTGGGGCGCCGCGCGTTGCGGCAGCAGCCCCCGTTCTGGTAGATTTCGTGAACCAACGACCCCGCCGACGGGAGGCCGCGCCGTGCTGTTTCGCAAGAAGACCCCCGCACCGACACAGCCCCAACCAGGCCCCGAATCCGCCCCGGAGCCCCGGGTCCCGGCCCCGGTGATGGACCTGCTGCAGCGGCTGGAGAAGGCGGGGGTGCAGTTGCTGGTGCGGCCCGGCGGCCCGGACGAGTACACCAGCGAGGTGGTGGGGCTGGGAACCGACGCGTTCTTCATCGACACCCTGTCACCTCCGGAGGGGGACGGGCGCCTGAGGGCGGGCGCCCGGGTGCAGATCGAGACCCTGGTCCAGGGCGTCACCTACACCTTCCGTACGGTATCCCAGGGCAAGGTGCAGTTCGTCGATGAACTGCCTGCCCTGAAGCTGGACTACCCCACCGAGGTGAACGGCGAGCGGCGCCGCAAGAGCCCGCGGGTGGACACCCGGGGGGGCGCCTCCCTGTCGTTCCTCAAACCCTTCGCCTGCGACGCGCCGGTGGTGAACCTCAGCGTGGGAGGTATGGCGTTCGAATACGCCGCCGATCTGGGGCGCTTCAAGGTGGGGGCGATGGTGCCTGACGTGCTGCTGGAACTGGGCAGCCGTCCGGTGCTGCGGGTACAGGGTCGGGTAGTGGGCAACCTGGTGGTGGAACTGGGCGGCATCAGCCTGCCGCGGCGCTACCGCACAAGCCTTGCATTCCAGGAGCTTGACCCGAAACACCTCGATCAGATTCGCAGTTATCTGGAGGAGCTGAAAGCGGTGAATGTCTCCGTTTGAACCCGCCGTGCTCCGCTTGGCCCTGGGCGGTCTGCGCCTCCCTCTGGATCATTCCCCCGACTGGTTGCTCCGACTCGCCGCCGAACGCCTGGGCGTGGAACCCGCCCGGGTTCGCCGCTGGGAGATCCTGCGCCGCTCCCTGGACGCCCGGGGGCGGCGCAAGCCGTGCTGGGAGTACCGCATCGGGCTGGAACTCGCTGCGGGGCAAGGAGAGGGTGCGCCGGCTGGAACCCAGCCGTGGCCCCCGGCGCCCCCTCTTCCGGTGCCGCTGCGCAGGCGGGTGCACTCTCGCCCCTTGGTGGTGGGAGCGGGGCCGGCCGGTCTGTTCGCCGCCCTGCGCCTGTGTGCCCACGGGGTGCCACCCCTCGTGCTGGAGCGCGGCGACCCGGTGGAGCAGAGGGTCCGCAAGGTGGCGGCGTACTGGCGGCGGGGAGACCTCGACGCGGAGAGCAATGTGCAGTTCGGCGAGGGGGGGGCGGGGGCGTTCAGCGACGGCAAACTCACCTACCGGGGCAAGGATCCGCGGCGGGGATGGTTGCTGGACCAGTTGATGGCCCTGGGGGCACCGCCGGAGACGCGCTTCGACGCCCGCGCCCACCTGGGCACCGACCGCCTGCGCCGGCTGCTGGTGGGTCTGCGGCGGAACCTGCTCGCCGCCGGCTGCACGATCCGCTTCCGGACCCGGGTGGAGGAGCTGGTGCTGGAAGAGGGAAGGGTCACGGGGGTGCGGGTCGGTGGCGCGCCGGTGCTCGGTACTCCAGTGTTCCTGGCGCCGGGTCACAGCGCCCGAGAGTTCATCGCTGCCCTAGTGGGTCAGGGGGCCACCGCCACCGCCAAGGGGTTCGCCCTGGGGGTGCGGGTGGAGTTGCCCCAGGCCGCCGTGGCCCGGCAGCAGTTCGGTTCCTGGGCCGGCGACCCGTCGCTGCCTGCGGCCGAGTTCGCGGTGCGGGCCCGGGCTGGTGAAGGCCGCGACGTGTACTCGTTCTGCATGTGTCCTGGCGGGGTGGTGATCCCCGCCGGCAGCGAGGCGGACGGCCTGGTGCTCAACGGTATGAGCGGCGCGGCGCGCAGCGGAGCCTCGGCCAACGCTGCCCTGGTGGTGGGGACCGAACCGGAGGACTGGGGTGGAGAGCCTCTGGGGGGGTACGCCTTGCAGCGCCACTGGGAGCGGGAAGCCCGCAGGTTGGGCGGACCCCGAGGGGTGCCCGGGCAGCGCGTCGCCGATTTTCTCGCGGGCCGTCCCAGCCGCGATCTGCCCGCCTCCCGTTGCCCCTGGCCCCCTGTGCCCGCGCCACTGGACCGATGCCTGCCGCCATTCGCCGGGGCGGCGCTGCGGGAGGCGTTGCCGAAACTGATACGCCAGTTGCCGCCGTTGGCCGACGGTCTGCTGCTGGGGGTGGAGACCCGCACCTCGAGCCCGGTACGGCTGCTGCGCGGTGCCGATTTCCAGTCGGTGTCCACCCCGGGGCTGTACCCCCTGGGGGAGGGGGCGGGGTACGCCGGTGGCATCGTCAGTTCCGCCCTGGACGGCATCGCTGCCGCGGACTCCTGGGTGGCGTCCCTGGACCCGGAGGAGGAGGGGACATGAAGGTCGCCTTTGCCCTGTGGCTACTGGGGCTGGCCGGGGTCGTCGGTGCTGCCGCTACCGTTGCTGCGGGGGTGGAGGTGCTGGCGCCCGTCCCCGGATCGCGGCTGTCCGGAGAGGCCGTATGGCTGGTGCTGCGGGCCGCGGAGTCACCACCGGTGTTCCTACAAGGTGAGCCGGTGGCCCCCCGGGTCGCGGAGGCGGGCGTGCACCACTATCGCCTCTCCCCCGTAACCGGCGGTCGGGGAACGGTGCGCATCGGCGACGCCATGGAACTTTCCCTGGGGGGAGGTTCCGCCGGGTTCCACGAGACCCCGGGGGCGGCGTGCTGGGAGTGCCACGACGCTGGCGATGGGGGCTGCCAGGAGTGCCATCCGGCGCCTGAGGGTGGCAAGCACGGCGCCGTGCTGGCCGAGGGCTGCGTGCGCTGCCATCGCGGCCCGCACCGCTCCGCCGGCGCGGTGCAGGCCCTGTGTGTCAGCTGCCATCCCACGTTCGGAACCGGCCGCCATGGGAACATCCGCCACGCGGTGGCCTCCGACCGGGATCCCCTGCGCCCGGGGCGAGCCATGGACTGCGCCAGTTGCCACGACCCCCACGCCCCGCGTTGCCTCAGTTGCCTCGCCCGCAGCGAGCTGCGCGACTGGTGCAAGACGTGCCACGGTGGGCCGTGACGGGCGCCGGAAATGGGGGGCTCCCTAGGAATGTCGCAGGTTTGCAATCCCCCCCGCGGTGCCCTAGACTGGGCCCCCCACGGCGCGCCCGGCCAGGCTGCGCGGCGATTCACCTCCCCACGGGCACCCAGCCATGAGTGACGGCAAGGACGCGGCTACCCCCCAGGACGACCCCACCGCCCAGGACGAGACCCCGGACTACGACGGGGAGGAGTCTGCCGTTGAGGTGGAGGTGGTGGAACCCGAACTGGATTCGGTGCCGACCTTCGGCGACGACCTGGGGGACGTGGACGACGACGTGGCCGGGGGCTATTTCGCCGACCTGGGTCCGGCCTCCTCCACCGACCTGGTGGAGAGCGGCCCGCTCCAGCAGTACATGGCCGAGGTCAGCCGCTACCCCCTGGTCACCCGCCAGGAGGAGATCGATCTGGCCCGCCAGTTCCGGGAGAAGGGAGATCTCAAGGCGGCCTACACCCTGGTGCTGGCCAACCTGCGCCTGGTGGTCAAGATCGCCTACGAGTTCCGGCGCAACGTCAGCAACCTGATGGACCTCATCCAGGAGGGCAACATCGGGCTGATGCGGGCGGTGGAGAAGTTCGATCCCTACCGCGACGTCAAGCTTTCCACCTACGCCGTGTGGTGGATCCGCGCGTACATCATCCGCTACACCCTCAACAACTGGTCCCTGGTGAAGATCGGCACCACCCAGGCCCAACGGCGCTTGTTCTTCAATCTCAAGAAGGCGAAACGGGAGCTGGAGGACAAGGGGTTCAAACCCGAGCCGAAACTGATCGCCGCCCAACTCAACGTGCGGGTTGACGAAGTGGTGGAGATGGAGAAGCGGATGTCCGGGGCGGACTTCTCCCTGGACGCCCCGGTGAACGATGAGTCCGACGCCACCCGGCTGGACTTCATGGTCGACGAAGAGAGCGACGTCAGCGAACGCCTGGCGGACGTGGAGTTTCAGGAACTGGTGCAGAGCAAGCTCCAGGAGTTTGGCGACACCCTGGAAGACCGGGAGCGGGAGATCTTCGCGCGCCGCCTGCTGGCCGAGTCCCCGGTGACCCTGCGGGAGCTGGGAGAGGAGTTCGGGGTATCCCGGGAGCGGGTGCGGCAGCTCGAGGCCAGCCTCAAGCAGCGGCTTGCCGAGTTCCTGCGTGCCAGCGAGGGGATCGCGGATGCGTTCACCCACTGACGGGGCGTGGAGCCCCGAGCCCGGTGAGATCCTCAGCGTGGGCGACCTGTTGGGCCGGGTGCGGGGTGCCCTGGAAGGGCAGTTCGGTTGGGTATGGGTGGAGGGGGAGGTGAGCAACCTGCGCCTGCCGGCTTCGGGACACGCCTACTTCACCCTGGTGGACTCCGGCGCCCAACTGCGCTCGGTGTGCTTCCGCAACACCCTGCGCCTGCTGCCGGTGGCCCTGGGCGACGGGCTGCGGGTGCTGGCCCGGGGGCGGGTGACGGTGTACGAGGCCCACGGCGACGTGCAGTTGGTGGTGGAGGACCTGGAGCTGGAGGGCGACGGGCTGCTGCGCCTGGAACTGGAGGCGCGCAAACGCCAGCTCGCCGCCGAAGGGCTGTTCGATCCGTCCCGTAAGCGTTGCCTGCCACAGCTGCCCCGGGCGATCGGGGTGGTCACCTCCGCCACCGGAGCTGCGCTTCAAGACATCTTGCAGGTACTGGGGCGCCGCGCCCCGGGGGTGGACGTGGTGGTTTCCCCGAGCCGGGTGCAGGGGGAAGGGGCGGCGGTCGAGCTTTGCGCGGCCTTGGAGTTGATCGGCAGCCACCCCGGGGTGGAGGTCGTGATCCTAGGCCGCGGCGGCGGCGCGACGGAGGATCTGGGGGCGTTCAACGATGCGGCCCTGGTGCGGGCGGTGGCGGCTTGCCCGGTGCCGGTGGTTTCGGCGGTGGGTCACGAGATAGACCTGACCCTATGCGACCTGGTCGCCGACGTGCGCGCGCCCACACCGTCGGCGGCGGCGGAGCTGGCGGCGGGGGAGTGGCGGGCCTGGGCCGAGCGCTTGGTGCGGGACCGGGCGAGGTTCGCGGGGGCCTGCCGGGCCCGCCTGGGCACCCTGCGCGCCGCGTTGGAGCGCCGTGACCCTGCCCTGCGCTCCCCACGTCTCCGCCTGCAGCGTCTGGCCATCGTCGTAGACCGGGCCCAAGAGGCTCTGGCGGCAGGGGTTCTGTGGCGCTGCCACGGCCGGCGCGCCGCCCTGGCGAGACTGGAAACCCGGCTCGCTCGCTGCGCCCCCCGGCAGCGGCTGCGGCAGCATGCCACCCATCTGACCCACCTGACCCAGCGTCTGCGGGGGGCTGTACGCCAGGGGGTGGCGAACCGCCGACAGGTGCAACAGCGCTGGCGGGGGGAGCTGGGGGCGTTGAGCCCCCTGGGGGTGCTGGAGCGTGGCTATGCCCTGGTGCGCACCCCGGCAGGCGCTGTAGTGCGCGACGCTGCCAAACTGAGCCCCGGATGCGGGGTAACGGTGCGGCTGACCCGGGGCGAGTTGGACTGCACCGTGGACGCCGTGCGCCTCGGCAGGGCGGGGGAGGGCCGCGATGCCTGACGTGGTGGGTGGACCGGCGGGGGGTGCTGCCGGGTCCGTGCGCGTGCTGGTGATCGATGACGACCCCTCCATCGTCCGGTTCATCGAGATCTACCTGGGGGGGCAGGGCTTTGAAATCCTCGCTGCCCACAACGGCGCCGAGGGCCTGGAGCGGGCCCGGGCCAGCGCCCCGGAGCTGATCCTTCTCGACTACAGCATGCCCGACATGGATGGCCCCGAGGTGCTCGTGGGACTCAAACGCGACGCCGTAACTCGGGGCATCCCGGTGGTGGTGCTTACCGCTCGGGCGGAGCTGGTCGATAAGGTAAAGAGCCTGCGGTTGGGAATCGAGGACTACATCACCAAGCCGTTCGATATCCGCGAGCTCAAGGCACGCCTGGACTCGATCCTGGCGCGGCGGCGGGAGGCGGCGGCAAACACCGAGGCCGAGGGGTTGAAGACCCTGCGCCGGGTAGTGGCCAGTGTGTCCCACGAGGTGAACAACCCGCTGGCGGCGATCCTGATGTGTGCCGAGGCCCTGGAAAGCCACCACCCCGGGGTCGCCGAGGTGGTCGCCAAGAGCCGTGTCATCCAGGATAACGTTCTGCGTATCCGCGACATCATTCAACGGTTGGAGGGGGTCAAGGTGCTGGCGTCCAAGCCCTACGTGGCCGGCGAACAACTCCTGGATCTGGAGATTGGAGAGGAGCATCGGTGAGTCTCAGGGAAGGCGTCCCCCAACTGGTGGTTTTCGACGAAGAGTACCAGAAGTTCCGACAGATCCTGCGCCTGGTGCACGCGGAGAGCCGTGCCAGCGCCGTGTTGCTGATCGGCAGCAGCGGCCAGTTGATCGCCGACTGGGGGGACACCGCGGATCTGGACGTGGACTCGTTCTGCTCGCTCACCGCCGCCAACATCGCGGCCACCGCTACCTTGGCCAGCCTGGTGGGGGAGGAAGATTTCACCCTGTTGTTCCACCAGGGCAAGGAGGACAGCATCCACATCAGCCTGATCGGGGAGCAGGTGATCCTGGCGGTGATCTTCGGCAAGGCCGTGCCGTTGGGGTTGGTGCGGCTGCGGGTGCGCAAGGCGGGGCTGATCATCCAGAAGGTGGTGGACCTGGTGCTGTCCCGGATGAAGCTGGAGGATCGCCTGGACATGAACCCCCTGTGCGAGATCACCGAGCAGGACATCGACGAGCTGTTCAGTTTCTAGGGTACTGGCCATGGCCTTCGTCAACTACTCGACCCGCGAGATCAACGTCAAGATCGTCTATTACGGGGCGGGTCTGTGCGGCAAGACCGCCAACCTCCAGTACCTGTACTCCCGAGCCCCCACCCAGACCCGCGGCCGTCTGATCAGCCTGGCCACCGAGACCGAACGCACCCTGTTCTTCGATTTTCTGCCCATGAACCTGGGGATGCTGCACGGATTCAAGGTGCGCTTTCACCTCTACACCGTGCCCGGCCAGGTGTTCTACGAAGCCAGCCGCAAGCTGATCCTCAAGGGAGTGGACGGCGTGCTGTTCGTCGCCGATAGCGATCCGTTGCGACTCGATGCCAACGTGGAGTCCTGGGAGGGGCTGCACCGCAACCTCGGGGGGTACGGGCTGTCGGTGCCGCCGCTTCCGCTGGTGGTCCAGTACAACAAACGCGACCTGCCCGGGGCCCTGCCCGTGGCCGAGATCTGGAATTCCTTGGGGGCCCCGGACCTGCCCCAGTTCGAGGGCGTCGCCGTCGACGGCACCGGGGTGTTCGAAAGCCTCAAGGCCCTGGCCAAGGGGGTACTGACCCAGTTGCAGCACGAGCCCCTGCGGGCCGGCGGTACCGGGTTTGCCCCGGAGCCTCCGCCGGCCGTCGTTGCGGTCGCCCCCCCGGTGGAGCCGGCGCCGACGAGCCCGCGCCCGGCCCTCGCCGAGGTGCCCCGGCCACAGACCCCGGAGGCGGAGTTGCGGCGCCCCCCCCCCGGACCGTCCACGCCGCCGCGGCCGCCCACACCAGGGCCGGCGCCTTCCCCGCGCCCGGCGTCCATCCGCCCCGCCCCTGCGGCGGCCGTCTCGCCGCACGGGGAGAGCCCCCGCCCTGCCGCTTCCCGGCCGGGGCCGGCCGTCGCCCGCGGTGGCGAGGCGACGGCGTCGATCGAGCGCCAGCGACCCTCCCCGGTGGCTCCGGGCCCCCGCCGCCCCGCCCCGGCCGGAACCGCGCCGCCGCCCAAGACCGACCCCGCCCCGGTGAAACGACGTGGTTTTGGCTGGTTCCGGCGTTCCCGCTGAGACCCGCTTCGGGGCACCCCGATGACGGAATGGGACGCCATTTCCAGGGACCCGGACCCGCCGTCCTCCGTTGACACGGGCCGCCTCCCGGGTACCCTCCATCCCCATGACGGGAGGACGCAGGGGGCGAGTCCCCGGGGAACAGCCCGACTGGGAGTTGCTGCGGCGGCGCATGGTGCGCTCCCAGATCGAAGGCCGCGGGGTCCGCGACCAGCGCGTGCTGGAGGCACTGGGTCGCGTGCCGCGTCACCTCTTCGTCCCCGCGATTTCCCGGCGCAGTGCGTACGACGACACCCCACTGCCGATCGGCCACGGCCAGACCATCTCCCAACCCTACATGGTGGCCCTGATGACCGAGGCCCTGTGCCTGCGGCCCGGTGCCAAGGTACTGGAGGTGGGCACCGGGTCCGGGTACCAGGCCGCGGTGCTGGCAGAACTGGCCTGCGAGGTGCACACTGTGGAGTGCATCCCCGCACTGGCAGAAGCCGCCCGCGGCCGCTTGCTGGCCCTAGGCTACAACCAGGTGCGAGTACACTCGACCGACGGCAGCCCGGGTTTGCCGGCGGAGGCGCCGTTCGCGGCGGTACTGGTCACCGCCGGCGGTCCCCGTGTGCCGGAGCCCCTGCGGCAACAGCTCGCGGCCGACGGGGGGGTGCTGGTGATCCCGGTTGGGAATCGCCTGGTACAAATCCTGCTGCGGGTGACCCGGCACGGATCGGAGTACCGGGAGGAAGATCTGGGCGGGTGTCGTTTCGTGCCCCTGGTGGGGGAAGAGGGGTGGTGAGGTGAGCCGCGCCGAACACCGACCGCTGTTCACCATCTCCCGCAAGATCGCGGTGGGCTATCTGCTGATGGCGTTCTTCAGCTTGGTGTCGATCGCTGCGGCCCTGTCCGGCCTGCACCAGCAGACCCTGCGCTCCCAGCGGCTGGTGGAGGTGGAGTTCGAGGCCCTGAACCGGCTGCGCGACCTGCGGGAACACCTGCTGGCCCAGGAGACCCTCGAGAAGCAGTACCTGATCCTGCAGGACCACTCCCTGCTCGACCTTCTCAACCGGCGCCGCTACGAGTTGGCCCGCACCTGGCGGGCCCTGGACGCCCTGGGCGGCAGGGACGAGTCCGGCCGGGCGCCGTCCCTGGACGCTTACCAGGCCGGGATGGACCAGTGCCAGCAGCTGTTGCGGGACGGACGCTGGGATGCGGCCCGGGCCTGCGCCGCCGACAGCGTGGCCCCCGCCCGGGCGGAGCTGTTGCGAGAGGTGCGACACCGCATCGAGGGCCAGGAGGCGGGGATCGATCGCTCCCTGGTGGAGTTCGGTGCCGCCAGCGCGGATTCCTACCGGCTCACCTGGTTTCTCGCCCTGCTAGGCCTGGCCGTATCGGCCCCGGTGTCGGTGACCGTGGTGTTGGGGCTGCGCCGTTCGGTGCGCGCCCTGGTGCGCGCCACCCGGGCGTTCTCGGCGGGCAGCTTCGGTGCCCCGATCGAGCTGGAGCCCGGGGACGAGTTCGGCTTGCTGGCTCGGGAATTCGCCGCCATGGGAGAGAAACTGCGGGAGTTGGAGCAGTCCAACCTGGACGCAAATCCGCTGACGCGGTTGCCGGGGAACCTGGCGATCGACCGGGAACTGGAGGCCCGAATCGAAGGCGGCGAGCCGTTTGCCCACCTCTACGTCGACCTGGATGACTTCAAGGCGTTCGGGGACCGCTACGGGTACCAGGCGGGCAGCGACGCACTCGCCTGGGTGGGGGACGTGATCCGCGCGGCGGTGCGGGCCCACGGCGACGCCGGGGACCTGGTGGGCCACATCGGCGGGGACGACTACGTGGTTATCACCGCGGCGGACAACGCCGAACCGGTCGCCCAGGGGATCATCGAGGCGTTCGACCGAGGCGTGTCGCGTTTTTACAGCGACGAGGATCTGCAGGCCGGGTACTTCGTAGGCAAGGACCGCTACGGAGTGGAGCGGCAGATCCCGCTGCTCACCATGTCGATTGCGGTGGTCTGTTCGGAGAATCTGGAAACCGTCTCCCTGGCGACCATCGGCGAAGAGTGCGCCCGCATGAAGAAGCATCTTAAGACCCTGCCCGGCAGCAACTACCTGATCGACAGGCGGCGCCTGTGAGGCCCGGGGTGTTGGCGTGCGCGGCGGCGTTGTCCCTGCTGCTGGCGGGTTGTGTGCAGTCTTGGCGCCTGCCGGCTGAACCGGCCCCGTCCAGGGCCGAGGCACTGTTCGACCGGGGGATGGCGGAGCTCGCTGCTGGCGGGGAAACCCGGTTCTTCCAGACCCTATACCGGGAGTACCCAGCCAGTGCCTGGACATCCCGGGCTCGCGCGGTGCTGGCGTTGCTGCAGGACAACGCCGTGGGAACGGAGCAGGAGCTGGCCCGACGAGGGCAGCGGGCCGCCCGCGTAGAGGAAGAGATTGCCCGGCTGCGGGTCGAGGTGGAGGTGCTCACCGAGGACGCAGCGCGGTTGCAGGAGGAACGGGACCGCCTGAAGGCAGAGCGCGGCCCCCTGTCCCTGAAACTGGACCAACTGCGTGCCGAACACGCCCAACAGGGAGGGGAACTGGAGCGCTCGGGTGCAGACAACGCCCATCTGCTCCGGGAACGGGACCAGTTGCGCGCCGACAACGCCCGCCTGCTCGGGGACCTGGAGCAACTGAAAAATCTTACCATCGAGATGGAGCTGAAGCGCTAACGGGGGGAATCCGCGCACCGCCGCTTGCCCCCATCCCGGGCTGCCCGGATAATCGGCGGAAAGCACCCCTGCGCCGGCCCGGCCGGCGCCCCGCCAGACACGCAGGAGGGACACCATGCACCGAAACCGTTGGCTTGTGATATTGGCTGTCGCCGCGACCTTCGCCTTGGGCGCCTGCTCCAGCCGCACCCTGGTGGAGAGTGACCTTGGCATCAAGGGAGCGCCGGACTGGGTGAACGAGGGTACCCAGGTGTTGGACGACCACGGCGGGCGCCGGTTCCACGGGGTCGGCCAGGCCCCGCCGATGGGGGACGAGTCGTTGCAGATCGCCACCGCCGACAACCGTGCCCGGGCGGAGCTGGCGCAGATCCTCACCTCGTACCTGGATGTGGTGAGCAGCGACTACACCGCGGCGTCGGGATCCCAGGGGGACACCGTGGCCGAGCAGGCCGTGAGCCGCCAGATCCACAACCTCAGCCAGGTGAACCTGAGCGGGGCGCGCATCCTGGGGCACTGGAAGGACGAGAAAAGCGGGGTGGTCTACTCCGTGGCCGAGTTGGACCTCAAACAGGTGCAGACCTCCCTGGACGCGGTGGAGAACATGAACGAGGACCTCAAGATGCACATCCGCGACCGGGGTCAGAACATCTTCGATCGGTATCGGGAGGAACGCAAGTGAGGGCAACTTTGGGAAGCGCAAGCCGGGTGCTGCTGATGGCTGTGGGGGTCTCCCTGGCGGCAGGGTGTGCCACCAAGGTCACCCGCATGGATGCGGCCGAGGTCAAGGACCTGAGCGGGGCGTGGAACGACACCGACTCCCGCCTGGTCTCGGAGGAGATGATCGGCGACATGCTCGAGCAGGCGTGGATCACCAACCACCGCGCCGAGACCGGCGGGCGGCCCACGGTGATCGTGGGGGAGATGAAGAATCTCAGCCACGAACACATCAACCTCAGCACCTTCGTCGCCGACATCGAGCGGTCCATGATCAACTCCGGGAAGGTGGAGTTCGTGGCGTCCCAGGGGGAACGGGTGGAGATCCGCGGGGAGCGCAAGGACCAGGACCTGCACGCCCGGGAAGACACCCGCAAGGCGATGGGGCAGGAGATCGGCGCCGACTACATGCTCAAGGGCTCGATCAACACCATCATCGATGCCGCTGACAAAGACCAGGTGCGCTACTACCAGGTGGACCTGAGCCTGATCAGCCTGACCGACAACCGCAAGGTGTGGCTGGGGCAGAAGAAGATCAAGAAGTTCGTCGAACGCAGCAAGTTGCGCTACTGACCCCGGCTCGAGACGGCTGCCGAGTGATGGGGTCGCTGCGGTGGGTGCTGCCGTGGCTCGCGGTGTGTGCCACCGGGTTGACGGGGTGTGCGGGGTATGGCAGCCGTTTCGAACGCCTGGAACGCGACCTCGCCGGTGGCCGGCCGGCGGCTGCCCTGGCGCTGCTGGATGAGAAGGCACCGGCGGGCCGCGATCGCCTGCTGTGGCACCTGGAGAGGGCCATGCTGCTGCGCATGGAGGGGCGTTTCGAAGCGAGCAACCGCGAGTTCGAGATCGCCAAACAGGTGGTGGAACAGGTGTCGGCCCTCAGCCTGCGGGAAAAGGGCACGGCGCTGTTGTTCAACGACACGGCCACCAGTTACCAGGGGGCGGCGTACGAGCAAGTGGCGATCCACCTGTACGAAGCCTTGAACTACCTCGAACTGGGTGACCGCGACGCGGCCCGGGTGGAGGCCCTGCAGGTGGATGTGCGCCTGAGGGAGCTGACCCAGGGGGATCCGGACAGCATCTTCCACAACGACCCGTTCGCGCGCTACCTCAGCGGCATGATCTTCGAGGATGGGGGCGAGTGGAGCGACGCCATGATCGCCTACCGGAAGGCGGCCCAGGCCTACCGGGACCACGGAAAGCACTACTCCCTGGCGGTGCCCGCTGCGCTGCGGGGTGACCTGCTGCGCAGCGCCGAGCGCCTGGGGCTCGTCGAGGAGGCGGCGGAGTACCGCATCGCGTTGGGTCTGGAACAGGCCCCCGAACCCTGTGGGGGGGGGGGTAGCGGAGAGGTGGTGCTCCTGTTCCACAATGGGCTGGTGCCGGTGAAGGTGGAGCAGAGCCTCACCGTGCCGGTGCTCGTGGGGCATGGCCAACTGGTGCGCATCGCCGTGCCGGCCTACCATGTGCGCCCCGTGGGGGCCGGCGGGGTCGTGGCGGAGGCGGACCGGCGCCGCTTCGCCGGTCAGGTGGTGGCCAACCTGGGGGGCATGGCGGTGGCCGACCTGGAGGCGCACATGGGCGCCATCGTGGCCCGCACCGCCGCCCGGGTCGCCGCCAAGTACACCGCGAGCTACGCCACCGGCAAGGAAAACCAGTGGGCCGGCCTGCTGGTGAACCTGGCCGGGGTGCTCACGGAGCAGGCGGATACCCGCAGCTGGCTCACCCTGCCCCAGGAGATCCGCATGATCCGACTGAGGCTGCCCCCCGGCGAGTACCCGATCGAACTGGAGATTCTGGGGCCGGGGGGCGGGGTCGTAGAGCGCCGCACCCTGGCTCCGGTGGCGGTGAGTAGGGGCCGCCGGGTGTACCGCTCGATCCACTGGGTTTCCCTGCACTCCGTGATGAGGCACTGACCATGAAGATCTCTTCTCACTCGTGGCTCTGCGTCCCTCTGCTGCTGGTACTGGGCTGTGCTGCGGCGCCACAGCGCCCGGAGTGGGTGGCCGGCACCAGCACCGCCTACCCCGATTCGCGCTACCTGGTGGGTCGGGGCCAGGGGTCCAGTCCAGCCCTGGCGAGGGATCGGGCGCGCGCCGATCTGGCCAAGAACTTTCGGGTAGCCGTGTCTGCCGAGACCCGAGACCTGCTCGCCTACACCAGCCGTAGCGACGGCGACGGGCAGAGCAGCGAACTGGCCAGCGAGGTGTCGCGCCACATCGTCACCCGCACCGACCAGGTGATCGAAGGGGTGAAGATCGTCGAACAGTGGCAGCCGGAGGAAGGCGGCGAAAACCACGCACTGGCGGTACTGGACCGCCTGCAGGCCGGCAACCAACTGCGGCGCCTGATCGACGAACTGGACCGGGATACGGATCTGCGGCTGCAGCGGGCCCGCGCCGGAGACGCCCTGCTGCCGAAGATCGGTGACGCCACCGCGGCCTTGGCCGCCCAGGTGGAACGGCGCCACTACCAGGACTATCTGGCGGTGGTCGACCGCACGGGGGTCGGTGTTCCTCCGCGCCACGATCCGGTGCGCCTGAAGTCCGATCTGGATGCCCTGCTGACCCGCGTGGCGATCCGCACCCGGGTCTCCGCCGACCCCCTGGGTGGGCTGGAGAAGGCCCTGGGCGGCGCCATCGCCGCGGCCGGTTTTGTCCACGCCGACGATGCTTCCGCGGGGGCCTATAGCCTGGACGGGGCCAGCGTGGTGGAGGACCTGGCGGGTAAGGACGGCTGGTACTGGGTGCGGGGGCGCGTCGAACTGACCCTGCGGGAGCCGGACGGCAACCGTGTGCTGGGGACCCACAGCTGGCCGTTGAAGGTGAGCGCCCAGCAGCCCGAAGCCGCCCGCATGCGAGCCACGGAACAGATCGCCGCTACCCTGGCCCGGGAACTGCGGGGGGTGGTGGTGAGGTTCGGGGCACCTCAGGAGTAGAACGCCACGGGGGCTCGGCCCTACAGAACCCCGGTGTACCATGAAATTCATGAAGTGCACGAAGAAAACTCTGTAGCCATAGGGGTTCCTTGGCAGTTCCAACCGCAAAATGCGGTTTATTGCGCCCCTTTGCCGTTTTTCACGCCGTTCCACGGAGGCCTGGATGCTGCCGGTCGCGGAAGCTCTCGACATCATACTGAAAGATCTCGCCCCGCTCCCCCCGGAGCAGGTTTCCCTGCTGGACGCCCGGGGCCGGGTGCTGGCCGAGGAGATTCGCGCGTCCCGTGACCTGCCGCCCCGGGACAACTCCGGGATGGATGGGTATGCGCTGCGCCTGGCCGACGCGGAACGCGGCCAGGGGTTGCACGTGCTGGAGTCGATCCCCGCCGGGGGGGAAGGCAGCCGGGCCCTGCAGTCCGGCGAGGCCGCCAAGATCATGACCGGGGCGCCGGTGCCCGAGGGCGCCGACACCGTGGTGCCGGTGGAGGACACCCGTCGCGCGGGCGACCGGGTGGAGATCCTCCAGTTGCCCCGGCTGGGCGCCAACATCCGCCCCGCCGGAGAAGACGTGAAAGCGGGGCAGTTGGTCATCCCCCGGGGCACCGGGATGCGCCCGGCCGAGGTGGGCATGCTGGCCAGCCTGGGGCGCTCCTTCGTGTCCGTGCACCAGCGGCCGCGGGTCGCGGTGTTGGCCACCGGTGACGAGATCGTGGACATTGACGCTGCCACCGACGGGGGCCGCATCGTCAACTCCAACTCCTACGGGGTGGCGGCCCAGATCGCCGAGGCGGGCGGGACGCCGATCATCCTGGGTATCGGGCGCGACGATCCGGACGGTCTGCTGGAGATGCTGCAGCGAGCGGTCACCGCCGACGCGGTGATCACCACCGGCGGCGTGTCCATGGGGGACTACGACTACGTGCGGCCGGTGCTGGAGAAGGCCGGGGTTGCGGTGCGCTTCTGGAAGGTGGCGATGAAGCCGGGCAAGCCGTTCGTGTTCGGCCGCAGCGGACGGGTGCCCGTGTTCGGGCTGCCGGGCAACCCGGTCTCGGCCATGGTGGTGTTCGAGGAGTTCGTGCGGCCGGCCCTGCGGGTGATGCAGGGCCACGCCCGCCCGTTTCGTCCGGTGCTGGAGGCAGTCCTGCTGCCGGAAGCCGGGGCGCTGCAAACCAAGCCCGGGCGCACCGACTTCGTGCGATGCCGGGTGGAGCGGCGCGGCTCCGAACTGGTGGTGGTGAGTCTAAAGAGCCAGGGTTCCGGCATCCTGCGCACCCTGGTGGAGGCCAACGCGCTGCTGGTGGTGCCCCGGGAGGCGAACGGGGCGCAGCCCGGCGAGCGGGTCCACGTGCAGCTCTACGACACCGCTTTCCTGGATGGGCAACAGCCCGGTCTGCCGGGCGGTGGCGCGGCATGAACAAGCCGGCGCCCGGGGAGACGCCGCGGGTCTGCCTGGTGTCCGGACGTTCGGGCAGCGGCAAGACCACCCTGGTGGAACGGCTGATCCCGGCGCTGGCGGCCCGGGGGGTGCCGTGCGCCACGGTCAAGCACCACCGGGGGCGGGTGGAGACCGACCGTTCCGGCAAGGACACCTGGCGGCACCGACACGCCGGTGCCCGGGCCACCTTCCTGGTGGCCGGAGATCAGATCACCGCGTGGGCCGACCGGCCCGTGGACCTGGACCCCGCGCAACTGGCCCATCACTGTCCACCTGGGGTGCGCCTGCTCCTGGTGGAGGGGTTCAAGGGGCTGACCGGGCACCCGCGCATCGAGGTGGTGCGCGCCGGAGTGGAGAGGGAACTGCGATGGACCGACGACGTGCTCTGTGTCGCCACCGACATCGTGGACCTGCAGGGGGGGGCACCGGTGGTGTCCCTGGACGACGCCGAAGGGGTCGCCGACATCCTGGTGCATTCGCTCTTTCCGGAAGCTTGAGTTTCAGCGATTCTCCTGCGATCGGAACTCCTCCGATTGCGACGAATCCATCGTGATCCGCAACCGATGCGCAACCCAGAACCGTGGTCTGTGAGGGGGGGGCGGATAGACACGGCGTTTTGCGGCTCGGGTAGCTCCCGAAACGTCTGTCCCCCGTTCGTTGGGGTCCTTGGCAGGCACCTGGCCGAGCGCAAGAAAGAGGCCCTGGGCAAGGGATGGACCGAGGTGGTCGAGTGGCTGTTCACCACGGAGGAGGGCGGGTTGCCCCATGCCGACCCTTGGCTTCCCAAGGCCGTATCCCGAGGCGCCAGGGAAAGCGGGGCGGGCCTCGATCCGGATTCACCACCTGCGGCACCCCTGCGCGACCCAACGGATCCAGAACGGCGGCAGTCTGGTTTACATCTGCGACCGGCTGGGGCAGCATTCGAGTTCCACCACGGTGGAGGCCTACGGGCGCCCCGTTCCGGGGGACGATCGGGGACAGGTAGCCGCCCTGGATGACCCAACCACCCGCAAGCCAACCGCAACCGGGATCTAGAATTGACCTTGGCAAACAAGCGTAAGCTCAGGGCACACAAGAAGAATCCTGTATTCAGGCGAACCCACAGTCGCCGACCTCCTGGTTCGGAGCCCATCTTCCAGCTCTATCTGAGGGCCGGGGACGAGGCATCCCCCGCCTCTCTGGTGGACCTCCCGGGCTACGACGGGGTGGCCTACGGCGCCGAGTTCTGTCCGCGGCGTCTGCCACCCCTGGCCGACGCCGTGGCCGTGGCGCAGGGGTGCGCCGCGATGGGCCGCGGGTTCTCACTGGTCACCCCGGTGCTCCGGGAGGGGGTTCTCGCCGACCTGATGGAGTATCTGGGGGGGTTCGCCGCCCAGGCGCCCGACGCCGAGTGTGTGTGCAACGATTGGGGACTGCTGCGGTGGGCGGCGGCGGAGCGGCTGCCGCTGAAGCTGGGGGCGGGGCGACTGCTGGGTCGCCAGCGGCGGGGGCCCCGGGTGCTGCAGTTGACTACGGAGGCGGCTCCCGAGGAGGCGCTGGCCCTGCGCGGCAGTGCCTGGAACGATCCGGTCAACGTGGAGTTGCTTCTGGAACTCGGGATCGGACGGGTGGAACTGGACTTCCTGCTCCAGGGCACCGCCCGGCCCCACCTGCCCCGAGGGATCGACCTGACGGTCTGCGCCCCCTGGATCCCGGTGACGGTGACCCCAGCCTGCGACTACGCGGAGGATCCGCTGCACTGTGCCCGGGAGTGCCAGCGGTGCGACGCGGTGCGCCGGGAAAACGACCAGGATTCCCACACCTTGTGGTCCCGGGGCAACACCCTGTTCGCCCGCTCGGAGCTCAACCCCCCGTACCAGGCCGTGTCCAAACTGGGCGCCGACCGCCTGGTCTGGGCCGAGGTGCTGCCGGGCTGAGGGGCCGTTCCCGGACTCAAGCCTGGCCCCTGTGCTGCCGATGCAGGGGCATACGCCGCGCCGCCCGCGAGGTCTTCCCACGGAGGGGACCATGTCCATCGAACCCGTCTGGCCCGTCTCCAGCACCCGTTCCCTGTCGCGGTGCTGTGCCGCTCTGGGCGGCGGTGGGGGGAGCATCCGGAACCCGGTATGGGACGACACCCAACTGCTGCGCACCCTGCGTGGCAACCGGGAAGCGGTGGCCCGGGTAGCGCGCGCGTTCCTTGACGACCACCCCCAGGTCACCCTGCGGCTGCGCGACGCCGTGCGCGACGGGGACCGAACCCGCCTACAGCACCTGATTCACCGTCTCAAGGGAAACGCCGGCATCCTGCGTGCTCCCGCGGTGAGAGACGCGGCAGAGAAGCTGGAGCAGGTCGCGGCCGGAGACGACCTGGCCCCGGCCGAACAACGCCTGGTGGTGCTGGAACAGTGTCTTGCACACCTTTGCGAAGCCCTCGGCGGGTTCCTGGCTAGCGTCGAGGGCTGATCCCCCCGTCAATCCGTCACCAACGCATAGTTGAACTGGGCGTGCAGGTGGAGTTTCTCGACCTTCCAGTGGGACGGGAACGGGGGGATGTGGGCGCGCTCCACGGCATCCAGGGCGGCGCTGTCCAGGAGGTGGCTGCCGGAACTGCGGGTGACCACGGCCGACACCAGCTGTCCGAGGGAGGTGACGGTCATGCGCACCACCACTACCCCGCCGCCGCCACCCATCAACACCGCCTCCTTCCATTTTTCCGAGCGATCGATCGCGGCGTGCACCGTCTCCAGATATCCCCGGTAGCGTAAATCTTCGGTGCCGAGGCTGAGGGTGGCCTCCCGCACCCCGGCGGCGGTGGGGTCGGGTAGTTCAGCCCGGCCGGCGAAGCGCTGCAGGTCGGAGGCGCGGGGCAACAGGTCGGTCAGGCTGGGTGGCGGGGGGACCACCTCCAACTCCGGATCCGGCTCCGGCGCAACGTCCGCCACGATGGGCGCCGGTTGGGCCGGCTGGGCCGGCTGGGCCGGTTGGTCCGGTGGCGGAGGGGGCGCCGGCTCCGGTTCGGAGACTGCCTCGACGGGTGGAGAAGGCGGTGGAGGCCTCGGTGCCGCGGGCACGGGTGGGGGTCGCGGCGGGGGAGGCGGCGCCGCCGCAGGGGGGCGTTGGGGCTCCACCGGGCGTGCCACGGGCGCCGCCGGGCCAGGCTCGTCGAGGAGCTCGACCACCACCGTGTCTATCGGTTCGGGCGGAGGCTGCGTCCACCACAGGGGACGCACACCGAACAGCGCGCCGTGCAGGCCCAGGGAGATTGCCAGGGCCATCAGGGGCGGGAGCAGATCACGGCGAAGATCCACGGGATCAGCCGGCTGCCGCGGGCAGGCGCAGCACCTCTTCCAGATCCCTCACCCGGCGGTACGTCTCTCCCCACTGCACGGCAGCGGGAACCAGACGGAGTTCCAGCCCCCCCAGGCGAGCGGCCTCCACCACCGCGCTGCGCAGCCCGCGCAACGTCTTTGGGAGACCTGGGTCGTGGGTGTCGGAGAACTCCAGGGAGATCCAGCACGGCACCCAGTCCCTTTTGCCTCCCCGGGCCAGGCCGGTACACAGTCCCGTGTCCTGGCGGTCTTCCAGGTGACCAACGGCCCCGGCCGGCAGGGAACCAGGGGCCAGCAGCGCACGCACTCCAGGCATGGTGGAAGACGGGAGGCTGGTTTCGATGACGATGCGGACCACGGAGTTCCTCGAGACGCGACGGACAGTTGGGTTCGCCCCAGGGTAGGACAGTTGCGGCGCGCCCTCAAGGCCGGCGCGGCATGCTTGCCGGTTCTTCGGGGCCCCTGCTACACTCCGGACCCTGAGCCGTATGTTTCGGGTTTGTTTCGGGAGCAACCCATGACCCCTGCCACCCCGTGTCCCTCGCCGGTGTCCCGCAAGGCCCGGGAGATCCCCAGTTTCATCGCCATGGACGTGCTCGAGACCGCCCAGGCCATGGAGCGCGGTGGCGAGCACATCGTGCATCTGGAGGTGGGCGAACCGGACTTCGAGACCCCCCTGGCGGTGCGCGAGGCCGCGATCGCGGCCCTGGAGGCGGGGGAGACCCACTACACCCACAGCCTGGGGCTCTACGAGCTGCGCGACAGCATCGCCGCCCACTACCGGGCGCGCTACGGGGTGGACGTGGACCCGGAGCGGGTAGTGGTCACCAACGGCACGTCCCCGGCGATCTTCCTCACCTTCGCCGCGCTGCTCGATCCGGGGGACCAGGTTGCCCTCACCGACCCCCACTACGCTTGCTACCCCAACTTCGTCACGTTCTGCGACGGGGAACCGGTCTACGTGCCGGTGCGGGAGGAGGACGAGTTCCAGTTCGTGCCCGAGGATCTGGCGGCGGTGCTGGGGTCGCGCACCAAGGCGGCCATGGTGAACTCCCCGGCCAACCCCACGGGCACCCTGATCGACGGCGCGCGGCTCGAGGAGGTGGTGCGCCGGGTGGAGGGCGCCGGGGCGTTCGTGGTGTCCGACGAGATCTACCACGGCCTCGTGTACGAGGGGCAGGCGCGTTCCGCCCTGGAGTTCAGCGACCGGGCGTTCGTGCTCAACGGATTTTCGAAGCTCTACGCCATGACCGGCTGGCGGCTGGGCTACCTGATCGCCCCGGCGGAGTTCGTGCGGCCGATCCAGAAACTGCAGCAGAACCTGTTCATCGCCGCCAACGCCTTCGTGCAGAAGGCGGGCATCGCCGCCCTGTCCCAAACCGACCGGGAGGTGGCGGAGATGGTGCGCACCTACGACGCCCGGCGCCGTTACATGCTCGGCCGGCTGGAGGGCATGGGCTTCACGTTTCGCTGCCATCCCACCGGAGCGTTCTACGTGTTCGTCAACGTGCGCCACCTCACCGACGACTGCTACCGCCTGGCGTTCGACATCCTGGCGAAGGCCCGGGTGGGCTGCACCCCCGGGGTCGACTTCGGCCCCGGCGGCGAGGGGTACCTGCGCTTCACCTACGCCAACTCCCTGGAGAACATCAAGGAGGGCATGGACCGCCTACAGCGCTACCTGGAAGACCTCGGGCGGGAGGGCTCGTGAGAGTGTCAAGGACGAAAGGAACCGATGATCACCTTTGACCTGGCCTGCAACCAGCACCACCGTTTCGAGGGTTGGTTCCGCAACCGGGAGGACTTCGACGCCCAGCTGGCCGGTGGGCTGATCGCCTGCCCCCTGTGCGGCTCCAGCCGGGTGGAGAAACAGCTCAGCGCCGTCTCTGTGCATGTGGGGAGGCGCTCGGCACCGGCCCTGCCACCCCCCGCCGCTCCCAGCGGGAGCCAGCCCGGCCACCAACCGGCCTCTGCCCCGTCCGCCGCGGCCGCATCCGGGCAGCGGCCCCCTGGAGTGCCGGCACAGCCGTTCTTCCAGGCCCTGACGCAGTTCCTGGAAACCCAGTTCGAGGACGTGGGTAGTCGTTTCGCCGACGAGGCGCGCAAGGTGGAGAGCGGCGAAGCCGTGGCACGCAACATCCGCGGCACCACCACCCCGGAGGAGGAGGCCGAGCTCCGCGAGGAGGGGGTGGAGTTCCTCAAGGTGGCCGTGCCGAAGTACGATGCCTGAGTTCAGCGCCCCCCTGCGCGTCACATGGGAACTGCCCGCCGACCCTTCCTCCGCAGCGGACCAGTGGCGGGAACTGGTGCGCTCCCGGGTGCTGTTCGTGGAGATCGACCCGGCGCCGGGTCATCTTGCCGGTCTGGCCGGCGTCGCCGACCTGCTGGCCGTCGCCGGGGCCCCGCGGGTCACCCTGGCCGCCGGAGCCCCGGAGGCGACCGCGGCCCTGGCGCAGCTCTCCCCCGTTGGGGCTGCCGCCGTCGATCTGCTGTTCCTGCCCCCCCATGTCGCCACGGCGTTCCCCGGGTTTGCCGCCGCGTTCCGCAGCGTGACCTGGGCCCTGTGGTCCACAGCAGAAGGCCTGGAGTGGTTTTCCGGGGCCCTGGCGGCTGCCCGCGCCGCGGGAGGTGGTACGGTCGCCGTGCGGAACCCCCCGGCGCCGGCGGCTCCCCTAACCCCCCTGCAGCGCCAGCGGGCGGTGGCCGAGTGGCAGAGGGGCGGTGCCCCGGAACTGCAGCTCAAGATCCACGACCTGTTTCTTTCCCGGGACCTTGGACTGGATCCGTTCCGGGAGTACGCCGGCTGCCAGGCTGGGGACGCTCTGGCCCACCTGTCGGCCGAGGGCGTGGTGACCGCCTGCCGCACCCTGCCGGTAGTGCTGGGAACCCTAGCCGACAAGGGCCTGCGGGAGATCTGGTGCGGCGAAGCCCGGCGGGAACTCCGCCGCCGCCTGGCGGATGCCCCGGCACCCTGCGCCGGCTGTGCCGTGGCCGGGCGCTGTCGGGGCGGTTGCCGGGGCCTGGCGCCGGGGGGGTGGGGCTCGGTCAACCTGTCCGCCCGGGACCCATCCTGCCCGGGCCCCCTGCTCGCCGGGGAGGAGGGGGCCGGGTGATCTACCTGGACAACGCCGCCAGTTCCCACCCCAAACCCGCCGCCGTGTACGCGGAGGCCGACCGGGTGCTGCGCCTGGGGGCCAACCCCGGGCGCTCCGGCCATGAGCCGTCCCTGGACGCGGCGCGCACCGTGCTGGAGGCCCGCCTGGCGCTGGCGGAGCTGCTCGGGGTCGCCGACCCGGCCCGGATCGCGTTTACCGCCAACGGCAGCCACGCCCTGAACCTGGCCCTCAAAGGCGTCTTGCGGCCCGGGGACCATGTGGTGACCACGGTCATGGAGCACAACAGCGTGCTGCGTCCCCTGGCCACTCTGGAGCGGAGCGGGGTGGAGGTCACCCTGGTGGACGCCGACCCGACCGGCCGGGTGGAGCCCGCTGCACTGGAGGCCGCCCTGCGTCCCGGCACCCGCCTGGTGGCCCTCAACCACGCCTCCAACGTCAGCGGAACCCTGCAGGACGCCGCGGCGGTGGGGGAGATCTGTCGGCGCCGGGGGGTCTTGTTCCTGCTCGACGCCGCCCAGACCGCGGGCTCCGTGCCCCTGGCTGTGGAGGGCCTGGGGGTGCACCTGCTGGCGGCCCCCGGGCACAAGGGGCTCCTCGGCCCCCAAGGCACCGGGGTGCTCTACGTGGCCCCCGGGGTGGAACTGCGGCCGCTCCTGGAGGGGGGCACCGGGGTGCTCAGCGAGTCCCGGGAGATGCCCGTGCACATGCCCGATGCCCTGGAGGCCGGGACCCTCAACACCCCCGGGCTGGCGGGGCTGGGGGCTGGCGTGCGCACCCTGCTGGAGCGCGGAGTGGACACGGTGCGCCGCCACGAGCTCGACCTGCTAGAGCGGGTGCTGCCGGCGTTGCGGGCCGTGCCCGAGCTCACCGTGTACGGCCCCGTCGACCCGCGGCGGCGGGTGGCGGTGGTGTCCTTCAACCTGGCCGGCCGCGACGGCGCGCACCTGGGCTACGCCCTGGACCAGGTCTACGGCATCGCCGTGCGGGTGGGCTTGCACTGCGCCCCGGAGGCGCACCGGGCACTGGGATCGTTTCCGGCGGGAACGGTGCGTGCCAGCTTCGGACCGTTCAGTACCGTCGAAGACGCCGACGCCCTGGTGGAGGCAGTGCGGCAACTGGGGGCCCTGGCCTGAACTTCTTCGAACTTTTTTGACGGGATTAACTGGATTGCCAGGATTGGTAAACCATAGGGCAAGGGCTCTGGTCCTGAACTTCCTGTAGATCCTGTTAATCCTGTCCAAGACGCCTTTGAACTACTTTTTTTCGACGGGATCGCAAAGATCACACGGATAGAAAGGCCAGAGCACCCCTTGGGTTGGTTTTCGGTGTCCAATCCGCGGAATCCGTGAAATCCTGTCCAAAGATGCCTTTGCCATTGCCTTTCCGCCCCGGCCAGTGAGGACACCGCCCATGCAGAAGAACTTCGTGCTGGACACCAACGTGCTGCTGCACGACCCGGAAGCGATCCGCAGCTTCGAAGACAACAACGTCATCATTCCGATCACCGTGATCGAGGAGATCGACCGCTTCAAGAAGGATGTGAACGAGGTGGGCCGCAACGCCCGCCAGGTCTCCCGGTTCCTCGACAGCCTGCGCCAGCAGGGGAATCTGCAGACCGGCATCGCCATGGACGGCGGCGGCTCGGTGCGGGTGATGTTCGGGCTGGAGTTCGCCGACCGGCTGCCCCCGGAGCTGTCTGCGGGCAAGGGGGACAACCGCATCCTGGCGGTGTGCCTGGCCGTGAGGGAGCGCGAGACCCTGCCGGTGGTGTTCGTGACCAAGGACACCAACCTGCGCATCAAGGCCAACGCCTTGGACATCCCCGCCGAGGACTACGAGCGGGGCAAGGTGCAGTTGGACGAGCGCTACACGGGCACCGCCGAGATCCACGTGCCGGCCGCCACGGTGAACGGACTGTTCAAGGAAGGTGGCGCGGAGGTGGCGGCGGAGCTGTCCGAGAACCAGTACGTGTGCCTGGTGGACGAGGCCAACCCCAGCCACTCGGCCCTGGGCCGGTTCCGCGCCCCGAGCGGCCGGGTGGAGCCCCTGCGGGTGCCGAAGGACCCCCTCTGGGGCATCCAGGCGCGCAACCGGGAGCAGCGCTACGCCCTGGACGCCCTCCTCGACGAGTCGCTGCAGTTGGTCACCCTGGTGGGGAAGGCCGGCACCGGCAAGACCCTGCTGGCGATCGCCGCCGGATTGCAGAAATCGGTGGAGGAGCAGGTGTACAAACGCCTACTGGTGTCCCGTCCGATCTTTCCCATGGGCCGCGACGTGGGGTTTCTGCCCGGTGACATCCAGGAGAAACTGCGGCCGTGGATGCAGCCGATCTTCGACAACGTAGACTTCCTGTTTGCCGGCTCGGAGGGCCGCGATGGCCGCCGTACCCGGGGTTACCAGGAACTGATGGAGATGGACATGCTTGCCCTAGAGCCGCTCACCTACATCCGTGGGCGCTCCATTCCCTTTCAGTACATCATCGTCGACGAGGCCCAGAACCTCACCCCCCACGAGATCAAGACCATCATCACCCGGGCCGGGGAGGGCACCAAGGTGGTGCTCACCGGCGACCCCTACCAGATCGACAACCCCTATATCGACGCTACCAGCAACGGGTTGAGCTACACCGTGGAGCGGTTCAAGAACCAGTCCATCGCCGCCCATGTGACCCTCAACAAGGGAGAGCGCAGCCCCCTGGCGGAACTCGCGGCCAACGTGCTGTAGGAGGTGTTGCCGGTGTCCGATCCTCGCGACGGAGGGACCACGCCGCTGATCCTGGCGGTGGAGAGCAGCTGCGACGAGACCGCGGCGGCGGTGCTGCGCGGCCCCCGGGAGGTGCTCTCCGACGTGGTGGCCAGTCAGGTGGCACTGCACGCCGAGTACGGGGGGGTGGTTCCAGAGCTGGCTTGCCGGGCCCACGCCGAGGCGATCGTGCCGGTGGTGGAGAAGGCCCTGGCCGACGCCGGCGTAGGGCTGGGGGAGTTGGACGCGGTGGCGGTCACCCAGGGGCCGGGGCTGGTGGGCGCCCTGCTGGTGGGGCTCTCCTTCGCCAAGGCCGTGGCGTGGAGCCGTGGGTTGCCCCTGGTGCCGGTGAACCACCTGGAGGCCCATCTGGCCGCGGCGTTCTTGGAAGAGGCGGTGCCCACCCCGTTCGTGGGCCTGGTGGTCTCCGGGGGACACACCGCCCTGTACCTCTGCACCCGGCGCGGGGAGTACCGGCTGCTGGGGCAGACCCTGGATGACGCCGCGGGGGAGGCGTTCGACAAGGTGGCCAAGCTGCTCGGACTGGGCTACCCGGGAGGCGTGGTGATCGACCGTCTCGCCCGGGAGGGCGACCCCAGCCGGTTTGCGTTCCCCCGCCCGATGCTGCGTTCCGGGAACCTGGACTTCTCCTTCTCGGGGCTTAAGACAAGCCTGCGAACCCACAGCGAGTCGTATCTGAAGGGACTGGAACCACAGGAGTTGGCCGACACCTGCGCCGCGTTCCAGGAGGCGGTGGTGGACACCCTGGTGACCAAGACCCTCCAGGCCCTGGCCCACACCGGCGCCGCATGCGTGGTGGCCTGTGGCGGGGTGGCATGCAACTCTCGGCTGCGGGAGGGTCTTCGAACGATGGCCGCCGCGGCCGGCTGCCACCTGGTGATTCCCCGCCCGCGCTACTGCACCGACAACGCGGTGATGGTGGCCAGCGCCGGCAGCCACCGCTTCTTGGCGGGAGTGCGCGCCGGCTCCGACCTCAACGCCGTTCCCACCTGGCCGCTGGAGGGGCTCGGCGGGTGAACGGAACTCGGGCCCCGGCCGGGGAGGGTCCCGGCGCGAACCACCGCCCACCCGCTGCCAAGAAGGGTTACGGCCAGCACTTCCTCAACGATCCCCGCATCCTGGGGCGCATCGTCGCGGGGGCCGGGGTGCAGCCCGGGGAGCGGGTGCTGGAGATCGGCCCCGGCCCGGGCACCCTGACCCGGACCCTGCTCGACGCCGGCGCCGTGGTGTGGGCAGTGGAGGCCGACCCGCGCATGGTGGAGCACCTGGAGGCCGCGGCGCTCCCTGGGTTGCGCCTGATCGCCGGGGATGCCCTGGAGGTGGACTACCGTGCCCTGGCCGGGTCGGCCGGCGGACCGTTTCGGCTGGTGGCGAACCTGCCCTACAACATCTCCGGTCCCCTGCTGGCCCTGCTGCTGCGGCAGCGTGAAGCGTTTGTCTCCCTGAGCGTGATGTTGCAGAAGGAGGTCGCCGACCGCCTGTTGGCGCCCGCCGGCGGCCGCACCCGCGGGCGCCTCAGCGTGCTGGCCCAGTGTTTCTGCGAACTGCGCCCGCTGCTCCGGGTGGCTCCCGGGGCGTTTCGCCCCCCCCCCAAGGTGGACTCCGCGGTGGTGCGAATGGACCCCCGCGAGGCGCCCCCGGCAACGCTGCGGGACGAAGAGACCCTGTGGCGGGTGGTGCGCCACGGCTTCGGACAGCGTCGCAAGATGTTGCGCAATACCCTACGCGGGGTCTGCGCCGACCCGTTGCGGCTGCTGCAGGCATCCGGCCTGACGGGCACCGAACGGCCCGAGGCTCTGAGCGTGTTGCAGTGGATCGCCCTGGCCAACGCCCTGGCCGCCGAGGAGGGGGGCTGAGGGTGGCGGTGTACACCGCTCTGGACGCCGCAGCCGTGGATGCCCTGCTACGGACCTTCGGCGCCGGCCCACTGCAGTCCTTCTCCCCCATCGCCGAGGGCATCGAGAACACCAATTACCGGGTGGTCGCCGACGGCGGGGAGTACGTGCTCACCCTGTACGAGCGCGCCCCGGCGGGGCAGGTGGAGGGCGTGCTGCGGGTCACCGAGACCCTGGCCGAGCGCGGCGTGCCGTGTCCGGGGGCGCGGCGCACCGCGGCGGGGAAGTTGCTCGGCAGGTATCGGGGTCGCCCGGTGAGTTTGGTGGCGTTTGCCTCGGGGGAGAGCGTCCTCGCTCCCCGGGAGCACCAGTTGGAGCACCTGGGACGGGTCCTGGCGCGGCTGCACGGCTGCGGCGCGGATCTTGTCTTGCCGGGTCGCGCCCACGCCCCGGAACAGTTGCTGCCCGCCAGCCGCGAACTGGCGAGGCGCCTGGCCGCCGAACGGCCCGACCTGTCCGAGTTGGCCGCCCTGCTCCTGGAGGAGTGCCTCTGGCAGGAGTCCCGACTGCCGGATCCCCCCCTGCCCGGGGGCCTGATCCACGCCGACCTGTTCCGCGACAACGTCCTGTTCGCGCCCGGCGGAGTCCGCGTGACGGCCCTGCTGGACTTTCATCTGGCCGGCCGGGGGCCGTGGCTGTTCGACCTGGCGGTGGTGCTGCTGGACTGGTGCTGGGGCCAACAGGGGGTGGACGGCGACTTGGCCCGCGCGTTGTTGCGGGGCTACCGGGGGGTGCGGCTCATGGA
This sequence comes from Deferrisomatales bacterium, assembly GCA_029211085.1. Lineage (GTDB taxonomy): Bacteria > Desulfobacterota > Deferrisomatia > Deferrisomatales > JARGFW01 > JARGFW01. The sequence goes on along the minus strand of JARGFW010000014.1, from coordinate 12,421 downwards.
GGGCGCCGAGTACCGCCAGCTTCCGGTGCTGCTGCGGCGCGCCGCGCTGCGCTACCTGTGCCTGCGCTGCGAACGCTTCCTTCTGCCGGACCGGGAGCGGATGTGGGGGGTGCGCAAGGACCCCCAGGAGTTCGCCGCCAAGCTCGATACTTTGCGGGGGGCAGGGCAGGGGGAGCCGCCGTGACGTCGTTCCCCTTGGACGAAGATCTCCTGGAAGCCTTCTGCGCCGATCCCGCGGCCGGGCCGCGGCTGCGGGTGTGGCAGCCCCCGGGGGTGGCGGTGGTGCTGGGGCGGGGCAACCGCCCCGAACGGGAGTTGCACCTGGACGCCTGTCGGGCCGACGGCGTGCCGGTGCTGCGCCGCAGGGGAGGTGGCGGGGCGGTGGTGCTGGGTCCCGGGTGCGTGGTGGTGAGTCTGGTGCGGCGGGTGGACCGTCCCACCGCCCTGGGGGCTCACATGGGGTTCGCGGTGGGGGCGATCGCGGACGGGGTGGCGAGACTGGGCGGCCCGCGGCTGCTACCCAGGGGGCACGGCGACCTGTGCGTGGGGGAGCGCAAGGTGCTGGGTTCCAGCGCGTTCCGCCGTCGGGATGTGTTCTTCTACCAGGGCAGCCTGTTGGTGGCGTTCGATCTCGGCCTGGTGGAGCGCTACCTGCGCCACCCGAGCCGGGAACCGGTGTACCGGCAGGGGCGCCCCCACCGGGCGTTTCTTACCACCCTGGTCGGGGAGGGGTCGACTCGTGGGGCGGAGGCCATGGCCCGAGGCCTTTGCGTCAGTTTGCGGGAGCGGCTGGGGCTGGACGGGGTTGCAGGGCCTGCGCCACCGTCGCGGCCAACCGGCGGCTGCTGGATCGGTTCTCCAGCACATCGCGCACGGTGACGGGCCAGCCTTCCCTAGGGGGCAGGTCGCAGGAGTTGTTGGCGGTGCACACCAGCACCGGCAGGTCGGGAGATTGAGGAGCAGTGCAGCTTGCCGCGTACGGAGTTGGCCCGCGGTCCCGGCTTACCTTCGTCGGCCCCCGCTCCCGCCCCCCCCGCGTCCTCCCGCTCCGCTCCTGCCGCCGCCACGACCGTCGCGCCCACCCCCACCCGGGCGGGCGCCGCCACCCCGGCGGAGTCCGCTGCTGGGGCGAGGAGTGCGCTTGCTGCGGGGCAGGGGGATCTCCTCGGTGTGCAGTTCGTCCAGGTCCACCGCGGTGGGGATCTTGTTGCCGATGTACGCCTCCACCTCCTCCAGACTGTACACGTAGTCTTCGCAGGCCAGGGTGATGGCCTTGCCCGAGGCGCCGGCCCGGGCGGTGCGGCCGATGCGGTGCACGTAGTCCTCGGCGTTCTGGGGCAGGTCGTAGTTGAACACGTGGCTGATGTTGTCCACGTGCAGGCCTCGGGACGCCACGTCGGTGGCCACCAGGATGCGCGCCTCTCCCGACATGAAGCGCTTGATGATCTTCAGTCGCTTCTCCTGGTCCACATCGCCGCTGAGCAGGGCGCAGGGGTAGCCATTGTGCTGCAGGCGGTCGCAGATGTCATAACCGGCGCGCTTGGTGTTGATGAACACCAGCACCTTGGTCCACTCCTCCCGCGCCAGCAAGCCCAGCATCAGGGGGAACTTGCGGTCGGAACTGACGTGATAGAGCACCTGCTCCACCTTCTCGGCGGTGACCCGGTCGGGGTCGATCTCCACCAACTCCGGCGCGTTCATGTACTCGTAGGAGAGCTCGACCACCCGGTCGGCGAGGGTCGCGGAAAACAGCATGCTCTGGCGCCGGTTGTACGGGGACATGCGGCGCAACATGAAGCGCAGGTCGGCGATGAAACCCATGTCGAACATGCGGTCGGCTTCGTCGATGATGGCCATCTCCACGTCCCGCAGGTGGTAGACTTTTTGTTTGAGGTAGTCGATCAGCCGCCCCGGGGTACCCACCAGCAGATCCACCCCCTGGCCCAGTTCCTCGCGCTGTTTGCGGTAGTCGATGCCGCCAAACACCGCCTGTACCTTGAGGTCGAGGTGGGCGCCGAGGTTCATGGCGTCCTGGGCCACCTGCACCGCCAGTTCCCGGGTGGGGGTAATGACGATCGCCCGGGGGCAGGAGCCACTGGTGGCGGGGCGGGGGTTGCGCAACATGTGGGCGAACGCGGCAAGCACGAACACCGCGGTCTTGCCGGAACCTGTTTCGGCCTGCACCGCCAGATCCTGCCCGGCAAGGGCCTTGGACAGGCACCGTTCCTGTACCGGGGTGAGATGGGTGAAACCGCAGTCGGCGATGCCCCGGGCCAGTTCCGGGGGTAGGTCCAGCTGGTCGAACCGGGTGTCTGTGAAGTTCATCTCTTTGCCATGGAAGCGGTTTTGCGGGTACCCTCCCGGGACCCAGCGGGCGGTTTCGAACCCGGTGCCCGGGTTCGAAGGGCGGCCAATCTAGGCCCTTTGCCCGATCCAGTCAAATCTGCCCGTGGCGCCGCGGACGGCGTGCTGCCGGCAGTTCCTGTCGAGAGGTGGCGTTGAGCTACACCGCTCCGGTTCACTCCTACTTCTGGCGCATCATCTGCATCCTGGTGCTGCTGATGGGAGTCGGCACGCTCGGCTACCACTGGATCGAGGGCTGGGGGCTCACCGACAGCCTGTACATGGTGATCATCACCCTGAGCACCATCGGCTACGGCGAAGTGAACCAACTGTCCGACGCCGGGCGTTGGTTTACCATGGCGCTGATCGTCGGGGGGGTGAGCCTGGTCACCTACTCGGTGGGAACCATCACCCGCATGGTGGTGGAGGGCGAGTTACAGACCCTGATGGGGAGAAGACGGACCATGTCGAAGATCCGCCGCTTGAAGGACCACTACATCATCTGCGGTTACGGCCGCATCGGTGGCCTGATCGCCCAGGAGTTCGATCGCCGTCCCCTGCCATTCGTGGTGGTGGAGCGCGACGAGGACCGGGTGTCGCGCATTCCCCAGCAGTATCCGGTGGTGGTGGGCGATGCCACCGAAGAGTCGGTGCTGCTCGACGCCGGCATCGAGCGGGCCAAGGGACTGGTCACGGTGCTGCAGTCCGACGCCGACAACCTGTTCGTCACCCTCACCGCCCGGGAACTCAACCCCAAGTTGCTGATCATCGCCCGCTACGAGGAGCCCAGGAGCGAGGCGAAGTTGCTGCGCGCCGGGGCCGACAAGGTGGTCAGTCCCTACATCATCGGCGGCACCCGCATGGCCATGGCGATCTTGCGTCCGGCGGTCATCGACTTCATCGAACTGGCGACCCAGTCCGAGAGCCTCGGGCTGCAGATGGAGGAGGTGCTGGTGGTGGATGACTCACCCCTGGCCGGGGTGAAGTTGGTGGACAGTTCCATCCGCTCGGAGCTGGACATCATGATCGTGGCCATCAAGAAACGCAGCGGCCACATGGAGTTCAACCCATCGGGTACCACGGTCCTGGATGTGGGCGACCGGCTCATCGCGATCGGTGAGCGGGGCCAGTTGCGCAAGCTGGAGGTCATCGCCCACGGTCCTGTGTCGGTGGCCTCCCCGGCGATGGAATAGACCACATCGGGAGAGGGAGAAGCCCATGATGGTGGCTGTAGGCAGCGTGCTGCTGGGTACGCTGCTCTTGTATTTTGGAGCGAACCTCCTGATCCGGGGCAGCTCGGCGCTGGCCCGCTCGTTCGGGGTGGCACCGGCCATCGTCGGACTCACGGTGGTGGCGTTCGGCACCAGTCTGCCGGAATTGACGGTTAGTGTAACCGCCGGGCTGAAGGGCAGCGCCGCCATCGCCCTGGGCAACGTGGTGGGCTCCAATATCGCCAACATCGGCCTGGTGCTGGGCCTGGCCGCGTGCATCCGCTCCTTGCAGGTGGAGTTCACCCTGGTTCGGCGCGAGGCCCCCATGGGCCTGTTGGCAGTGCTGCTGGTGGTGGTGCTGAGCCTTGACGGGGTCCTGGGACGCGGCGACGGGGTGGTGCTGCTGGCCGGGTTCGCGGCGTTCCTGTACTGGAGCCTGGCGGTGGAGCGCAGCGCGCCCGAGGCGGTCCAGGAGGCGTTCGACCACTCTCCGCCGGGCGGCGGTCACCGGCTGCGCCACGCCGCGTTTACTGCCGCGGGCCTGGCGGGCGTGTTGTGGGGGGCCGATCGGCTGGTGGCAGGGGCGGTGACCATCGCCGAGACCTTCGGGGTGCCGGCCGTGGTGATCGGCCTCACCCTGGTGGCGGTCGGGACCAGCCTGCCCGAACTGGCCGCCACCCTGGTGGCGGTGTCGAGGGGCGAGGACGACATCAGCGTGGGTAACGTGCTCGGCTCCAACCTGTTCAACCTCCTGCTGATCCTGGGGGTGACGGCGGTGATCACGCCCATATCGGTGCCCACCACCTTCTTCCGCTTCCAGTTCCCGGTGCTGGCGCTGTATACCGTGGTACTGCTGCCGATCTGCCGCAGCGGCTTCCGCATCTCCCGCCCGGAGGGGGGGCTGTTGCTCGCCGGGTATCTGGGGTACGTGGCGGTGCTGTACCTGGTGCCGGCGGTGCAGTGAGGGACGGGTTGGCGTCCGAAGGCCAACGCAAGGGCGTTTTTTTTTGACAGGATCGCACGGATGAATAGGCAATGGTGAACTCCGGTTCCGAGTCTGGGGCACAGGGGTCCGGTTTTCGATCCGCGAAATCCGTGTAATCCTGTCCAAGAGATGCCGTTGACCTGACGTTGTCTTCGGGACTACCGCATGAACACTGCCGGACAAACGGCCCGGCACGAAGAAGGAAGACCGACATGGCCCAAGACCACACCGGCGACGCCGGACGGCCCGCGCCCGGCCCGTCCCATTTCATCGCCACCCGCATCCGCGAAGATCTGGAGAGCGGCCGCTTTGGGGGGGTGGTGCATACCCGGTTTCCCCCGGAACCCAACGGCTACCTGCACATCGGCCACGCCAAGTCCATCTGCCTGAACTTCGGCCTGGCCGAAGAGTTCGGGGGGCTGTGCAACCTGCGCCTGGACGACACCAACCCCAGCAAGGAGGAGCAGGTGTACATCGACGCCATCCTCGAGGACGTGCGCTGGCTGGGGTTCGACTGGGGGGAGCGCCTCTACTACGCCTCGGACTACTTCGAGCAGCTCTACGCCTGGGCCGAGCAGTTGGTGGAGCAGGGCATGGCCTACGTGGACGACCTGAGCGCCGAGGAGATCCGCGCCCACCGCGGCACCCTCACCGCACCCGGCATCCCAAGCCCGCACCGCGACCGCCCGGTGGCGGAGAACCTGGAGTTGTTCCGCCGTATGCGCGCCGGGGAGTTCCCCGACGGCTCCCGGGTGCTGCGGGCCAAGATCGACATGGCCTCGGGCAACGTGAACCTGCGCGACCCGGTGCTGTACCGCATCCTGCGCGCCACCCACCACCGCACCGGCGACGCCTGGTGCATCTACCCCATGTACGACTTCGCCCACGGCCAGTCGGATTCCCTGGAGGGCATCACCCACTCCATCTGCACCCTGGAGTTCGAGGATCACCGGCCCCTGTACGACTGGTTCTGCCGCAACCTGGGGATCTTCCACCCCCGCCAGATCGAGTTCGCACGGCTCAACCTCACCTACACGGTGATGAGCAAGCGCAAACTACTGCAACTGGTCCAGGAGGGCGCGGTCGACGGCTGGGACGACCCGCGCATGCCGACCCTCTCCGGGCTGCGCCGCCGGGGCTTCACCCCGGAGGCGATCCGCGATTTCTGCAACCGCATCGGGGTGGCCAAGAAAGACAGCACGGTGGACCTGGCCCTGCTGGAGCACTGCCTGCGCGAGGACCTCAACCGCCGGGCCCTGCGGCGTACGGCGGTGCTGCGGCCCCTCAAGGTGGTGATCGAGAATTACCCCGAGGGGCAGGTGGAGGCACTGGAGGCGGTGAACAACCCGGAAGACCCCGCCGCCGGCACCCGCACCGTGCCGTTCTCCCGGGAACTCTACATCGAGCACGACGACTTCCTGGAAGACCCGCCGAAGAAGTTCTTCCGCCTGGGACCCGGCCGGGAGGTGCGGCTGCGCTTCGCCTACTTCATCCAGTGCCGGAAGGTGGTGAAGGACCCCTCCGGGCAGGTGGTGGAGCTGCGCTGCACCTACGATCCCGAGACCTTGGGGGGCTCGGCCCCGGACGGCCGCAAGGTGAAGGCCACCCTGCACTGGGTCAGCGCCGCCCACGCGGTGTCGGCCCAGGTGCGTCTCTACGACCGCCTGTTGTCGGTCCCCGATCCGGCGGCAGAGGCCGGCGACGCGGACTGGAAGACCTACCTGAACCCCGACTCCCTGGAGGTGCTCGAGGGTTGCCGCCTGGAGCCGGCCCTGGCCGGCGCCGCCCCCGGCGAACCGATCCAGTTCGAGCGCTTGGGCTACTTCGCCGCCGACCCCGACGGCACCCCCGAGCGCCCGGTGTTCAACCGCGCGGTGACCCTGCGTGACGCCTGGGCGAAGATCGCCGGCAAGGGACCAGGAGGCATGTGATGCAAAGCAACAGGAGGATTGGGATGCAAAGGAAACGGTCATGAAGCGCGTCCTCGCCCTGATCGGCTCGCCCCGCAACCTCGGCAACTGCGAACTGATGGTAAAGGAGATCAGTCGGCAGATTCCCGAGGAACACGAACTGCGCCTGCTGCGTTTGTCGGATTTCGACCTGCGGCCCTGTCGAGGCTGCTACGCGTGTCTGTTCCGTGACCAAGGGTGCGTCATCGACGACGACCTCTCCCTGGTGCTGGACGAGATTCTGGCCGCCGACGCCTACATCGCCGCCGCGCCTGCCTACTTCCTGGGTCCCAGTTCGGTGCTCAAGCGCCTTCTCGACCGCGCCCTGGCATTCTACGCCCACGGGGAGCAACTCTGGGGACGGCCGGCCGTGGCCCTCGCCGTCGCGGGCATCCGGGACCGGGAGGGCTACACCCAACTCGGCGTGGAGAGTTTCCTGAAACTCTTGCTGGCGGACCTCAAGGACAGTCGCGTCATCTATGGGGCCCTACCGGGGGAGATCTTCTACGGCGAAGAGAACAAGGCCGTGGCGGCCGAACTGGGTGCGGCGTTGTTCGGCGCGCGGCGGCACAGCACGGCACCGGCTTGCCCGGTGTGCGGGGGCAGTACCTTCCGCTTTCTCGGAGGCGATCGGGTGCGCTGCATGCTGTGCAGCAACCCGGGCAGCGTGTCGCTGCGCGACGCCGAGCCCCACTTTGAAGTGGGGGAGGGAGCCCACGAGATGTTCACCAGCATGGAGGCCGTGGTGACGCACCGGGAATGGCTCAAGGGGATGAAGGAACGCTTTCTGCGCGAACGCAAGCAACTGAAGGAGATCACCACCGGCTACCTGGAGGGCGGCACCCGGGTCACCCCCTGAACGCACGGTGAGGGAACCGACGTCGCCCGAGGAACATCACCGACCGGTACATGGCCGCGGTCCTCGCTACCCGAGGGCCAGATGCTGGGGACTTTTCCCGCGCCCGCTCCTGCCAGGACCGGCAGCGGACCCAGGCGCCTCGCCCCCTGCGCGTGGGGCCCCTTCCCGGTGCGCTGCGGTGGAGAGGGGTTGCTTCCCCATCCTTGGGGCACGAACGCCGTGGGGGGCGCCGTCAAACCGTTCCGGTTCGTTGACAGGTGCCCGTTGTCCGTGGACTACCTCAGGGAGAGCCATTGAAACCCGACTCGAACGACCTGGCATCGCTGCGGCACAAAATCGATGATCTGGACCGCCGCCTGGTGGAACTGCTGGCGGAACGGGGGAGGGTGGTCGCCGAGGTCGCTGAGTGGAAGCGGGCCCACGACCAGCCCGTGTACCACCCGGCACGGGAGGAGGATCTGATCTCCCGGCGCCGGGCCCAGGGGCTCGGGGTAGGCCTGGATCCGGACCTGGTGGAGGACATCTTCCGCCGGGTGATGCGAGACTCGCGGCAAACCCAGGGGGCGACTCTGGCCAGCCACGGTGTGCGCCCCGGGGCCCGGGTGCTGGTGGTGGGCGGCGCCGGCGCCATGGGGAGCTGCCTCACCCGTTGGTTCAGCGAGGCCGGCTACCGGGTGGCGGTGCTGGACCGGGACGACTGGGGTCGGGTGGAGCCCCTATGCGAGGGCGCGGAACTGACCATCCTCTCGGTGCCGATCGAAGCCACTGCCGCGGTGGCGGCCCGCCTGGCGCCCCACCTGCCGGCGCGGTGCGTGCTGGCCGACGTGACCAGCATCAAGAGCGGCCCCATGGCTGCAATGCTGGCGGCCCATCCCGGGCCGGTGTTGGGTCTGCACCCGATGTTCGGCCCCACCACCACCTCCCTGGACAAGCAGATCGTGGTGGCCACCCCGGGTCGGGAATCAGCGGCGTGCCAGTGGTTGCTCGACCAGTTGGCGGCCTGGGGGGCGGTGATCGTCACCGCCAATGCCGCGGACCACGACGAAACCATGGGCTTCGTGCAGGCGCTGCGCCACTTCGCCAGTTTCGCATTCGGCCAGTACTTGTACCGCAAGGGGGTGGATCTGCATCGCACGTTGGACTTCTCCGCCCCGATCTACCGGCTGGAACTGGGCATGGTGGGGCGGTTGTTCGCCCAGGACCCGGGCCTGTACGCCGAGATCATCTTTGCCACCCCCGAGCGCCGGACCCTGCTGCGGGAGTATATCGAGAGCGTGGCGGAGAACGTGCGCATGATCGAGGCGGGGGACCGGGATACCTTCATCGCCGAGTTCGGCCGCATCGCCGAGTGGTTCGGCCCGTTCTCCGACCAGGCAATCCGCGAGAGCAGCTACCTGATCGACAAGCTGGTGGAGAGGTTCTAGCGGCGGGTTCCGGGTTCGGAGTCCTGGAGTTCCCGCCCTGCTTGCATCCCAGCCACCCGGCCTTCCCGGCCTCAAGATGCTCCCCCCGTTGCCGATAGATAAAGGGTGGCACCCGGTGTCTGCCGGGTTGGTGTGCTGTGGGTGGAGGTGGTTGCCGTGATCAAGAAGATCCGGGTCGAAGATCTGCAGGTCGGCATGTTCGTCAGTGACTTCAACGTGCCGTGGATGGACCACCCGTTCATGGGCAGCCAGAAACGCATCAAGAGCGCCAAAGAGGTGGCGCAGATCATCGAGCACGGCATCCGAGAGGTGTTCATCGACACCGCCAAGGGGCAGGACAGCGGCAAGGCCGTGTCGGAGCGGGCGGCCAGCACCGCGGTGCGCAGCGAGATGGAACAGCAGGTGGCCCCCCCCGGGGGCGAGTCCCCCCCCTCCCCGGCGGTCATCGACGAGCAGAACCGCGAGTTCGAGGAGGAACTGCAGAGGGCGAAGGTCGTCTACAGCGAAGCCAAGGTGATGGTGAAGGATCTGCTGGTGGACGCCCGCCTCGGCAAGAGCGTCGATGGCGAGCGGGCGGCCCAGGTGGTGGACAAGATGGTGGATTCGATCTTCCGCAACCCCGACGCCCTGTCCAGCCTGTCGCGGCTGAAGAACTTCGACGACTACACCTTCCAGCACTCCCTCAATGTCAGCGTGCTGGCCCTGACCCTGGGCCGCCACCTGGGGCTGGTGCAGGACGAGTTGAAGCGCTTGGGAGTCGGCGCTATCCTCCATGACATCGGCAAGATGCGGGTGCCCGAGGCGATCCTCAACAAGCCCGGGAAGTACACCGACGATGAGTTCGAGATCATGAAGCGCCACCCGTTGCACGGCGCCAAGATCCTGATGGACAACAAGAACGTGCCGAATGACTGTGCCAACGTGGCGCTAAACCACCACGAGCGCTTCAACGGCAAAGGCTATCCTCGGGGATTGTCGGGTATGGGCATCGGCAAGTTCGGGCTGATCTCGGCGATTGTGGATGTGTACGACGCGATCAGCTCCGACCGGGTGTACCACAAGGGCATGCCCAGCCACGTGGCGATGCAGAAGATCTTCGAGTGGGGCAAGAACGATTTCTACCCCATCTACGTGCAGAAGTTCGTGCAATGCGTGGGCATCTACCCCATCGGCACGCCGGTGCGCCTCGACACCGGGGAGCTGGGGGTGGTGTACCGGCAGCACCACAATGTGCTGGTGCGGCCCTGGGTGCGCTTGGTCACCGATGCGGCCGGGGTGCCCCTCGCAAGACACCGCGATGTGGATCTGCGCGAGGCGGACCCACGGGGGGCCAAGGAGTACGCCCGCACCATTGGAGCGGTGCTCGATCCCCAGAGCGCCGGATTCGATGTGGAGGGTGTACTCCTCCCCGGAGAGAGCCAGCGCGCCGCGTAGTAAACCTCATGTAAAATGTGAGTTGACGTACCCTGCCTCCGCCGCTACCGTGTGCGCCATAGGTTCCCCTGCCCGGGATCTTCCCGGGCTCCCCGAGGAGCACCCATGGCGTCCCCACGTACCCGCGACCTGGTCATCATCGGACTGTTTGCCGCGCTCACCGCCGTAGGCGCGTTCCTGCGAGTGCCCCTGGAGCCGGTGCCGTTTACCCTGCAGCCCCTGGTGGTGTTCCTGGCGGGGGCGGTGCTGCGTCCCCGGTTGGCGCTGGGTAGCCAGCTCACCTATCTGGCGATCGGCCTGGTGGGGTTGCCGGTGTTCGCCAACGGCGGCGGGCCGGCGTACGTACTGCACCCCACGTTCGGTTTCCTGGTGGGGTTCTCCGCAGCCGCCTGGGTCATCGCGGCGGTGGTGCGCTGGGCGCCGGGTGGGGTGTGGGGTCGCACCCTGGTCGGGTTGCTGCTGGGGTTGGGGGTGGTGTACCTGTGCGGCATCGCCGGCCTGTACCTCAATCTTGCCCTGTTCCAGGGCAAGATTGAGGTGTTTCGCACGGTGGTTTGGTCCCTGGGTGGCTACCTGGGGTTCGACCTGGTGAAGGTGGGGCTGGCCCTGGTCCTGGCCGCACCGCTCCGCCAGGCCCTGGCCGACCTTCCCGCGGGGAGGGTCGAACTGGCGCGCTGAAGGGCCCAAGGCCAAAGGCGAAGGTTTCGGTTTTGCTGTTGGTTGGCTGCCGGGGGTCAGTGGTCGCGCCCGGTCACGAACCGGTAGCCGGCAAAGAACGCCTCCACCTCCACATCGGCCCACTCCGGGCGGGTTTCCCGCAGGCACAGCACAAGGTTGTCGCGCTCGATCACCGGGGTGGCGCCGGCCAGTGCGCCGAGCATCACCGCACTCACCAGCCCCGGCGGGCCGAGTTCCCGGGCCAGCCGGTGGGCCGGTATCCAGGTGGTCACCCGGGCGCCGAACGCTGCTTCCACCTCCCCGATCTCCGGATAGCACTCCTTGTGAAACCGCGCATGGTAGGGGCGCACCGGCTCCTCCGAGAGCAGCGCGTGGCCGTCCGGTGCCAGGTATGGGGCCAGGCGCAGGGCCTCCAACCGCTCCAGACCCACCACCAGATGCGCCGCTCCCAGGGGAATCTTCGGGCTGGGTTTCGCCGGGGAGCCGATCCGCGTGTGGGCGATCACCGGGGAGCCCAACTGGGCCAGCCCCGACTGGGCCAGGAGGTGGCCGTCGAATCCCTCCCGGATGGCGGCCTCCACCAGCAGCCGGGCCAGGGACACCACCCCCTGCCCACCCACACCGGCCACCACCACGTCCAGGCGCATCAGGTGCGCCACCATCGACCGCCCAGACGGCGGCGGATGGCCTTGGTGGGGCAGGTTGGGGCGCACAGCCCGCAGCCAGCGCAGCGGTCGGTGTCGATCCACGCCTTGCCGCTGGCCTCGTCCAGGTCCATGGCCGGGCAACCGATCTGTTCCAGACACGAGGCGCTGCAGGACTCCACCCCAACGCAGCGCTCGGGACGCACCGTGAAAGGGATCACGTTGCTGCGGGGCAGGCGGGCCACGCAGGGGGCCTCGGCGATCACCACCGCCACCCCGGGCGTTTCGATGGCCTGGCGCAGCACCCGGGAGAGACGCCGGGTGAAGTAGGGCAGGGCCTTGCGCACCCGCCGTACCCGGGCGGCCCTGGCCAACTCCTCGATGCTCAGGGGATTGGGCACCGCATCCGCCAGGGTGCGGGGGTTGCTGGGAGAGGGCTGGTAGCCGGTCATCGCCGCGTAGCTGTTGTCCAGCACCAACACGGTAAGGTTCACGTTGTGGGCCGCGGCGTTGAGCAGCGCAGGAATGGCGGCGTGGAAAAACGTGCTGTCCCCGAGCACCGCCACCACCGGACGCTTCACCCCGGCGTAGACGAAACCCTGGGCCAGGGCGATGCTGGCGCCCATGGCCACTTCAGTGCGGCACAGGTTGTGGGGCGGGTTCATCCCCAGGATGGTGCAGCCCACGTCGCCGGTGACCACGCACTCCTCCAGGGGGTTGCCGCTGGCCTCGAGGGCCTTCTCCAGGGCCACGTAGCTGGAGCGGTGGGGGCAGCCCGGGCAGAAGGTGAGCAGGCGGCCGCTCCAGGGTGGGGTGTGCCGCGGTACTTCCACCACGAGGGCGGGCGGACGAACAGCCTCCCCGCGCAGGGCGGTCCACGCCTCGTCCACGATC
>JARGFW010000249.1 GCA_029211085.1 Deferrisomatales bacterium | reverse complement strand
TCGGCCTCACCGGCGTGGTCTCGGTGGGAGAAGCGCAGCCCCTTGAGCCCCTGCACGCACCCGGCCAGCAGGAGGGCGCCGAGCAGCAGGGCCACAGTCGCCCAGAGGATGGTCTTGGTATGAAGTCGCATGGGGTCTGCTCCCTTTAGAACGCCAGGTCCAGCCGGGCGGTGAATACGTTGAGGGCATCGATGCCGTCCTGGCGGTAGAGGTCGTCTACCTCTCGTTCGTAGCGCAGGTAGAGGTGGGTTGCGGACAACACCTCCACCCGCGCCCAAAGATCGTAGCCGCGGGTGTCTCGGGCGCCGCCGTCGCTGTCGTAGGCCCGCTTGAAGTAGCTGGCCCCCAGGGTGTGCCCGGCCAGGTCTTGGCTCACCCGGGCCACGAATCCCCACATCTCGTCTTCGGTGGTGTTCTCGCGCTCCCGGTCCTCCACCCAGCGGATCACCTCGCCGTCCAGGCGCAGGCCCTTCCAGGGCCAGCCCGTCAGGTCGCCCAACAGCGCCCCCTCGTTGAAGTCCACGTTGGTGGCGTCTTCGTCGGACGCTTGGATCACGTTGTGGCGGCGCAGGCGCGCCCCGATCCCGGCCACGTCGAGCAGCCCCTGGCGCACGGTGAGTCCGTAGTCGGCGTACGGTTGCTGCTCTCCCAACTCCAGGGCGGGCACCAGGTCATCGTCGTCGGAGGTGAAGTCATAGTCGTAATCCTTGTAGACCCGCAGGTAATGCAGGTGCACCTCGCCCTCGCGCCAGGGATAGAGGTGGGCGGAAAGGGTGGCGTCCCGCGCGTCGTTACCGATCATGCGCAGCGCCGCGCGGCCCGACCCCCACCCCCGCACCACCTGGACCACCGCCAACTCCAGGGAGTTTGCGAGGTAGTAGAGGTCGCGCAGTTGCAGCGAGCCACCCTGCCAGGGCCGCAGCTCGAGGTCACCTCCGTACACCGCCTCGGTGTCCGGGTCCGAGTAGAAACTCGCCCGGCGACCGCCGTACAAATCCAGGGAGACCCAGCGGCAGGGGGCCAAGTCGAGACGGGCCCCGTCCAGGGTCACCACCTCGGCGCCCCACACCTCCTGGCGCCCGGCGGTCAGCGCCAGCCCGTAGGCGTCGGCCCGGTAGCGCAGTGCCGCCCGGTACAGCTGCCACTGCTGGCGGTCGTCGTAGGAGTCGAGGAGATCCTTGTAGATGCCGGAGGCAGACGTGCCGTCCAGATCCTTGCTGTAGTAGAGCAGCCCCGCGAAGTTCAGCCGGTCCCAGCCCACGGGGGCCGCCTCCAGGCCGACGCCGACCCGCACATCCTGGTCGGTCTCGTCCTCGCCGGCGTGGCGCTGGGCCCATTGGTAGCGGTACTCGGTGGTCAGGTCCACGTCGACCCCGGGTAGCCCCTCTGCGAACGTTTGCAGCGGCAGGGCGGCTCCCAGAGCCACGAGGCAGGCGACGATCGTTGCTCTCATGTGCGGGTTCCCTCTCGTGGTTGCACCAAAAATCACGAACTGCTCTCCGGACACCGTTTTAGCAATTCATGTGCCCACGGGGGAAATCGGCGTGCAACCTGGCAATCCGCGAGGATCGGGAGGGAGGCAACTGCTGGAAGAGCCCGGGTGTTTCAGTTTGAACCGCAACGCGTTTCAGCGCTGCAACACGCGGGGCACAGGGGTGGGTCGGGGTTGATCGGCGGCAGGTGAGCGCCCGGGTCGGGCGCCGGGATCAGCCCCGCGGACTGCGGCGGGGTTGGCGGATGCCCAGGTCGCGCATGCGGCGCCACAGGGTGGTGCGGCTCAGGCCCAGGCGGGTGGCAGCCTCGCCCTTGTTCCAGGCGGTGGCCTCCAGGGCGGCGACGATGGCGCGGCGCTCCTCGCCCTGGGCAGGGGCGTCGAGGAACAGATCCTCGCCGTGGAGGATGTGCTCGGGCAGGCTCTCGGCGGAGATCACGTCGCCGGCGCTGCACACGTAGGCGTGGGCCAGGGCGTTCTCCAGTTCCCGCACGTTGCCCGGCCAGCGATAGCGTTGCAACAAGCCGTGGTTGGACGGGCTGAGTACCTTGCGGCGCCCCTCCCGACTGGCGAGCCGCTTGAGGAAGTGATCGGCCAGCAGGGGGATGTCGTCGGCACGGTCGCGCAGCGGGGGCAACTCGACCGGCACCACGCACAAGCGGTAGAACAGGTCGTCGCGAAACCTGCCGGCTGCCACCTCGCGGCGCAGGTCCTTGTTGGTGGCGGCCAGGATGCGCACGTCGGCCTTCCGGGGGCGGCTCTCGCCGACGCGTTCGAACTCACCCTCCTGCAGCACCCGCAGCAGCTTCACCTGGAGCCCGGGGGAGGTCTCCCCGATTTCGTCGAGGAACAGGGTGCCCTGGTGGGCGACCTCGAAGCGCCCCGGTCGGTCCTTCACGGCCCCGGTGAACGCCCCGCGCACATGGCCGAACAACTCACTCTCCAGCAGGTGCTCGGACAGGGCGGCGCAGTTGACCTTGACGAACGGGCCATCGGCACGGGCGCTCAGGTCGTGGATGGCCTTGGCCACCAGCTCCTTGCCGGTTCCGGACTCTCCCTGGATGAGGATCGACACCTCGCTGGGAGCCACCATCTCGATCTTTTCGGTGACCCGCCGCAGCAGCGGGTGCATGCCGACGATGCCGTGAAATCCGGCCCCCTCCCGCAGCCCCTCCCGCAGGCGGTCCATCTCGCTGAGATCCTTGAGCACCACCAGGGCGCCCTCCACCTTGCCGTCGGCGGTCTTGAGCAGGGTGGCGTTGGCGGAGACGTGTATGGACCGCCCGTTCTTGCCAAGCAGGTGCATGTCGCGCTGGTGGAACGACTCCCCCTTGCGGAGCATGGTCTGGAACGGGCACTCGGTACCCACGGGGGCCTGGAATACATCGTGACATACCCGCCCCAACACCTCGGCCTCGGCGAACCCAGTGATGCGCTCTGCCGACAGGCTCATGGCGATGATGCGTTCGGCGGCATCGATCGCCAACACGCCCTCGTTGAGGCTGTGGAAGATCGTCTCCAGGATTGAGGTGCGCTCGCGCAGCTCCTGCAGGCCCCTGGGCCCGTCCAGGCGGCCGCCGTCGGCGTCGCGGCACAGCAGCACCGGGTCGCCCGCCACGGAAGACACCAGGCTCAGGCGCAGGGACACCACCCCGGAGGCGGTGGCCAGCCGCCGCACGACGGAACGGCGCCGCTGTAACTCCGGCCACAGGGGTTCGTCCCCGGGGGGAGAGTTGCCCTCCCACTCGGTCAGGCTAGCGGGGGGGCGGGTGCCGGAAAACAGCTCGCCCAAGGCCGGGTTGCCCCACTGGATGTTGCCCTCCGCCCCGAGCAGGGCCGCTGGCTGGGCCAGGGCCCCCAACAACCCGGTGAGCGGCGGCGAGTTCCTGGGGGAACACGCTAACGGGTCAGGTTCCGAGGTCGTCTTTGCGGTGCTCACGGGCGATGCGATCCAGGATTCCGTTGACGAAAGCGGGGGAGTCCGGCGTGCCGAACTCCTTGGCCAGCTCCACCCCCTCATCCAAGGCAACTTGGACCGGGGTGTCGGGCCGGAACATGAGCTCGAAGGTGGCCAGGCGCAACACTCCCACGTCCACCCGATCCATGCGGTGTACCTTCCAACGTCGGCTGACGGCGCCGAGGGCAGCATCCACCTCGGAGCGCCGCTGCCACGCCCCGGTCACCAGGGAGTCCAGATAGACATCGTCCCGCCCCCCGGGGGATGCCTCCTCCCGGGCCTTGCGCAGCGCGGCCTCGGGGCCGGCCTCCGGGTTCAGATCCAGGGCATAGAGGGCCTGCACCGCCAGTTGGCGAGCGGCGTGGCGGGCACCCATGGTCAGTCGGCCATGGCTTTCAATAGATTGACGGTCTCCACCGCCGCCAGCGCGGCGTCGGAGCCCTTGTTGCCCGCCTTGCTGCCCGCCCGCTCCACCGCCTGCTCCAGGGTATCGGTGGTGAGCACGCCGAAGCTCACCGGAACCCCGGTTTCCAGGCCCACCTGAGCCACCCCCTTGCTGACCTCGGCGGCCACATAGTCGAAGTGCGGGGTGGAACCGCGGATCACCGCTCCCAGACATACCACCGCGTCGTACTTGCCCGACGCGGCCAGCCGTTTGGCCACCAGGGGAATCTCGAACGCCCCGGGAACCTTGACCACCCGGATCGCGTCCGGGTCGCCGCCGGTGCGCACGATGGCATCCACCGCGCCCTCCACCAGGCGGTCGACGATGAAACTGTTGAAGCGGCTGGCAACGAGCGCGAAGCGCAGACCGTCGCTGGTGAGTTTACCTTCGATGAACGCGGGCATGGTCGCACTCCGATGCTGGGGTTCGTGGGGAGAGAGGCGTCAGTCGATCTCGGGCGCGGCGCCCTCGAGCAGATGCCCCAGTTTCACGCGCTTGGTGGACAGGTAGCGCTCGCTCTCGGCCTGGGGCGCGATCTGGATCGAAACCCGATCCACCACCTCCAGGCCGTAGCCCTCGATACCGACGATCTTGCGCGGGTTGTTGGTCATCAGGCGGATCTTGCGGATACCCAGGTCCACCAGGATCTGGGCGCCGATGCCATAGTCCCGGAGATCGGCCTGAAAGCCCAGCTCCTCGTTGGCCTCCACGGTGTCACGCCCCTGATCTTGGAGTTCGTAGGCCTTGAGCTTGTTGATGATGCCGATGCCCCGCCCCTCCTGGTGCAGGTAGACGATGGCCCCGCGGCCCTCCTCCCCGATCATGCGCATGGCGGTGTGCAGCTGGTCGCCGCAGTCGCAGCGCAGGCTACCGAACACGTCGCCGGTGAGGCACTCGGAGTGCACCCGCACCAGCACCGGCTCACCCCCGTCCAGTTCCCCCTTCACCAGGGCGATATGCAGGTAGGAGTCCACCTCGTTCTGGTACACGATGGCCTTGAACTCTCCGCCGTGGGCCGTGGGCAGTCGGGTTTCGGCGGCGCGGTGGATCAGCCGCTCCATGCGCAGACGGTACTCGATCAGGTCGGCGATGGAGAGGATGCGCAGGCCGTGCTTGGCGGCAAACACCTCCAGGTCCGGGCGGCGGGCCATGGCGCCGTCGTCCTTCATGATCTCGCAGATCACGGCGGCCGGTTTCATCCCCGCCAGCCGCGCCAGGTCCATGGACCCTTCGGTCTGGCCGGTGCGCACCAGTACCCCGCCCCTGCGGGCCCGCAGTGGGAACACGTGACCGGGGCGGGCGAGATCCTCGGGGCGGGCGTCGTCGGCTATGGCGGCCAGCACCGTGGTGGCCCGATCTGCCGCCGAGATGCCGGTGCTCACCCCCTGGCGCGCCTCGATGGAGACGGTGAACGCGGTCTGAAACGAGCTGGTGTTGTCCTGCACCATCGGCGGCAGGTTGAGCGCGTCGCAGCGGTCCTCTGAGAGCGCCAGGCAGATCAGCCCCCGACCGTGGGTGGCCATGAAGTTGATCGCCTCCGGGGTGATCTTCTCGGCGGCGATCGTCAGATCGCCTTCGTTCTCCCGGTCCTCGTCGTCCACCATGATGACCATCTTGCCGTCCTGGAAGTCCTTCAGGGCGGCTTCTACTCGCTGTATTGGCATGACTCTCTTTCGCTCGTTGAAACGTTTGCGGAAAGCACGAAACTCGCGTTTCATACTACGTCAAGAACCCGCTCCGGGCCAGGGTTTCCATGCTCAGGCCGGCGGCCCCGCGGCCGCCACCCAGCAACTTCTCCACATACTTGCCGAGGATGTCCGCCTCCAAGTTGACCCCATCCCCGGCCCGGCACCCGGCCAGGGTGGTGCGTCCCAGGGTGTGGGGAATCACCGCCACCGAGAACCCGTCCGGGTCGCAGGCGAAGACCGTGAGGGACACCCCATCCACCGCCACCGAGCCCTTTTCCACCAGGTAGCGGCGCACGGCGCCCGGGGCGTCGAAGGTGATCTCCTCGAACTCCCCCTGGGGCCGCCGCTGGCGCACCGTGCCGGTGCCGTCCACGTGACCCAGCACGAAGTGCCCTCCCAGGCGGTCCACCGGCCGCAGGGCCCGCTCCAGATTGACCCGGGCGCCCACGGCGAGCGCCCCCAGGTTGGCCCGGCGCCGGGTCTCCGGGGAGACATCGGCCTCGAAGCGGCCGGGGGCCACAGCGGCCACGGTGAGGCACACTCCGTTGACCGCCACCGACTCCCCCAACTCGAACGTCCCGGTGTCCAGCCCGGTGTCCACGGCGAGCACCTGGCCGGCGCCACGGGCCCGCCAACTGCGGATCCGGCCTACGTCCTGGATGATTCCGGTGAACATGTGTGAACCTCGTGAACAGGTGAACGGTGAACCGTGAACGGGAAGAACCAAAGGCCAAGAACGACTACCCCTACGGGATGCAGTTCCCGTTCACCGTTCCCTCTTCACTGTTCACCGGTTTCCCAGTGACATACAGATCTGGCCCCACCCGTTCGACTTCCAGTTCGGCCAACTCCAAGGCGTCGGCGATGCGCTCCGGGTCGGCGCCGCCGAGCATGCCCAGGGAACCACGCCCGCCGAGCAGTTTGGGGGCATAGAACAGGTGTACCCGGTCCACCAGGCCGTCGGCCAGAAAACGCTGGGCGGTCTCCGCGCCCCCCTCCACCAGCACCTCCATGCGACCGCGGCGGTGCAACTCGGCGAGCAGCGCCCCCAGGTCCAGCCGGCCCGGCGGCCCGGGCAGGGGCAGCACCTGGCAGCCCAGGCCCCGGTAGCGGTCGCCCCTCTCCGCCGCGGCCCTTTCGCCGCAGGCCAACAGGGTGTGCCTGGCGGAATCGGGGTCGAGCAGGTGGCCGCCGGGGGGAATGCGCAGGGCCGGGTCGAGCACCACCCGGGTGACCCATTGTTCCTCCGCCCCGGGCAGTCGCACCGTGAGCCGGGGATCGTCGGCCGCCGCGGTACCCACCCCCACCACCACGGCGCCGCAGAGTTGGCGCAGCCGGTGCACCCGTTGCCGGCTCTCGGCGGAGGTGATCCAGCGGGAGTCTCCAGCGGCAGTGGCGATGCGGCCGTCGAGGGTGGCGGCCAGTTTGAGGTGCACGAAGCTGCGGCGGGCCGTCACCGAAAGGGCAAACGCCTCGTTCAGCCGCCGGGCCTCCCGCTCACCGACCCCCACCTCCACCGGGATGCCGGCGTCGCGCAGGGCGCGGATGCCGCGGCCCGCCACCTGGGGGTTGGGATCCACAGTGGCCACCACCACCCGCTGCGGCCGGGCCTCCACCAGGGCACCCGCACAGGGGGGGGTCCGGCCGTGGTGAGAGCAGGGTTCCAGGGTGACGTACACGTCGGCCCCGTGGGCCAGGGCGCCGGCCTCCCGTAGGGCGAGCACCTCGGCGTGGGGCTGGCCGGCGGCGGGGTGGAAGCCTCGGCCCAGGATGC
>JARGFW010000248.1 GCA_029211085.1 Deferrisomatales bacterium | reverse complement strand
TTTCAGCCACATGAGTGTAAATGAGTTGGTACAAAATCTTAAGGATCTGGCTGAAAAGCTACCCTCCGGCAAATTCGACGGTGTTGATGATGACCCCGTCTGGGTTCTTCATCGGGCCAAGTACCTGGTCGCGGCTGGTGTATTGAGTGCAAAGGATTTGCAGCCCACAGGCCGTTTCATTGCAGCTGTTGCTCAGGGAAGGATTGCCAGAGGCCCGGATGAGTTTAATAAGCTGCGTACCAGGATGAAGGAGAATTGCAACGAGTGTCATGCCAAAGACTACGTGCAGGCCACCATGGATGCGTCCGATTCAATAATCAAAGCCTCCGATGCAGTTTATGCGAAAGCCTTTGATGCAGTCTTCGCTCTTTATCGTCATGGAAAACTTGAGGCTCCTGTGAATTGGGAAATGGGTGGACCAGACATTCTTCAGTATTACTATGCACGAACAAAGGTGGAGCAAGAACTTTATCTGATTTTCCTCGAGCATAGACAGCGTGCTTTCCAAGGTGCTTTCCACGCCAGTAACGACTATTCACATTGGTATGGATGGGCCCCATTGAACACAGCAGTAAATGAAATACTGGAAGATGCTGGACATCTGTGCGGTGATAATGCAAAGTGCGCTGAAGAGATAGATATGATCAAAGAAGGATATACCGCAACGGTAAATAGCTTCAATAAATAGAAACCACTATAGGCAACGCAGTAATTAAAAACTAGCGAAATCAAATAGTACAGGGAGCCGCATTAGCTAATGATGCGGCTCCCTTTTTATCACCTAAAACGTTGCTATCTGGAAGTCTTTGGCCACTGCCGCAGCGTCATGATCGGTTTTGGTACTCCTTCGACGGCCGCAAGCGGTGCTTTTGTGAAATCGCATTGATGACCGCCAAGTCGTTGCGAAAAGGCAAAATCGACTTTCGGGACCCTCACCACGGCGCCTTCCAAAATCCACCCGTATTGACCACCTTGGTGTCAGGTCAAGTGTCGACCTGGGTGGCGAAGCTGTCAGGCGAGGTCGTGGTCAGGACACCTGATCTTCATCGCACATCGCACGCCTCACAGGTGTTTTTCGATCGTCTCCAGCAGTTCGATGCGGTCCACTAGGTCGTTGAGGAAATCGAGGCGGTCGGCGTCGAGCACCAGCACCGGAGAGAGGTCGTAGCGCTTGACCCAGCGGGCGTAGAGGTGGTTGAGGGATTTCAGGTACTCCGGGTCGATGCCGGCCTCGTAGTCCCGGCCCCGCAGGCGGATACGTTTCTTGATCGTGCGCAGACTGGATTTCAGGTAGATGAGCAGATCCGGCGGGTCGAGGCTGGCGGTCACCGTTTCGTACAGGCGGCGGTAGGCGGCGTAGTCCCGCCCGGTGAGGTGCCCCTGGCGGTGCAGGTTCTCGGCGAAGATCTCCGCATCTTCGAAAATGGTGCGGTCCTGGATCACCGTCTGGGAACAGGCGTCCAGTTCCTGGTGGATGCCGAACTTGAGAGTCAGGAAGTACACCTGGGAGTGGAACGCCCAGGCGCCCATGTCCCGGTAGAAGTCCGCCAGGTAGGGGTTCTCCTCGTTGCGCTCGTAGAAGGGGCGGATCTCCGGGTAGCGGCGGCACAGGAACTCCACCAGACTCGACTTGCCGCTGCCCATGTTGCCCGCCACCGCGATGTACTTGACCACCGATGCTCCTGTCTATGAAAGCGGCCGGGCTCAGACGCCGGGCTTGCGCCACTGTACGGAGTAGAGGTCGCTGCGCCGGTTGTGCAGGTTGCGCACGCTGCCCTGTTTGCGCAGTTCCTTGATGAGGTCCAGATCCAGGTCGGCGATCAGGGTCATCTCGGTGTTGGGGGTCGCCTCCGCGGCGACGGCGTCGTGGGGGAAGGCGAAGTCTGACGGGGTGAACACCGCCGCCTGGCTGTACTGGATGTCCATGTTCTCCACCTTGGGCAGGTTCCCCACGCTGCCGGAGATGGCCACGTAGCACTCGTTTTCGATCGCGCGGGCCTGGGCGCAGTGGCGCACCCGCAGGTAGGCGTTCTTGGTGTCGGTCCAGTAGGGCACCAGCAGGATCTGCATGCCCTGGTCTACCAGGTGCCGGCTCAGTTCCGGGAACTCCACGTCGTAGCAGATGAGGATGCCGACTTTACCCACGTCGGTGTCGAAGACCCGCAGATCGCTGCCCCCCTGCAGCCCCCAGTAGAGGGCCTCGTCGGGGGTGATGTGGAGCTTGTACTGGGCGCCCCAGGTGCCGTCCCGACGGCACAGGAACGAGACGTTGTGCAGTCTGCTACCGTCGTACTCGGGGAGGCTCCCGGTGACCACGTTGATGTTGTAGGAAACCGCCAGTTGCAACAGTTCTTCGCGGATGCGCTCGGTGTGCTCGGCCAGGGAACGCATCGCCGCCGCTGGGTCCTCCTGGTTGTACTGGGCCAGCAGGGGGGTGTTGAACAGCTCGGGGAACAGCACGATGTCGGCGTTGTAGCCGGACACCGCGTCGATGAAGAACTCGGCCTGCTGCAGGAACTCCTCCAAGGACGCGAAGCGCCGCATCTGCCACTGCACCACCCCGAGCCGCACGATGGTCTTGCGGCCCCAGTCGATCTTCTTGCGGGCCTCGTAATAGATGTTGTTCCACTCCAACAGTACCGCGTAGCTGCGGGACTGACTGTCCTCCGGGATGTAATTGCGCAACGCCCTCTTGGGGTGGAACTCGTTGGCCAGCTGGAAGGTCAGCACCGGGTCGGTGATCTCCTTCTGCTTGACCCGGTTGATGTACTCCTTGGGGGAGAGTTCGGCCGCGTGCTGCGCGTAGCCGGGAATGCGCCCTCCCACCAGGATCCCCTTCAGGTTTAGCTCTTCGCACAGTTCCTTGCGCGCGTCGTACAGCCGTCGGCCCAGGCGCATGCTCCGGTAGTCGGGATGCACGAACAGGTCGATGCCGTAGAGGTAGTCCCCCGACGGGTCGTGGGCCCGGAAGAGGTCGCGGACCACGTCCTGGTAGGAGTGGTCGTCTTCGAGCTGGCTGGACTGGACGGTGAGGGTGAGTGCCGCGGCCGCCACCTTGCCCTTGTCCTCCACGCAGAGCTGGCCCTGGGGGAAGCGGGTGATCAGGGTGTCGAACTGCTCGTGGGTCCAGGAGCCCCCCATGTCCGAGTAGACCCGGTCCATGATCTCCTGCACCCCCGGGTAGTCGGAGAGGCGCAGGTTGCGGATGGTGAGCTTGTGCTCGGAAGTGGTATCCATGAGGGATTCGTCTCGGTGTCGGAGGGGCGGGGCATTGTCTCGCAGATCCCGCGCCCGCGGGAATGCAAAAGGCCGCCCCGTCTCCGAAGCGGCCTGGGTTCGGTGCTTCGGGGTGCTACTCGGCGGGGATGTTGGTCTCCAGGGCGCTGCGGATCTTCTCCTTGAGCTCGCTGAGATCCGAAGATTTCACCACGTAGTAGTCGGCGGCGATGCTTTTCAGATCGCCTTTGTAGGAACCGTAGGCGCTGCAAAGGATGACCGGGAGGTCGTAGTACTTGTCGCGCACCTCCTGGAGCACGTCGAGGCCGCTGACGTCCACCATCTTGATATCCAGCACCACCACCTCGGGGTGAAAGCGGTCGATCTGGGTTGGCAGATCCTTGCCGGTCTCCAGAGCCAGCACTTGATGTCCCTCGTCCTCCAACTCCAGGGTGTACAGCGTCCGGATGTGCTCTTCGTCGTCCACGATCAGGATGCGTGCCACGATGCTCTCCTTTCGCTTGTGCTGCTACGCGCCCCAGCGTTGGAGCAGATACGGTTTCGCCGCCTCGAAGGCCAGGCACTGCTCCTCGATGTACTCCTCGGCCTGGGCCATGGCCATGCCTTCGGTGGAGCGCACGAAGGACAGGGTGCGGCCGAAGTACAGCGGTGCCAGGGAGTCCATCAGCACCGTGTTGGACATGATGCGATCCCGGTAGGCCACCGCCATGTCGAACAGGCAATGCGCCCAAAGGGGGATGGGGAACTCGAAGTGGGACGCCTCCAGGTCCAGCACCTCCTGCAGTTTGGCGTAGGTGGCGGGTGCCAGGGCCTCCTTCCACTGGTCTCCGAACTCCGCTGCCCCGTCGTGGAGTTTGTGGTACAGGGCCCCCACGTCCACATTCACCGGGGGGGGCATCTCGGTCTCCCCCAGACCGAAGCCGAAGATCGAGGTGGGCCGGCTGTGGCGCACCTCTTTCCAGAACTGCTGGAACGGTTCCATCAGGGCGAACATGGTGCCCACCACCTGCCGGAACATCGGGCCCAGGCTGGCGGCCGGATCCTTCGCGCGGTGGATCTTGGGGCGGCCGAGGAACGCCTGGGTGATGGGCTTGCGGTGGTACATGGCCAGGGTCGTCATCCACGCGTCGATGCCGAACAGGGCGATGGACTCGCTCCAGGTCTCGTGCTCCAGATAGTACTCCGCCAGTTCTCCGGAGAAGCCGAAATCGCCGCCGATGGGCTGGCGCACCCGGCGGCCGTAGAGGGCTCGAGTGAGGGGGTAGGCGATGTTGTTGGTGATGGTGCCGTCGTACTTATGCCGCATATACAGGGGGGTGACATAGCCGAAGTCGGAGAACAGGGGCTCACCCAGGTTTTTGATCCAACGTGGGGTGATGCTCTTGAGGTCGGCGTCCACCACCACCGCGGCCTGGGCCTTGAGGTCGCGCACCAGGCGGAACAGGTTGTGGAAGTTGTTGCCCTTGCCCGCCACTCCCGCGGGGGTGGAGACGTAGACGCGCGGTACCTGGCAAGGGGCGGCGAAGAAGGCTTCCTTGGTGCCGTCGGTGCTGGCGTTGTCGCAGTTGACGATCACCACCTTCTTGTCGCCGAAGTACTGGGTCAGGCCCAGGGACGCCTGCTCGGTGGGAAACGCGATGGCGTCCGCCTCGTTCTTGGATGGGATTCCCACCACCATGTCTACCCTGGTGATGCCGTCCGGGTTCTCCAGGATCCAATCCGCCATGTTCCTTGTGCTCCTCTCCTAGCGTGCCCGCGCGTACAGGTGGTAGACGAGGTTGTCGAACTCGGTCGTGAGGTCCACCTTCTTGACCTTGACATCGTCGGGTACCTGGATCTGGGTGGGGGCGAAGTTGAGGATCCCCCGGATGCCCGCCGCGACGATTACGTCGGCGGCGGCTTGTGCAGCACTGGCCGGGGTGGTGATGATGGCGATCTCGATCTTCTGCTCCTCTGCGACCCGGGACAACTCGGCCATGGGGTGAATCTTGACGCCGTCGAGCAGGGTCTGGCCCAGCAGTTTCGGGGATACGTCGAAGGCGGCGACGAAGTTGTAGCCGTGCTCCGAAAAGTTGCGGTAGCTGACCAACGCCCGCCCCAGGTTGCCGACCCCCACCAGGGCGACGTTGCGGCGTTGGTGGAGGCCCAGCACCTTGCGGATGTCGAAGTGGAGCTCTTTGACGTAGTAGCCCACGCCGCGGATGCCGAACTCCCCGAAGTATGTGAGATCCTTGCGGATCTGGGCGGCGTTCACGCCGCAGATGTCGGCCAGCTCGGCACTGGAAATGACCTCGACGCCCTTCTTCTCCAGGTCTTTCAGGACCCTCATGTAGATGGAGAGGCGCTTGATGGTTGCCTCGGGAACCTTCGGTCGCTTTGCCATGGGGAGGCCTCCACGGGAGGGATGGGCGAGCTTGTGGCATTAGGGCACAACCAAACAATGTTGTCAAACCTGCGCGTCGGGCAGAAACGATGGGTGGCGCCTCCAGGGCCCCTTGCCTCTCGGGGGTGCTGGGTGCTATCCTTCGCAGTTTCCAATCTGCCCAACCGTCGGGCCGGGCCCGGTCCGTGAACCACCGAGGAGATCGCGATGAAAGAAGGCATTCACCCCAAGTACGATGTCTGCACGGTGAACTGCACCTGCGGCGCCAGCTTCGAAACCCGTTCCAACCGCGCGGAAATCAAGACCGAGATCTGTTCCGAGTGTCACCCCTTCTACACGGGCAAAGAGAAGATGATGGACACCGAGGGACGCGTGGAGCGCTTCCGGCGCAAGTACGGGCTGCAGAAGAAGGTCGCCGAGTAGCGTTTGCCCGTGACACCCACGGCGGAACTGCTCAGCCACACCCCGCGGCCGGAACGCACGGTGGCCCTGGCGGCGCGCCTGTGCTACTCCGCCCGGGGGGTGGCCGACCTGGATGCGGGGTGCAGCGACGCCGAGGTGGCGGCGCTGTTGGACAAGCTGCTGGGTATGGGCCACTTCTCGGCCCTGGAACACGCCCAGTTCGTGTTCGGCGTCGAGGGCATCAGCCGCGCCTGCTCCCACCAGTTGGTGCGCCACCGCATCGCCTCCTTCTCCCAGCAGAGCCAACGCTACGTCGCCCTCCATGAGGTGCGGGCGGTGGTGCCTCCGGCCGTGGCCGGCGACCCGCGGAAGGCGGCCCGGTTCCGGGAGAAGCTCGAGGACATCTGGGCGTTCTACCGGGAACTGGTGGATGACGGTGTAGCCCCGGAGGATGCCCGCTACATCCTGCCCAACGCCTGCGAGACCAAGCTGGTGGTGTCCATGAACGCGCGGGAACTTCGCCACTTCTTTTGCCTGCGGCTGTGCCGCCGGGCCCAGTGGGAGATCCGCGATCTGGCGTTGGCGATGCTGCGGGCGGCGACCCCCGCAGCACCGCTGCTGTTCCGTGACGCTGGCCCCGGTTGCCTCGCCGGCGCCTGCCCCGAGGGCGCCTACAGCTGCGGCGAGGCCGCCGCCGTGCGCGCCGAGTTCTCCACGTACACCCGCGGCTGACGCCGCCGGTCTACCCACCCGAGGGGTTCCGTTGGATCTTCTGGAAAAACTGGCAGAGATCGAGGACCGCTACGAAAGGGTCATCCGGGAGATGTCCGACCCGGCCACCCTGGCGGACATGGGCCAGTACCAGAAGCTCAGCCGCGAGCACAGCGAGCTGCATGAGGTGGTGAGTGTCTGTCGGGAGGTGCGCGCGCTGCAGCGGCAGGCCCAGGAGGCCCGGGCCCTGCTCGGCGATCCGGAGTTGGGGGAGCTTGCTCGTGAGGAACTCCGTGAGGCCGAGGCCGGCCTGGAGCCGGCCGAGCAGCGGTTGCGGGCGCTGCTGATCCCCAGGGACCCCCTGGACGCCAAGAACGTGATCCTCGAAGTGCGTGCCGGCACCGGCGGGGAGGAGGCCGGTCTGTTCGCCGCCGAGATGCTGCGCGCCTACTCCCGCTACGCCGAGGAACAGGGTTGGAAGGTGGAGACCCTGAGCATCAACGAGACCGGTATCGGTGGCATCAAGGAAGTGGTGGTCCTGGTGAAAGGCGCCGACGTGTACGGCCGGCTCAAGTTCGAGAGCGGCGTGCACCGGGTCCAGCGGGTGCCGGTGACGGAGTCGGGGGGGCGCATCCACACCTCGGCGGTGACCGTGGCGGTGCTGCCCGAGG
>JARGFW010000247.1 GCA_029211085.1 Deferrisomatales bacterium | reverse complement strand
GGCACCATGAACAAGACGGACCTGGTGAGCGCGATGGCGGACGAGGCAGGAATCAACAGGGCAACGGCCGAGAAGGCCTTGAGCGGGGCGCTCGACGCCATTGGGGCGGCTCTTGCCGCGGGGGAGAAGGTCTCCCTGGTCGGCTTCGGCACCTTCAGCGTGAGCCAGAGGGAGGCCCGGGAAGGCCGCAACCCAGCCAACGGCGAGAAGCTTCAGATCCCAGCCAAGAAGGTGGTGAAGTTCAAGACAGGTGCGAAGCTGGCGGAGACGGTGCAGTAGGCGCGACCAGGCTGAGGCAGCCCGAAATCCCTACAAATGGCCTATCCAGATTACGGGGGAGGCTCGGGTGGGAACGTCAACGAGACGAATGGCCGGCAGTTGCCGACCATCGCGGAATCGGGGGTA
This sequence comes from Deferrisomatales bacterium, assembly GCA_029211085.1. GTDB lineage: Bacteria > Desulfobacterota > Deferrisomatia > Deferrisomatales > JARGFW01 > JARGFW01. The sequence goes on along the minus strand of JARGFW010000247.1, from coordinate 7,025 downwards.
TTTGGAAGACGTGCTCAGAGGCGTTGCGAAAGTCGACTGAACCTTTTCGCGATGACCAAGGCGGTCATCAATGCGGTTTCACAAGAGCACAGCTTGCGGCCGCCGAAGGAGTGCCAAAACCGGGGGAATTCGCCGGCGCGATTGTCCACAGGCGGCAAAAGTCGAACTTGCCCTTTTGCGCAGATCAGGTTGGTCAGGATTTCAGAAACTCAGAAAAGAAATTCAGGGGCCAGCGGAACGGTGCTTTTCTCGCTCTCATTACGAGAGTGAGAATTGCGAATTCGCAGTTCTCACTCTACAGGGGTGCGTGGGACGTGCCGAATTCTGACTGCTTTTTGCGCACCTTCTTCGCGGGTGAGATCGTCTCGACAAAGCCGCCACAGGTCCCACCGGCATCTTCCGCCCTCATCCCACCTCCTTCAAATAGTCCCGCATCATCAGCGCCGCCGCCGCGCCCTCACCGGCCGCTGACACGGCCTGCTTGGTGGAACCGGCTCTCACGTCGCCCGCGGCGAAAAGACCCGGAACTCTGGTCATCAAATTGGCGCCGGTCATCACGAATCCCTGGGCGTCCAGTTCGGCCTGTCCCGCCACCAGACTGCTGTTCGGTGTAAGGCCGATGAAGACGAACACCCCGTCGTACCGCCACTCCTTCGTCGCCCCCGTTTCGCGGTCCTGCACAACCACGGTCTCCAATCGGCTCTCGCCGGTGAACTCCTGCACCGCGTGGTTGGTGAATACCCTCATGTTCACCTTCTCGGCGACCTTGTCCTGGAGAATCCGGCTCGCCTTCACTTCCGGCTCGAACTCTACGATGTCGACCTCGGAGGCGAACCGCGTCAGGAAGAGGCCCTCCTCGAACCCACTGTTGCCGCCGCCGATCACCAGCACCTTCTTGCCCTTGTAGAAAGCGCCGTCGCAGGTCGCGCAGAAGTGAATGCTCGTTCCCAGCAGCTCTTCCTCGCCCGGGACGCCCAGCCTGCGGTAGCGGGCGCCGCTGGCGAGGAGGGCCGTTTTGGCGCAGTAGTTCGCCCCGCTGCTGGTGCCCACCATCAGGTACCCACCCTGGCGGATGATGGAGACCACCTCCTGGGCTTCGAGGATCTCGGCCCCGAACCGGCGGGTCTGGCGGGCGAGGCGCTCGGCGAACTCGGCGCCGGCGATGCCCTCGTCGAACCCGGGGAAGTTGTCCAGAGCCTGGGTCACGCCAGACTGTCCGCCGACCGCGGCTTTCTCGATCACGAGCGTCTCCTGCCCCTCCCGGGCCAGGTAGAGGGCAGCGGTCAGCCCGGCGGGGCCGCCCCCGAGGACGATCGCATCGTAGAACTCCTGCTTGGCCTTCGTCTGCAGACCCAACTTCTCCGCCAACTCGGCATCCGACGGCTCCATGAGGACCGTTCCGTCCGGGAAGACGATGGTGGGGACGATCTGCTTGCCATGGTTGAGCGTGACGACGAACTCCATCGCCCGCGTGTCCTGCTCGATGTCCACGTTCGTGTAGGGGACCCGGTGCTCGCCGAAAAAACGTTTGGCTTGCTTGCAGTCCGGGCACCAGGTGGTGCCGTAGAGCACAATGGAGTTCGGGGTCTTCTGATAGAGATCTTCCGGTGCACCATTCATGACGACTACCTCCTGACCAAGGGTCCGACGTGGCCCCTCATCTCTTCACGCGCAAAACCACCAGCTTCTGCTCGATCAGGTCCCGAACGCTGTATCCGATCCCTCCAGTCCCCAGACCGGAAGGGCCGCGGCCGCCGAAGGGCATCCAATCCACTCGGAACGCGCTGTGATCGTTGACCATGACGGCCGCCCCTTTCAACTCCTCAGCGGCCTTCATGGCAGCGTCGACATCTTGGGAAAACACGGCCGCCTGGAAGCTCCACGGCACGGCGTTGGCACTCTGGATGGCCGCATCGAGGGACGGAACACCGCACACGCACACCACGGGGCCAAAGATTTCCTGGGTCATCACCGCGGTGTCCGCGGGCGGATCGAGGAGGATCGTAGGCTGGTAGCACTGGTGGTCCAGGAGGCCGCCGCCGGTCACCAGGGTCGCCCCCGCCACCACGGCTTCGGTGACCCAGCGGTGCACCCGTTCCACCTCTCCCTGGCGGATGAGGGGACCGACTTCCGTGGCTTCCGCCTCCGGGTCTCCGACCGTCAACGCTTCGACCCGGCCCTTGAGGCGCTCCACGAACTCGTCGCGAACCGCGTCGTGCACGAAGACGCGCTGCACGCTCACGCACACTTGACCGGCATGGTAGTACCCCCCTTTGACCAGTAGTGGCACCAGGTCGTCCAAATCGCCGGAGGCGTCCACGATCACCGGGGCGACTCCCCCGTGCTCCAGCGCACAGCGCACCCCGGGAGCCAGCCGGGAACGCAGCATCCAGCCGACCTTGGCGCTGCCGATGAAGCTGAAAAAGTCAATCTGTGGGCTCGTCACCAGCCGCTCGGCCACGTCGTTTGCACAGGGCACCGCCATGGCCCACCGCGGCGGTAGCCCCGCCTCGTGCAGGAGCTCGATGAAGCGAACACACGAGAGCGGTGTGTCCGGCGCGGGTTTGACCAGCACGGGACAGCCAGCCGCTACGGCAGGGCCCACCTGGTGGACGATAAGGTTGAACGGGTGGTTGAAGGCGCTCACGGCCGCCACAACGCCGATCGGCTCCGGGAGGGTGAACGCGATCCGGCCAAGTGCGGCCGGCGTGCCGGCCATGGGGATCTGCTCGCCCCGGATTCGCGTCGCCTCCTCCGCACACAGGCGCAGGCCGTTTTCCGCCCTGGCGATCTCGGCGCGGGCGTCCGTCAGGGGTTTGCCGCCCTCCCGAGCGACCAGCAGGGCCAGGGCCTCTGCCTCGTCGCTGACCATGTCGGCCATGCGACGGAGGATGTGCGCACGCTCGAATGCCGGCAGCCAGGAGGAGCGGTCCTGGAACGCGGTCGCCGCCTGGGCCAGGGCAGAGTCCATGCCGGCGGCATCGACGGTCGCGACCCGCCCGACGACGTCTCCGGAGTAGGGGGACAGCACGTCTTCAAACGCATCCCCGTCGAGACCGGGGACGGTGAGGGGGTAGGTTCTCGGTTCCATGGCAACCTCCAGAAAAGCGGTTCTGAGTCTCGGTTCCGGGTCTCGGGTCCCGGTTTCTCGTTCACCGTTCACTCGTCACCGTTCTAATGCGAGATGATCTCGCCCAGCCGCCGGGTCAGTTTGAGGTTCTCGTCGTAGTCCACCGGCACCACCACCACCGAGGGCCGATCGGGCGTGGCGAACGCCTGCTCCAGGGCGGGGATGAGCGCTTCCGCGGAGGCCACCGGGAGGGCCTGGCAACCGAAGGACTCCACCAGTTTCGTGAAGTCGGGATTGACCAGGTCGATGTGGGAGTGCCTGCCGTAAGCCGCCTCCTGTTTCCACTTGATCAGCCCGTACTGCCCGTCCACCCAGAGCAGGACCGTGATCGGGATCCGGTAGCGCACCGCGGTGATCAGGTCCTGGACGTTCATCAGGAACCCGCCGTCGCCGCACAGCGCCACCACCTTCCGCTCCGGCAGCAGTCGCTTCGCGGAGATCGCCGCGGGCAGGGCGAAGCCCATGGAGCAGAAGCCGTTGGTGATGAAACAGGTTCCGGCGCGCTGGGTCGGGTAATGCCGGGCCACCCACATCTTGTGGGCGCCGACGTCACTGATCAGGATGTCTTCGTCGTCCAGCACGGCCCGCAGGTCGCTGAGGATGCGCTGGGGCTTGATCGGAAACCCGGTGTCCCGGTCGTGGCGGTGCAGTTCCTCGGTCATCGCCCGGCGCATCTCGCCCACGTGGTGATCGTAGGACTCTGCCCGTCGAGACTGCTCCGGACCACAGGCCGCGAGCAGGGCCTCCAGGGCTGCGGCGAGGTCGCCGATGATCTCCAGATCCACGTTGTAGCGCCGGTCCACCTCCGGGGGGCGGGTATCGATGTGGACGATCTTCTTGGTCGTCCCCGTATTCCAGCGATCCGGATGCCACTCCACCATGTCGTAGCCGATGGTGATCACCAGGTCGGCGTGCTCGAAGGCATCGAGCACCACGTCCCGGGCGCCGAGCCCCACGCAGTATAGGCAGCGCGGGTGGCGTGCCGGCAGGGCGCCCTTGCCCATGAACGTGCTGGCCGCGTAGATGCCTGTCTTATCGACGAACTGTTCCACCAGTTCGCCCACCCGGGCCCGCACACAGCCGTCGCCGAGCAGCAACAGGGGGAACTCCGCCTCGGCGATGAGTTGCATCACCTCGGCTACACGGCCCGACTCCACCCCGGTGCGCGAGCGGCGCACCTTCACCTGGATGGGCTCTTCGGAGGACTCGGCCTTGGCGATATCCTCGGGGAGTTCGATCACCGTGGCGCCGGGCTTCTCGCCCCGAGCCAGCCGAAACGCCTTGTGCACGATCTCGGGGATGTTGTCGGCATCGCGAACCGTGGAGGCCCACTTGGTGACCGGCTGGAACATGCGCACCGCGTCCATGTTCTGGTGAGACTGCTTGTGCAGCCGGCGGGTGCTCGCCTGGCCGACGATCGCCACCAGCGGGGCGTGGTCCATGTTGGCGCTGGCCACCCCGGTCACCAGGTTGGTGGCGCCGGGCCCCAACGTTGCCAGGCACACTCCAGGCTCCCCGGTGAGACGCCCGTGCATGTCGGCCATGAACGCGGCGGCCTGCTCGTGGCGGCACACCACGAACTCGATCGGGGAGTCGAGCAGCGCGATCATCACGTCGGCGTTCTCCTCCCCGGGGACGCCGTAGATGGTGCGCACTCCCTCGGTTTCCAGACAGCGCAGGAACAGGTCGGCGGCTTTCACGGGGTCTCTCCCTCCGACGGCAGATGAGCGAGGGGCATACCGGTGGCGTCGGCCACTTCGCGGTTGAGGGCCCGGAGGTGCCCGCCGGCCAGCTCCCGGATGCCGGAGCAGCCCGTCAGGCGGCACAGCTTGGCGATCTCGTTGGTTGCCACGGCCAGGAGGTTCTCCACTTCACGCGCCCGCTGTCCGACGTCCAAGCGCTTGCGCAGAGCAGGATCCTGGGTGGTGATGCCGGTGGGGCAACTGCCGGACTCGCAGGAGCGACAATACACACAGCCCAGACCGAACTTGGCGTAACCGGCGGTATAGACCGCGTCGGCGCCCAGGGCCAGGGCCTTGGCGAAGTCCGCCGGCCCCTTCAGCCCCCCCGCCGCGATGAGGGTGAACCGCTCCCGCACCCCTTTTCTTTGCAGGTAGCGCACGGTGCGCCCGAGCAGGTAAAGCAACGGCAGTCCCGCGTGGTTCTTGGCGATGGTCGGGGCGGCACCGGTCCCGCCCTCCCCGCCGTCCACCACGATCACGTCGGGGTCGGCCGCGACGACGATCGCCAGGTCTTGTTCCACCTCGCCCCCGGCAATCTTGATGGCGATCGGCACGCCGTCCGTGACGTCTCGCAGCGAAGCCACCCGAGCCGCCAGGTCCTCCGGGGAGTGGATGTCCAGGTGCCGGCTTGGACTGATGGCATTCTCCCCCAGCCGGAAGCGCGCTCCCAGCTCCACCAGGTTGCGCACGCGGGCGATCTCAGGGGTGATCTTGTCCGCCAGCAGGTGCCCTCCCAACCCCGGCTTCGCGCCCTGGCCGATCTTGATCTCGATCATGTCGGCCCGCTTCAGGTCCTCCTGGCCCACCCCGAAACGGCCGGTGGAGTACTGCAGGGTCAGGTGGCGCGCGGCAGCTCGCTCCTCTGGGTGCATGCCGCCCTCCCCGGTGTTCGACATGGAGCCCGCAGCGGTGGCGCCGAGGGCCAGCGCCTTCTTGGCCTCCACCGAGAGCGAGCCGAAACTCATGGCGCCGATCAGGATCGGGGTCTCCAGGTGGATCGGTTTGCGGGAGCGTTTGCCGATGACCACCGCTGTGTCCACCGGCTCGGAGTCCAGCAGGGGTGGGGTGTGCAGCTGGCCGGGGAGGAACACCAGATTGTCCCAGTCCAGGAACTTCCGGTCGCTGCCCTTGCCCTCGATCACGAGCTTCCGGGTCCGGGCCGTGCGGTACGCGGCGTTGCGGACCTCCGGGTTCCACGCGCCCCAGTAGTCCCGGTTCAAGGTCACGTGGTAGATCGACCCCGACGGGCAGTGGGCCGTGCAGTACCCGCAGCCCGTGCAGGTGTTCTCCGCCGCCTGACGGGGCATGCCGCGGTACACGGAGAGGTTGGAGCGCGGGCAGACGTCTACGCACTTCAGGCAGTTGATGCACAGCCGCTCGTGCCACTGGATCTGGAACATGGCGTCACTCCCCCTCTTCGTCCAGGACCGGGGACATGTTCTCCCAGTGGTGGCGCACCTGTGGTTTCGCCGCCAGGTCCTCCAGGCGGGCCCGGCCGTACCCCTCGTAGACCAGGTCGATGAGATCGACGGCGCGCAACTGAGGGGCGGCGTGGAAGTGTTCGTAGCAACCGGCGCATACCATCACCATCTGATCGGCGCCGGAGGAGACGAACTCCCGCACCTTCCCCGCGCGGTTGTCGGCGTCGATGTGTCCCGGGGCGTAGTAGCGGCTCACGTCGCCGCAGCACTTGCCGCCGCGGCCGTGGGAGAGCATCTCGTGCACCGTTCCCATGCGGCGCAGAAGCGAGCGCAACGGTCCGTGGGAGTCGTGCAGCTCGCGGAAGTTGCAGGAGTCGTGGACCGCGAAAGTGCGTTCCAGGTGGGCCACATCCAGGCGTCCCGCCACGATCAGCTCCAGGAACTCCTGGGCGGCGTGGCGCACCACCGGTGCTCCGTCGCCGGGCAGAGTGGTGACCAGGTCTGCCATCGCGTTGAAACAGTGCCCGCAGTTGGTCAGGATGCGCTTGGGCTGGACGGCTTCCACCATGTCAACCAGTCGACGTTTGATGTCCGCCATATCGTCCCGCCCCCGGTAGAAGCCGAAGGTGCCGCAGCAGTACTCGAGCTTGCCGAAGCTCACGTAGCTCACCCCGGCGGCATCGAGCAGCGCCTCGAGCTTCAGACACTGGGCGGCCTGCAGGTAGGCGTAGC
>JARGFW010000246.1 GCA_029211085.1 Deferrisomatales bacterium | reverse complement strand
ACAGGTTTCACTCCGCGAGAGGTGGTTCCCGGACTTTTTCAGCAGCCTGCTAGAAGCCGAACCCGACCTGGATGTCCACGAACCCACCCGTGAAATCCGGGTTGTACCCGGCGGCGACCCCGATGCCGGGCAGGGCGATCTTCTTCAGGTACAGGAACAGGCCGGCACCGAGGGCCCGGCTGCTCTGCCAGCCACCTCCCTCCGGTTGGCGGTAGCGGGCGTAGCAGGCAAACGGCCCGGCCGCCCAGGTACCGAAGCGGCCCTGCCACAGGGGCACCTGGTAGTCCACGGACGCCCCGACAGCGTGGCGGACCCAGAGGCCGTCGCGCTCCACCCCGCGCAGCGGGCCGTCGCCCCCCAACTTGAGGCTGTCCCGCAGGTCCGAGCTGCTGGTTCCCGCGCCGACCAGGTTGAGCTTGAGCACGTTGTTCCCCAGCAACGGGAACTGCCAGTCGTGTTCCAGTTCGTAGGAGGCGGCTTCCGCACCGCCGCCGCTGCGAGCAAACTGGCGGCCCAGGCGCAGCCGGGTCTTGTGCCCCTCCCGGAAGTAGAAGCGGTACCGGGTGCGGTCGTACTCCACCGCCGGTCCCGTGTTCCCGTAGGAGGTGTCCACAGGGTCCGTGGTGAACGGGTCGGCAGCGCGATAGTGCCGGTCCACGTACTCGCCGAACCAACCCAGTTCCAGGTCGGGCGTCCACCGGTAGCCGGGCTGCACCCGCACCACGCCTTCCTGCTGCTGGAACCCATCCACCTTGTCGTTCTCGGCGTAGCGATACAGGTCCTCGTCGCCGCGGCGCAGGACCGTGCGGACGGTCCAGTCGCCCGACGCGATGGCCGGGTCCTTCAGCACCAGCAGGTAGGAGTTGCCCCGGTTGCCGAAGGTGGCGCCAGCCACCAGCAGCTTGCCCCACCCCAGCAGGTTCGACTCGATCAGGAACAGGCCCGCCCGTCGGGTGTCCTGCTGGCTCTGGAAAAACGGCACCGGGATCAGGGTCCAGCGCTCCTCCACGGCAATCCGCACCGTGGTGTCCACCATCACCGTCACCGAGCTGAACAGCTCGCTGTCAATGGTGCACTGCTCCAGGGCGGGGATGTCGACGGCGGCGAGGGTCTCCACACCCTGGGTTTCGAGGCAGTCGTGGACCCGGTTGCGGACGTAGCTCGACCGGGTGCGGCTGTTGCCCTCGATGTGGACCTCCGGGGTGAAGCGCGCATGGGCCGCCGTGGTGGCCAGAGCCAGGCCGGCCACAAGGACCAGCGCATGTAGGGACTGCAGAAGGCGCCTCACCACGGGTCGGACACGTGGCAGGCGCGGCCGGTTTTCGCGATGTAGTCCTGGTGAACCGCCTCCGCAGGCCAGAACGTTCCGGCCGGCTCGATGCGGGTGACTACCGTACGGCCCGGGAAGCGCTTCTCCGCCTCCAGTTCGCGGACCACCGCTTCGGCCGCCCGGCGCTGTTCCTCGGACACGGTCCAGATCCCGGAGCGGTACTGGGTTCCGACATCCGGGCCCTGACGGTCCAACTGGGTGGGGTCGTGAATGGCAAAGAACGCCTGAACCAGCCGTCGGTAGGTGATGCGGCGGGGATCGAACACCACCCGCACCGTCTCGGCGTGGCCAGTCTCGCCGCTGCAGACCTGCGGGTAGGTCGGCTGGTCCACCTCTCCCTGCATGTAGCCGCTGGCCGCGTCGAGCACCCCGGGTCCGAGCTGGAAGTAGTGCTCGATGCCCCAGAAGCAGCCTCCGGCGAAGTAGGCCACCTCGGTCTCCACCGGCCGGGTAGCTGGCGACAGCTCCTCCCCCGTTTCGTGAAACGTGAGGGCCGCCGAGTTCAGGCAGTGTCGCTCGCCGGTCGGCTCGGGGCCGTCGTCGAACACGTGCCCCAGGTGGGCGCCACAGCGCGCACAGGCGAGCTCGGTGCGCACCATGCCGTGGCTGAGATCCCGCCTGCGGGAGACGTGCTCCGGGTCGACCTCACGGTAGAAGCTGGGCCAGCCGGTGTTCGAGGTGAACTTGTGCGCCGCCGAGAACAGGGGCAGCCCGCACACCACGCAGGCGTAGATGCCGTCCCGTTTGTTGTCCAGCAGGGTGCCGCAGAACGGCGGCTCGGTGCCGGCCCGCTGAGTGACGCGGAACGCCTCCGGGTCGAGTCTGCCCGCCAGCGTCTCCACCTCTTCGGGGGACAGCGGCGTGATGTCGTACCGGGACTTCGAGTACCTGGGGTGCATGGTTTTCCTCCTTGCCATACCGCCATCTCTCTTCAGGTCGCAGCCGCTCTCTAGCCGAGGCCCCTCGGACGCCGGTCGGGCCAGCTCCCGGCCGGAAGGGCCTCTCCCCCCGCTGCCAGGAGCGCCCCGACGTGGTTTGCGATCGAGCCGCCCGCCATGCAGTGCGCACCCCCCGGATCCTTGCCGGGGGCGTCTACCGGTCACCTCGGGAGCGGGCCTGGATCGTGGCCCCGGTCTGGGTGGTAAGGTACTCCATCTGCCCCCAGAGGGAGCAGAACAGCTCGGTGCGGAACCGGGGCAAGGGTTCGAGGCCCTGGGGGCCAGCGGCGTAGAGAATTCCTTCCCGGAAGACCCGCTCCAGGATCTCGGCCCCCAGGGCCTCCCTCTCTCCCAGCTTGCGGGCTGCCTCCAGTGCCTCTCCCAGCGACACCTTGGCCCCCACTTCGAGGGACAGTCCCTTCAGGAAGTTCAGGATGCGGGTGGCCACGAACAGGGTGTAGATCGCGTCGCGGGACTCCAGCCCCAGGGCCGTGAGCCGGCAGCGGACGAGCTGTCTCTCGTCCATCTCCCCGAGTCCCTCCGCCAGGGGGGCACCGGGAGGGAGGTAGAACGGCGACGCCCCCAGCAGCACCGGCAGCCGGGCCGAGAACGCCAGGGTTTCGATCATGGACCCCAGCGTCTCCCCGGGAAGCCCGAGGATCTGGTAGCTCACCAGCCGGAACCCCAGTCGAAACGCCGCGTGAACGACCTGCACGTAGGCTTTCGCCGAGTGGGGACGCCCCATGGCCCGGCAGGTGGCCTCGTCCAGGCTCACCAGGGAGAGGTTCAGGTGGGTGAACCCGGCCCGCCTCATGAGGCCCAAGAGCTCCGGGTCGAGGGAGAGATACGACACCCCGTTCATCGCCTGGAGTGCCAGCTCCCCCTCGGGGTACTCGCCGATCAGGCCGCGACACAGGGTCTCCATCTCGCTGCGGGCCAGGGTCAGGTTGTCGTCTTCGAAGTCCAGCGCCCGGTACCCCTGGGTGTGCCGCAGGCGGATCTCGTCGAGGATGCTCTCCACCGGGCGGCGGCGATGGCCGTTTCCAACGGTCCGCTGCAGGGAGCAGAACCGGCAGCGATGGGGGCAGCCCCGGGAGGCCGTCAGGGAGGCCAGGGGACGCCGGCCCAACCGGTAACGCTCCACGGGCAGGTCCGAGAAGTCGGGCGGGGGCAGTTCGGCCAGGGGGTAGTTCTCGGCGCTGGGGTTGCGGACCAACCGCTCCCCAATCCGGTACATTAGATTCGGCACGCCGCTCGGGTCACGCCCTTCGCCCAGGGCCCGCAGCAGCTCGACCAGGGGTCTTTCCCCTTCGCCCCTGATGACGTAGGCGACGGCGGGGTGGGCCAGCAGGCTTTCGGGCGCCGCCGAGGCGTGGGTGCCGCCCACCACCACGGGCACGTCGCACCGTGCCACGATCTCTTCGGCGCAGCGCAGCACCTCCCGGTGGTAGGCGGAGAACAGCGAGGAGATCCCCACCAGGTCGGGCTTCTCTCCCGCCACCTCCGCGGCCAGCGCCTCGAACCCGGCGCCGAAATGGTAGTAGTTGTGAAAGGTCGAAAACGGGCTGCGGTCGGCCACCGGGTAGTAGGCCCTGAGGTCGGCGAGCGCGGCGGGAAGCTTCACCGTGCGGCGCCCCCAGCCCTGGCGGTAGTCCCGCACGCGCACCTCGGCCCCGGGCAGGTGCAACCCCACCGCGGCTTTCAGGGCACACAGGCCCAGGGGCTGGAGCCGCACCTCGGTGTCGTAGAAGTCCTGCACCGGCGGCTGGAGGAGCACGACCTTCATGGGGAGCTCCCGGGCTGGGGGGGTGCGGTGCGGAGCGGCACCCCCGGCAACGGCTGCCGGCAGGTCAGGTGCTCGACCAGTGGCCGAAGCGATCCCGGAGCTGGCGGTGGAGCACCTTGCCGGTGGCCGTGCGGGGCAGCTCGTCGGCGGGCACGAAGATCACCCGCCGGGGCCGCTTGTAGCCGGCGATCTTGCCCGCGGTGGCGGCGGTGATCTCGTCGGCCAGGGCATCGCAGGGCTCGCACCCTTCTGCCAGGACCACCACGGCGGCTACCAGCTCCCCCCACTTTTCGTCCGGCAGGCCGATGACCGCCACCGTGCTCACCGCGGGGTGCTCGGCGACGACCTCCTCTACCTCGGAGGGGTAGACGTTCTCGCCGCCGCTGATGATCATGTTCTTCTTGCGGTCCACCAGGTAGAAGTAGCCCTCCGCGTCCCGGTAGGCCAGGTCTCCCGCCGAGAACCACTGCCCTTCGAACGCCGCAGCCGTGGTCTCGGGCTGCTTCCAGTAGCCGTCGAAACAGGCGGAGGTGCGGGAGAACAACTCTCCCACCTGCCCCGGGGCGGTGATCTCGTTGCGGTCCTCGTCGAGGAGCCGGATCAGGCCGGTACCTGGGATCTCGCGCCCGATGGAGCCCAGCTTCTCGAACTGTTTGTCGGGGGTGAGCAGGGTGACCTTGCCCGCCTCGGTGGAGCCGTAGGCCTCGTAGAGGTCCGAGTTGGAGAAGAACTCGAGGATGCCGCGCTTGGTCTCCCGCCGGGCGGGGGCCGAGGAGCACAGCAGCTTGCGCACGCAGGCCACGTCGTGACGGCCTTTCACCCCCTCGTCCAGGGCCAGGATCATCACGTAGTGGGTCGGCACCAGGGAGGTGAAGGTGATCCGGCGCTCCTCGAGGACCTGGAGCAGGTGCTCCGGGTCGAAGGACGGCCGGTCGTACACGATCGCCGTGGCACCACAGCAGGTGAGGCTGAAGGAGTAGAAGATGGAGTTGATGTGGCTGAACGGCATGACCAACAGCCCGCGATCGTGCCGGTTGAACTCCATGGCCACGATGTTGGTGAGGAAGAAAGCCGCGTAGGACTCGTGGGAGCGCATGGCCCCCTTGGGGTGTCCTGTGGTGCCCGAGGTGTAGGTGAGGGTCCACAGGTCCCGGTGGTGGACGTCGACCCGGGGCTCCTCCGGGCTGGCGCCGGCCAACAGGTCTTCGTAGGCCAGGTAGCCTTCGGGGGCCTCTGCCGCCCCCAGGTGGACCCAGTGCCGGACCTGGCCCAGGTCGCCGCGCAGGGCGTCGGTGGTGGCGACCAGACCGGCATCCACCAGGCACGCCGCCGCCCCGCTGTCCTCGAGGATGTGGCGGCACTCCGCCGGCGCGAGCCGGAACAGGATCGGCACGCACACCAGCCCCGCCTTGGCGGCTGCCATGTAGTACTCCAGCCACTCCACCCGGTTGTGGGCCAGGCACGCGACCCGCTCGCCCTTGGCCAGACCCAGACCCAGCAGGCCGTTGGCGAGCCGGTTCGAGCGCTCGTTCCACTGGCGGAAGGTCAGCGAGCGGCCCAGGTCCGCGGCACCCTCCTTGTCCGGGTACTGGGCCGCCATCACCGTGAGTATTTCCCCTACGTTCAGCCACCTGCTCATCTCTGCTTCCCCTGTGCCGGCGTTCTGGCTCAGCCGGCGTCCTGGGCCCGTGCCCGGGCGCGTTGTTCCACGGCGCGCACCATGTTCGTCATGGCTACGTAGTAGGGGGTGGGAATCCCCCGGTCTCGCCCGTACTGCACCACCCGGCCCCCGAGGAACTCGATCTCGGTCGGCCGCCCCGCCTCGATGTCGTGGCACATGGAGTCCTTGTGGACGCCCACCCTGGCCAGGTAGCCGATGGCCTGGTCCAGGTAGTCCTCCCCCAGGTCGTAGCCCCTGGCCCGGGCCACGGCCAGGGCCTCCTGGAAGCAGGCGTCGGCGATCTCCCGGGTGGGGGGGTAGTCGAGGGCCTCCCGGATGGTCATGTCCGCCACGGCGCAGATGGAGGCCATGGTGCACTTGAGCACCATCTTTTTCCACACGGCCCGTTGGATATCGTCCACCGCCTCGGTGGCCAGGCCCCCGTCGGTCAGGAGCTGGGCGATGGCCGCCCCGCGCCCCCGGTTGTCCGGGGTCAGGGCCCCCAGGGGGTTGGGCGGGTTGAAGAACGCCACCTCGGAGTGCCCTGGTCCCGCGGTCGCCGCGCCGTAGTTCAGGGACAGGCGAAAGGCGCTCGCGGCCCCGAACGCCTCGGCCACCAGGTCTTCGGTGCCCAGGCCGTTGTGGCAGCTCACCACCGCGGTGTGGCCCGGCCGCACCGCGCCGCGCAGTTCCGCCAACACCGGGGCCAGATGGAAGGTCTTGGTGCACAGGAAGATCAAGTCCGGCTTCAGGTCCCGCAGGGCATCCATGCCCGCCACCACGTGGCGCACCGGGACCCGGAACGAAAGCGCCCCGGACACTTGCAGGCCATGTTCCCGCAGCGTCGCGGCGGCGGTGGGTCGGGACACCACCAGGGTCGCGTCGGGGATCTGTGTCAGGACTGCCGCCGCCAGCACCGAACCGGTGGCGCCGATGCCGACGACGGCGGGGCGAAACTGTGCCATGTTCGAACCTTTCCGGGCGGGTGACCCGACCTGGCGGGGTGGGCTGGGAACGTCGAACATACCCCAGACCGCCCATGAACCAAAATCGAAGTTACGACTCCTGTCTATTCCGTTCCGGCATGCCGCCCTAGTGGCAGTAGAGGGACTGTGCCAGTTCCGCACTCAGGGCCCCGCGCAGCCAGCGGTGGGCGGGGGCGGTGTCGTGGCGGGCGTGCCAGATGAGAGCGTACTCCAGGGGCCCGGGGTCGAAAGGCAGCGCTTCCGTAACCAGCCCGTAGCGCCCGGCGAGGTTGCGGGCGATGTGGCGGGGCAGGGTGAGGAGCAGGTCGCTGCGACCTACGATGTCCAAGGCCGGTTCGTAGTACGGGATGGCCAGGGCAATGTCGCGGCGCCGGCCCAGCGCGGCCAGCGTGCGGTCGATGACGCGCACCTTGTCGCCCCCGGTGGTAATGGCCGCGTGGGGGTTGGTGCAGTAGGCTTCCAGGGTGAGCCCGCCGACCAGGGGGTGGCCCCGGCGCAGACAGCAGACGAACACGTCCCGGTCGATTCGCTCCCGGCGGATCGAGTCCGGGAGGGCGTCGACGATGACCGTGGCCATGTCGATGGCGCCGTCGCCGAGCCGGATCTGCAGGTCGGGCTTCCACGCCACGGCGGTCACCCGCACCCGCGGGGCCTCCCGGAAGACCCTTTCCAGGACGTTGGGCAGGATGTACTGGGCGACGTAGTCGGTCACCGCCACCGTGAATCCGCGGCTGCAGGTGGCTGGTGCGAAGGTC
>JARGFW010000245.1:5513-7496 GCA_029211085.1 Deferrisomatales bacterium | reverse complement strand
CTCCTGTGGGTCGTGCGAGAGCGCCTGGGCCTCACCGGAACCAAGTTCGGGTGCGGCGTCGAGGAGTGCGGGGCGTGCACCATGCACATCGACGGCGAGGCGACCAAGACCTGTCAGCTCCCGGCCGGATCGGTCCAGGGCAAGCGGATCACGACGATCGAGGGCCTCCCGGCCGACCATCCGGTCAAGCTGGCCTGGATCGCCGAGGAGGTGCCCCAGTGCGGGTACTGCCAGCCCGGCATGATCATGGCCGCCAGTTCCCTGCTGGCGGCCCACCCACAGCCGACACCGGCCCAGGTGGACCAGGGGATGGACGGCAACATCTGTCGCTGCGGCGCATACCCGCGGATCCGCAAGGCGATCCGACGGGCGGCGGAAGGGAGCTGACCATGGCCTCGATCGTGAGAATCGATCGACGGGATTTCATCAAGACGGGCGTGATGGTCGGGGGCGGCCTGGTGCTGGGCACCCAGCTCCTCTCCAAGCGCGCCTGGGCGGCGGACGGGCCGGGCCGGGCGGCAGCACCCCCGGACCCCAACGCCTGGCTCCGCATCGGACCGGATGACGGGGTCACGGTGGTCGTGCACCACTCCGAGATGGGTCAAGGTGTCTACACCTCGATCCCCATGTTGGTGGCCGAGGAACTGGAGGTGGAGTGGTCCAAGGTGCGCTTCGAGGCGGCGCCGGTGGCGGCCGTCTACAACCACCCGTGGTGGGGTGCCCAGGGCACAGGCGGGAGCACCAGCATCCCGTCTTCCTGGGAACCCCTGCGGAAAGTCGGCGCCACGGCGCGGACCATGCTCATCGCGGCGGCCGCGGCCGAGTGGGGCGTGCCGGCCCAGGAGTGTGCCGCCGAGAACGGCCGGGTGGTCCACCGCTCCAGCGGCCGGACGGCGCGCTACGGAGCCCTGGCGGACAAGGCGGCGCGCCTGCCGGTGCCCACCGAAGTGGCCCTGAAGGACCCGAAGCAGTTCAAGATCATCGGCAAGGCGATGCCGCGTCTCGACACCCCGGAGAAGGTCCAGGGGACCGGCACGTTCGGCATCGACGTGGCACTCCCGGGCCTGTTGACCGCCGTGATCGAGCGCGCGCCGTGGTTCGGCGGCAAGGTGAAGAGCTTCGACGCCCGGAAGGCTCGCGGTGTTCCCGGGGTGAAGGCGGTGGCGGAAGTGCCCAGCGGGCTGGCGGTGATCGCCGACGGGTACCACGCGGCCAGCGCGGGCCGGGACGCCCTGCAGATCGAGTGGCAAGCCGGCCCGGAGCCCGACCTGTCGAGCGACGCGTTGCGCACGCGGTACGCGGAACTGGCACGACAGCCCGGCAGCGTGGCCCGCAAAGACGGGGACCCGGCCGCGGCCCTCGCCGGCGGGGCGAAGACGCTGACCGCCGAGTACGAGGTCCCGTTCCTCGCCCACGCCCCCATGGAGCCCCTGAACTGCGTGGTGGACCTGCGCGGGGACCGCTGCGAGATCTGGACCGGGACCCAGATGCAGACCGGAGACCGCGCCGCTGCGGCCGCCGTCGCCGGTCTGCCCCCCGAGAAGGTGCAGCTGCACACCACGCTGCTGGGCGGCGGCTTCGGCCGGCGCGCCAACCCGGCCTCGGACTTCGTGGTCGAGGCGGTGCACGTGGCCAAGGTGGCGAAGGCGCCGGTGAAGCTGGTCTGGAGCCGGGAGGACGACACCCGGGGCGGCTACTACCGGCCCTACTGGTTCGACCGGATCTCCGGCGCGGTCGACGGGGAAGGCAAACCGGTTGCCTGGCTGCAGCGGATCGTGGGGCAATCGATCATGGCCGGCACGGCGTTCGAGGCCATGGGGGTCAAGGACGGCATCGACCAAACCTCGGTGGAAGGGGCTGCGGATCTGCCCTACGCGATTCCCAACGTGCAGGTCGAGCTGCACAGCCCCCGGCTGCCGGTGCCGGTGCTGTGGTGGCGCTCGGTGGGCCACTCCCACACCGCGTTCGTGGTGGAGAGCTTCC
>JARGFW010000245.1:0-5413 GCA_029211085.1 Deferrisomatales bacterium | reverse complement strand
CTGTGGTGGCGCTCGGTGGGCCACTCCCACACCGCGTTCGTGGTGGAGAGCTTCCTCGACGAGCTCGCCGCGGCAGCCGGCAAGGACCCCTACGGGTTCCGCCGGGCGCTGTTGACCGCTGACCCGCGGCGCCTCGCTGTGCTCGACCTGGCCGCCAAGGGCGCCGGCTGGGGCGGGCCCGCCCCGACCGGGCGGCACCGGGGCATCGCGGTGCACAAGTCCTTCGGCAGCTACGTCGCCCAGGTGGCGGAGATCAGCGTGGACGCAAAGGGCCGGGTGCGGGTGCACCGGGTGGTGTGCGCCGTCGACTGCGGCACCGTCGTGAACCCCGACACGGTCGCCGCCCAGATGGAGGGAGCGATCATCTTCGGCCTGTCCGCCGCGCTCTACGGTGAGATCAGCTTCCAGAACGGCCAGGTGCGCGAAGCCAACTTCGACGACTACCCGATGGTGCGCCTGTCCGACTCCCCGGAGATAGAGGTCCACATCGTGCCCAGCGAGGCACCGCCGAGCGGCGTCGGGGAACCTGGGCTGCCGCCCATCGCCCCGGCCGTGGCCAACGCCGTGTTCGCCGCCACCGGGACCCGGGTTCGCCGGTTGCCGCTGACCCCGGCGCGGGTACGCCCGGGATGACCGGAGGCCCCACGGGCAGTGCCTGGGAACCGGGCCGTATGGGCAGGTATGGAGTGGCGCGACTCATGCCTCCAGGTCCAGGAGGGTGACGACGGCACTCGCGATCTCCTTGCCCGACGGGTCTGACGCCTTGGCTTCGACGGTGCAGACCCGCCGCCCCAGCCGCATGATCTGCGCGCGCACCGTTACCCTCTCTCCCATGGAGACCGGTCGAAAAAAATGGACCTCGATGCCCTCTGTCGTGAGCTTTCGCCCCGAGGGGAGGAGCCTGCCGGGAAAAAAGACGACCGTGTCCATGACGGCGGCTATCGCCCCTCCATGGAGTCCCCCCAGGTAGTTGCCGTGCTTCTCGGCCACCACAAATGACATCTCGGCGGAATCCGCATCGACGCGACGGAGTTCAACTCCCAGGTGCTTCACCAGACCAATGCCCGCGAAAATCTCCTTCGCCCGCTTTTCGTCGACGCCGCCCATGCTCGTCCCCTGTGTCGTGTGTTTTGAGAGCCTTCCCCGAATCTGTCACGGCGGATTCGCGAAGGGGCACAGGATTCCCCCTTCCGGGGCCGGCCATCCCATCCCCGCTGATTCCTCCCCCGGTGGAGGACCCGTTTCTCCCTGAGCCTCCCCATCGTACAGCGCCGCGGAGTACTGGGGAAAGCCCCGCACCTTTCCCTCCGCGGCTGGGACGGTATCCTGGGTTCCGAGGGGCACCCCCGGAGGTGGTGGGATGGAACAGCGGCGACCCTGCCCGGTGTGCGGCAAATGGCGGTGGCGGCCGGAGGACGTGCCGGACGCGGACGGACACCACCCGGACTGCGGGGTGAACCTGCGGCGGCAGGCACGGGCGCGGGACGAACGCTCGGCTCGGGCGCCCGGAGGCCCGGTGGACCGGCCCCGGGGCCGGAGGAGCCGCGCGCCTGGGGGGTGAACCCGGCCGGTCCTGGGCCTTTCTGGGGCAATTGGAGGACCGGCTCTGGTCCGGTCTTCCCTGAAGGCACCACATCCGACGGAGGCGCGACATGGCGGCATACCTGATCGGTGAGATCGCGGTGAAGGACCCGGAGCGGTGGCGGCGATACACCGATGGGGTGAGGGACTCCCTGGCGCCGTTCGGCGCCCAGGTAGTGTTCCGCGGGCGGCGCGCCTCGGTGCTCGCCGGCGAGCAAGACAGGGAGCTGGCAGTGGTGATCCGCTTCGACGACCACGACACGCTGCAGAGGTGGTTCCGGTCGGACGCGTACCAGGCGCTGATCCCCCTGAGGGAAAGGGCCGCCGACGTGGTGATCGCAGGGTACGAAGAGGCGGGATGAGCCTGCCGCTCAGGCCAGGCCCGCGGCGCGGACCGCTTCTTCCATCTGGCACACCCGGTCCTCCAATGTGCCGGTATAACCCACCGAGAGGCGCACCAATCCGGGGGAGATGCCGATGGCGGCCTGGGCCTCGGGTTCGATCTCGGAGGCCGTGGTGGACCCGGAACAGGAGGCGAGGGTGTCGTAGTAGCCCAGGGAGACGGCGATCAGGCCGAAACGGGTCTGGTTCTGCAGGGCGGCGAGCAGCCGGTCAGCGCGCTCGCGGGTGCCGCAGTCCAGGGTGAGGACGCCGCCGGACCCGTAGCCCGGGTTCGCCATCGCGCCGAAGCGCTGGTGCTGGGGGTGGGAGGCTAGGCCCGGGTAGCACACCGGGGCGCCGATCTTCTCGAGGCGCTCCGCCATCGCCAGGGCCCGGCGACCGTGCTCGCGCATGCGCAGGGGCAGGTGGGGCAGCCGCTGGATCACGTCGAACGCCACCCGTGGATCCAGGGTGGGACCCAGCAGCATCGCCCGCCCGGTGCGCAGATCCATCAACTGCTGAACGAACTCGCGGCTCGCACAGATGGCCCCGGCGATCAGGTCGCTGGCGCCGCTGACGAACTTGGTCAGGGAGGTGACGCACACATCCGCACCCAGTTGCACAGGGGAGCACACCATCGGGGTGAAGGTATTGTCCACCACCAGGCGCAGCCCCCGCCGCCGCGCAATCTCTGCCAGGGCAGGGATGTCGGCGACCTGCAGGGTCGGGTTGCCCAGCAACTCGGTGAACAGCACCCTCGTCCGCGGTGTGATCGCCGCGGCGAACGATTCGGAGTCCACCGGGTCCGCAAAGCTGGTGCTGACACCCATCGCCGGCAGCACCTCCGCGAGCAGGGCGTGGGTGCCGCCGTACACGGTGTGGCTCGAGACGATGTGGTCTCCCTGTTGGCAAAGCTGCAGCAGTGTGCAGGAGATCGCCGACATGCCGCTGGCCGTGCACAGCGCCGCCTCGGCTCCCTCCAGGGCGGCCAGGTAGCGGGCCAGCACGTCCACCGTGGGGTTGAAGTGGCGGCTGTAGAGGAAGTAGCCGCCCTTGTCGGGGCCCCGCAGCCCGTGGAAGATCTCGGGCATGGTCTCCGGCGCCATCACCGTGAAGGTGGTGGAGCGCTCCACCGAGGGGCACACCCCGCCGTGTTCCCCGAACTCCCGCCGGGCCGCAGCCAGGGCCCGTTCCGGATCGTGCCTGCCCATCTTGCCCCTGCCTTCCCCCCGGCCGCCGATGCGCGCCACCCGCCCCAGGATACGGCGGCACTCGGGAGGCGCAAGCGTTGTTCTGGAGCGCGGCGTGGAGGTGAGGGGTGGTGGGTCCCCGCGGGGAATCGGCCTACGACGCCGCGGGCCGGGCCGTCAGACCGTCCAGGGCGGCGTCGATCTCCGCTGCGTCGAGGTCCGCTGGGAGCGGGCGAGGGGGAGAGACGGTTGCGGATCGGGCCAGGATGGACTGGATCTGGGTCAGCGCCCGACTGCGTCGCAACCGTGCCCGCAACCGCGGCAGGCCCTCTGGCGAGTCGGCGGCCATCAGCACCGCCAGCACCGCTGGACCGGTCAACACCAGATGGAGGCGATCCTGGCACCCGCTCTGCAGGGCCACGGTGAGGTCCGGCTCCCCCAGGGTGAGGGCCAACTGTTGGGCGGCCGCCACCGTGGATGCTGCCAGGCTGGCCAGAGCGTCCAGGTCCCGGTCGTCGGCGATTCCCGAAACCGCCAGGGGCCGGCCGCAGTTTTCCACCAACAGCACCGTCCGCGCCCGGTATTCGTCGCGGACCCGGTCGAGCACCGAGGCCAGTTCTCGGTGTTGTAGATCGCTGATTTCCCGCAGGGTGACACGGTCGGCGTCCAAAGGGCCTCATCCTTGAGGTTGGGGGCGAGTCGTCCTTACACAGGGAGAGTGCCGCTCGGCACCCACCGTCGTACCCAAGGTAACGGCATCTGCCGTCGACAGCTTGAGGGGGAGGGTCCGGAACCCGTCCGCCGCGGGGCTAGGGCAGCTGCCGGCAGGAGGTTTCGCGGGTGAACAGCACCAGCAGCACGGCCAGAGCTGCCCAGACGAGCATCAGGGAGAACCCCGTCTGGTAGGCGTCCCACCCGTAGACCCTCACTCCATCGACGGTGGCCCCGCTCCAGGCGCGATCCAGCATCCACCCCACGGCGGGTTGGAGGATCATGGGTCCGGTCATCACCCCCATATTGATCACCCCGGAGACGGTGCCGGCGAGGCGGGAGGGAATCGACTCCTTGGCAAAGGCGAAGCCGATGATCATGCCCCCGGAGGCGAAGCCGGCCAGCAGCAGGGCGGCCACCAGTGCGGGCAACGGCAGCCGAGGCACCAGCACCACCAGTGCCCAGCAACCCAGTGTGACGACGTTGCCCAGCAGGTACAGGGGCTTGCGGAGACCCCACCGGTCGGAAGCGGCGCCCAGCACCGGCCCGCCCACCGCCCAGGCCACCAGCAGGGCGGAACACAGGGCCGCGGCCCGGGTTGTGGGCATATGGTAGTGGGTGGTGAGGAACGGGATGCCCCACAGCCCGGAGAACGTCAGCACGCAGCCGACCACCCCTCCGGGGGCGAGCAGCAGCAACCAGGTGTTGCGATAGCGGAACACCGCCAGCAGGCCGGGCAGGATACCGAGCCGCGGCTCACCGCCGGCGGGTCCCGCGGTTGCGGCGTGGCTGGCGTAGCCGAGTTCCGCCGGATCGTCCCTCACCACCCACCACAGCGCCGCGCAGACCCCGACGGTCAGCGCCGCCGAGGCCAGCATCACCGGACGCCAGCCCACCGTGGCCACCAGCAACCGCAGCGGCACCCCGGCGAACACGGCGCCGATGATGCCGCAGAACAGTGCCATGCCGGTGGCCAGGGCGAACTGGCGCGGTGCAAACCAGTGGCTGGCCAGCTTGAGCATGCCCACGAACGCCACTGCCACCGACCCGCCGATGAGCAGCCGCCCGGCGCAGGCCCAGCCCAGCCCCGGTGCCAGGGCGAACACCAGGGTGCCCACCCCGGCCACCCCGGCACCGGTGGCGAGCAAGCGCCGCGGCCCCCAGCGGTCCGCCAGGATGCCGGTAGGCACCTGCATGGCCACGTAGCTGTAGAAGTAGAAAGCGGAGAGATTGCCCAGGCCCGCGGCGCCGAGATCGAAGGCCCGACTCAGTTCCGCGGTCATCACCGCCGGGGCCACCCGTTGGTAGAAGCCGATGAGGTACAGCGCAGCCCCCAGCCCCCACACGGTCCAGGCGAGGCGCAGCGGCGGGTGGGCGGGGGAACCCCCGGTGGCGGGCAGATTTTGGGCGGGCATAGGGACTCCGAGGTGGGAGCGTAACGAGCCGCTACAGGATGCCCGGGAACGATCACCAGCGCCACCCCGGCGCGCCCCGGATGTCGGGAGCAAATAGACTGTCCGGGGTTGTAGCACATGATCTGTCCGGTTCAT
>JARGFW010000013.1:37195-49548 GCA_029211085.1 Deferrisomatales bacterium | reverse complement strand
CCGGATTCCACCGTTTCGGAAAGGGTACGAGGCGCTCGCCATCAGCCCCAACGCCCGCTGCGCCTCCTTCCCGGGAACCACCACCGCCCAGCGCCAGCCCCGCAGCGGCCCCCGCAGGGCGCGCCCCAGGGCCCGGTACGCCGCCTCCCCATCGCCGAGACGACGTCCGTAGGGAGGATTGGCGACCAGCAAACCCCGCGGGCACGGAGCCTCCAGTTCTTCGATCGCCACACAGGCCACCTGCACCGCCTCCGCCACCCCAGCCCTCCGGGCCGCACGAGCCGTCAGGGCCACCGCCTCCGGCGCCCGATCCGAGCCGTAGATCGGGTGCTGCGGCGCGGAGACCGGGGCGACGGCCTGCACCACCTGCGCCCACACCCGGGGCTCGAACGCGGGCAAGCTCTGGAACGCGAACCCCCGCTGCGCTCCCGGCGGGATGTGCTGGGTCAGACACGCCGCTTCCACGGCGAACGTGCCGGAGCCGCAACAGGGATCGAGCAGTGGCTCCGTGCCGTCCCAACCCGCCCGGGCCAGCAACCCGGCGGCCAGGTTCTCCCGCAGCGGCGCCGGCCCCGCATGGTCCCGGTACCCCCGGCGGTGCAGGTGCTCCCCCGAGGTGTCCAGGCTCAGTTCCACCCGGTCGTCTTGCACACGCACCTGCAGCCGGTGCTCGCCCTCCCCGGTCCCGGCGCCGACAGCCCCGACGGTGGAATCCAGTACGGCAACCAACTCCTCTCGGATACGGCCGGTGTGGTACAAGCGCGACCGGTGGCACGTCACGCGCACTTCCACGGCGCACCCCGCGGGAAGCCACTCGGCCCACGGCACGTCGGCGAACCCCGCCGCCAGGGCATGGAACGCTGTGGCCTCGAACCGCGCCACCCGCACCAGCACCCGGGACGCCACACGGGAACAGAGGTTGGCCCGGTATACCCCAAACCAACCGCCCTGGAACTCCACGCCGCCGGGGACCGCCTTCACCCCGGCCAGCTCAAGATCCACCAGTTCCCGCGCCACCAGGTCCTCGAACCCGGGGGGGGAGACGGCGAAGGATTGAAGGCCGTGAGCGGTGAGCGGGGAGGCGTGAGACGACTGGAGCTGATCTCCCGTACCCCTTTTTTTACGTTTCGTCACAGTCCTTCCTGATCACCGTTCACGATTCCGCAGGAGAGCGGAATCGCAAGGGCTGGAGGCACGCCCGAAGAGCGAACCCCAGGGATGGGAGGAGGGACGCTTTACGCTTCACGGGCCGTTTTCGCGATGTGCGCCATCAGCCCACCGTCGGCGATCAGTTCCTGCATGAACGGCGGGATCGGAGCGGCCTGGAACTCGGTGCCCCGGGTGAGGTTGCGGATCACCCCGGTGCCGGCGTCCACCTCCACCTCGTCCCCCTCGGCGATACCGGCTACCGCCGCGGCGCTCTCGAAGATCGGCAGCCCCATGTTGAAGGAGTTGCGATAGAAGATACGCGCGAAGCTGGCGGCGATCACACACGAGACGCCCGCCTCCTTGAGGGCGATGGGCGCGTGCTCGCGGCTGGAACCGCAGCCGAAGTTCTTCTCGGCGGCGATGATGTCCCCGGGGCGCATCTTGTTCATGAACTCGGCGTCGGCGTCCTCCATGCAGTGTTTGGCCAGTTCCGCCGGGTCGCTGGTGTTCAGGTAGCGGGCCGGGATGATCGCGTCCGTATCCACGTCCGCGCCGAATTTCCACACCTTGCCACGACACTTCATCCCATCACCTCCTCGGGGCTGCCGATCCGACCGAGCACGGCGCAGGCCGCGGCCACCGCCGGGCCGGCGAGGTACACTTCACTCTCCGGGTGGCCCATGCGGCCGACAAAGTTGCGGTTGGTGGTGGCCACCGAGCGCTCGCCCTTGGCAAGGATGCCCATGTGCCCCCCCAGGCACGGCCCGCAGGTGGGGGTGGACACCGCCGCGTTGGCGTCGAGAAAGATCTCGAACAGGCCCTCGCGCATGGCCTGGCGGTAGATCGCCTGGGTGGCCGGGATGATCAGACAGCGCAGGTAGGGGGCCACTTTGTGGCCCTTGAGCACCTGGGCCGCCCGGCGCAGATCCTCGATACGGCCGTTGGTACAGGAGCCGATCACCACCTGGTCGATCTTCACCTCGCCGGCGTCGTCCACCGCCCGGGTGTTGGACGGCAGGTGGGGGAACGCAACCTGGGGGCGGATCGCGCTGCAGTCGATCTCGATCACCTCGGCGTAGCGGGCGTCGGCGTCGCTGGCGTAGTACACCGGAGGCCTTTTGGCCCGCCCTTCCGCGTAGGCCCGGGTGGTGGCGTCCGGGGCGATGATGCCGTTCTTGCCGCCGGCCTCGATCGCCATGTTGCACATGGTCAAGCGGTCGTCCATGCCCAGCGCGTCGATCACCGGCCCGGTGAACTCCATGGCCCGGTACAGGGCGCCGTCCACGCCGATCTTGCCGATGGTATAGAGGATCAGGTCCTTGCCCTCCACCCACGGGCCGAGAGTGCCGGTGTAGATGAATTTGATGCTCTCCGGCACCTTGAACCACGCCTCCCCGGTGACCATGGCCGCAGCCAGATCCGTGGAGCCGGCCCCGGTGGAGAACGCACCCAGGGCGCCGTAGGTGCAGGTGTGGCTGTCGGCGCCGATCACCACGTCGCCGGGCACCACCACCCCCTGCTCGGGCAGCAGCGCATGCTCCACGCCCATCTCGCCGGTCTCCCAGTAGTGCTCCAGGTCCTGCTCCCGGGCGAAATCGCGCAGCACCTTGCACTGCTCGGCGCTGGCGATGTCCTTGTTGGGGGCGAAGTGGTCGGGCACCAGGGCCACCCGGTGTTTGTCGAATACCCGGGTTGCCCCGGTCTTCTTGAACTCGCGGATCGCGATCGGCGCGGTGATGTCGTTGCCCAGGGCGATATCGACCTTGACGCTGACGATCTGCCCCGGCTCGACCTCGTCCAGTCCCGCGTGAGCGGCCAGGATCTTCTCGGTTATGGTCATCGGAACCTCTTGGGTGAACGGTGAACGGTGAACAGCGAACTGGAAACCCACCCGGCGCGCGGGCGCTTGGCCCGTTCACCGTTGACTCTTCACCGGGTTCTAGAAATGTGCCCCAAACACCTTCAGCTTGCGGTGCTCCAGTTTGTTCAGGGCGTGCACGAAAGCCTTGGCCGACGCCACCACGATATCGGTGTCGGCGGCCTGGCCGTTGGCCAGGGTGCCCTCTTCCTCGATGCGCACGTTCACCTCGGCCTGGGCGTCGGTGCCGCCGGTGATGGCGTTGATGGTGAAGCTCACCAGCCGCGGGGTGTGCCCGGTGATCTTCTTGACCACCGAGAACGCGGCATCCACCGGGCCGTCGCCGAACCCGGCCTCTTGACGCACCACGCCGTCGATCATCATCTGCACGGTGGCGGTGGGTACGGTGACCGTGCCGGAACTGACGTTGAGGTACAGCATCTGGAAACGGTCGGGCAGGCGCAGCACCTTCTCGGCGATCAGCGCCTCGATGTCCTCGTCGTAGACCACCTTCTTCTTGTCCGCCAGGACCTTGAACGCCTCGAACGCGGTCTGGATCTGCTCGTCGTCCAGTTCGTAGCCCAGCGCCTTGAGTTTCTCCCGGAACGCGTGCCGGCCGGAGTGCTTGCCCAGCACCAGCGCGTTGGTGGGCACCCCTACGCTCTCGGGGGTCATGATCTCGTAGGTGGTCTTCTCCTTGAGCACCCCGTCCTGGTGGATCCCGGCCTCGTGGGCAAACGCGTTGGCGCCGACGATGGCCTTGTTGGGCTGCACCGGCAGCCCGGTCACCAGGCTCACCAGGCGGCTGGCCGGGTACAGGTGCCGGGCGTCCACCCGGGTGTCGTAGGGCAGGAAGTCGGGCCGGGTGCGCAGGCTCATCACCACCTCCTCCAGGGAGGTGTTGCCGGCGCGCTCGCCGATGCCGTTGATGGTGCACTCCACCTGCCGAGCCCCGGCCTGCACCGCGGCCAGGGAGTTGGACACGGCCAGTCCCAGGTCGTTGTGGCAGTGCACCGAGAGCACCGCCTTGCCGGCGTTGGGCACCCGCTCCATGATCGAGCGGATCATCTCTGCGAACTCGCTGGGGATGGCGTAACCCACGGTGTCGGGGATGTTCACGGTGGCGGCGCCGGCATCGATCACCGCCTCCACCACCCGACAGAGGAACTCCAGGTCGCTGCGCACCGCATCCTCGGCGGAGAACTCCACATTGGAGGTGTAGCGGCAAGCGTGCTTCACCGCGGCGACCGCCTGTTCCAGCACCTGGTCCGGGGTGAGGCGCAGCTTGTGCTCCATGTGGATCGGGCTGGTGGCGATGAAGGTGTGGATACGCGGGTTGGCCCCGCCCTTGAGTGCCTCCCAGGCCCGGTCGATGTCGCCAATACCGGTCCGCGCGAGCCCTGCCACCTGCAACCCCCGCACCTTGTCGGCGATGAGCTTCACGGCCTCGAAGTCCCCGGGGGACGAGATCGGGAAACCCGCCTCGATCACGTCCACCCCCAGGCGCTCCAGCGCCCGCGCCACGCGCAGCTTCTCCTCGGTGTTCATGGAGGCGCCCGGGGACTGCTCCCCGTCGCGCAGGGTGGTGTCGAAGATGGTGACGGTATCCATGGTTTCCCTCGTGTCTCGGGAGTGGTCGACTCTCGGCCGTCAGCGGTCAGTGAAAACCCGGTTTTGACTCGGCTTCAAGCGGGCAGCTGACGACCGATCGCTGACCGGCTCCTTTCGGAACGCCTAGTTCTTTTCCTTGTCTACCAACTGACCTTCCTTCATCCACGGCATCATGGCCCGCAGCCTCTCACCCACCTGTTCGATGGGGTGCGCCTTGCCCTGCCGGGCCAGTGCCTTGAAGGTGGCCATGCGCGCCTTGTTCTCCAGGATCCACTCCCGGGCGAACTCACCGTTCTGGATCTCGCTGAGGATCTTCTTCATTTCTTTCTTGGTGTCGTCGGTGATCACCCGCGGGCCCCGAGTCAGGTCGCCGTACTCCGCCGTGTTTGAGACCGAGTAGCGCATGTTGGCGATGCCGCCCTCGTAGATCAGGTCGACGATCAACTTCAGCTCGTGCAGGCACTCGAAATACGCCATCTCCGGGGCGTAGCCGGCCTCCACCAGGGTCTCGTAGCCGGCCTTGATCAGCGCCGAGGCGCCGCCGCACAGTACCGCCTGCTCGCCGAACAGGTCGGTTTCGGTCTCCTCCTTGAAGGTGGTCTCGATCACCCCGGCGCGGCCGCCGCCCACGCCCGAGGCGTAGGCCAGTGCCACCTCGCGGCTGTTGCCCGCCGGGTCGGCGGCCACCGCGATCAGGCACGGCACGCCACGACCCCGGGCGTACTCGGCGCGCACCAGGTGGCCGGGGCCCTTGGGGGCGCACATGAACACGTTGACCCCTTTGGGGGGCACGATCTGGTCGAAATGGATGTTGAAGCCGTGGCCAAACGCCAGGTAGTCGCCGTCTTGGAGGCCCGGGGCGATATCCGCAGCGTACACGTCGGCCTGCAGTTCGTCGGGGATCAGGACCATCACCACCTGGCCCTTGGCCGCCGCCTCGGCGGTGGACAACACGGTGAACCCGGCGGCCCGGGCCTTGGCGGCGCTGGGTCCGTCGGGCCGCAAGCCGACGATCACCTTGAACCCCGAGTCGCGCAGGTTGTTGGCGTGGGCGTGGCCCTGGCTGCCGTACCCAATGATGGCGATGGTCTTGTCCTTGAGCAGACCGAGGTCCGCGTCCTTCTCGTAGTAGACTTTCATCGATTGTTCCTTTCGTCGCACATTGACGTTACCGGAAGGAGAGCAAATTATCGAAACCCGTTTCTTCACCATGAAGGACATAAAGAGAATGAAGGAAAGACAACACTCTCAAGGATATCCTCTTTTCTGGTTCTTCTTCATGACCTTCATGTCCTTCATGGTAAAAACAAGATACTATTCTCTGTTACCCCTGCGTCCCCCGCGGCATCGCCACCTTGCCGGTGCGCACGATCTCACGGATACCCAGGGGCCGCATCAGTTCCAGCACGGCCTTGATCTTGCCCGAGTCCCCGACCAACTCCACCGTGTAGCTGCGCGGAGCCACATCGATCACCCGACCGCGAAAGATCTCCACCAGGCGCAGCAGTTCGGGCTTGGTCTCTTCGCTGGCGTGCACCTTGAGCAGGACCAGCTCCCGGTCGAGGAAGGTACCCTCCTGCATGTCCGTGACCTTGAGCACGTTCACCAGTTTGTGCAGCTGTTTGATGATCTGCTCGATGATCGCGTCGTCGCCCCGGGTCACGAGTGTAATCAGGCTGGTGCCCTCCTCCTGGGTCTCGGCCACCGACAGGCTGTCGATGTTGAACCCCCGACCGCTGAACAACCCGGCCACCCGGGCGAGCACGCCGAACTCGTTTTCCACCAGCACCGCTATCGTATGTCGCATCGCCCTCTCCCCTACAGCAGCAGCATCTTGCTGATCGGCGCGCCGGCCGGGACCATGGGGTACACCCCCTCCTCCGGTTCCACCACGAAATCCATGATCACCGGCCCGGGATGGGCCAGGGCCTGCTCGATCACCCCGCGCACCTGGTCGGGCTTGGTGGCGCGCAGCCCGAGCACCCCGTAGGCCTCGGCGAGTTTGACGAAGTCCGGGCCCACGCTGAGCACCGTGTGCGCGTAGCGGCGGTCGTGGAACAGCTCCTGCCACTGGCGCACCATGCCCAGGTGCCCGTTGTTGAGGATCGCGATCTTCACGTTCAGCCCATACTGCACCACCGTCGCGAGTTCCTGGATGTTCATCTGGATCGAGCCGTCGCCGGCGATGTCGATCACCGTCCGATCCGGGCACGCGGCCTGTGCACCCAACGCCGCCGGGAACCCGTAGCCCATGGTCCCCAGCCCCCCGGAGGTGAGCCAGGCATGGGGATGCTCCATCGTGAAATACTGGGCCGCCCACATCTGGTTCTGCCCCACCTCGGTGGCCACGATGCAGTCGCCGCCGGTGGCCTCGCGCAACTGTTCCACCACGTACTGTGGCTTGATCACGTCGGGCCCCTGGTCGTAGTCCATCTGGTGGGCCGCGCGCCACACCTCGATCTGCTGCAGCCACTCGGCGAAGACCGCGTCGCGATCCGACCACTCCTCGCCCTTGACCAGACCCAGCATCTTCTTCAGAACGGTCTTCACGTCCCCCACGATCGGCACATCCACCCTCACGTTCTTGGAGATCGATGTGGGGTCGATGTCGATGTGCACCACTTTGGCGTTGGGCGCGAACTCGTCGATCTTGCCGGTGACCCGGTCGTCGAAGCGCGCCCCCACAGCAAAGATCAGGTCGCAGTGGGTCATCGCCATGTTGGCCCGGTAGGTTCCATGCATGCCGAGCATGCCCAGGAACTGGGGGTCGGAGCCCGGGAAGCAGCCCAACCCCATCAGGGTCGCGGTCACCGGCAGGTGCAGCAGCCGGGCGAACTCGGTCAGTTCCCGGGAGGCCTTGGAGAGGATCACCCCACCGCCGGCGTACACCACCGGCCGCCGCGCCTCGTGCAGCGCCTTGAGAGCCTTCTTGATCTGCCCCAGGTGCCCTTCGTAGGTGGGATTGTAGCCGCGCAGTTTGGCCGCCTCGGGGTAGACGTACTCGGTGCGCCCCACCACCACGTCCTTGGGCAGATCCACCAGCACCGGCCCGGGCCGCCCGGAGCGGGCCAGGTAGAACGCCTCTTTGATGATCCGGGCCAGGTCGCGGACGTCCTTGACCAGAAAGTTGTGTTTGGTGCACGGCCGGGTGATGCCGACAATGTCGGCCTCCTGGAAGGCGTCGTTGCCGATCAGCGCCGTCGGCACCTGGCCGGAAAACACCACGATCGGGATCGAGTCCATGTACGCCGTGGCCAACCCGGTGACGGTGTTGGTCGCACCCGGCCCGGAGGTCACCAGGGCCACCCCCACTTCACCCGAGGCCCGCGCGTAGCCGTCTGCAGCGTGCACCGCGGCCTGCTCGTGCCGCACCAGGATGTGGCGGATATCCTTCTCGTCGTGGAGCACGTCGTACACCGGGATCACCACCCCACCTGGGTAGCCGAACACCGTGTGGACCCCCTCCTTCTTCCAGCTCTCGATCAATATCTGGGAGCCTGTGAGTTCCACGAGCACCTCCTGTCGTGTTGCGGGGACACCGGTCCCCTCTTGTAGAAGCGGCCGGCCCTCGTCGGGCCGGCCGCGGTGCAGCGTTCTGCAGCGAAGCTAGGCCTCGAGGACGGCCCCGGCGTTGGCAGAGGTTACTAGCCGGGCATAGCGGGCCAGCCAGCCGCTGCGGATCTTCGGTTCCGGGGCGACCCAGCGGGCACGACGCGCCGCCAACTCGGCGGCGTCCACCACCAACTGCAGCCGGCGCCCGGGGATGTCCAACTCGATGGGGTCACCGTCCTGCACCAGGGCGATGGGTCCGCCGGCGGCCGCCTCGGGGCTGACATGGCCGATGCACGGGCCGCGGGTGCCGCCGCTGAAGCGGCCGTCCGTGATCAGCGCTACGCTCTCCCCCAGCCCCATGCCCATCAGCGCCGCGGTGGGGGCGAGCATCTCACGCATGCCGGGCCCGCCCTTTGGCCCTTCGTAGCGGATCACCACCACACTGCCGGCCTCCACCTGGCCACCCATGATCGCCGCCATGGCCCCCTCTTCAGAGTCGAAGCAACGCGCGGTGCCACGAAACCGCATCATGGTCTCGCTCACCCCGGACTGCTTTACCACCGCCCCGTCGGGGGCCAGGTTGCCGGCGAGCACTGCGATGCCACCCTCGGGGCGCACGGCCCGGTCCAAAGGGCGGATCACTGCGTCATCCACCCACTGCACGGTCCGGGCGGTGGCGGCCACGCTCTGGCCGTTCACCGAAGGGCCCTCGGCCAGGGAGTCGGCCAGCCGCGCCAGTACCGCCTTGACCCCGCCGGCGGCGTCGAGATCCTCCATGAAATCCTCCCCCGCCGGGCGCAGGGAGCACAGCTGGGGGGTCTCCCGACTGAGAACGTCGAAGCGCTCCGGAGCCAGCTCGTAGCCGGTCTCCCGGGCGATGGCGCACAGGTGCAGCAGGGTATTGGAACTGCCCCCCAGGGCCAGATCGAGACGGATTGCGTTGTCGAACGCACCCGGTGTGAGGATCTGTCGAGGGGTGACGCCCTCCCGCACCAGATCCACGATGCGCTCGCCGCTCGCGTAGGCGATGTGGCGCTTCTTGGCCATCACCGCCAGGGTGGTGCCGCAATCGGTGAGGCTCATGCCCAGGGCCTCGGTGAGGCACGCCATGGTGTTGGCGGTGTACAGCCCCTGGCACGAACCGCAACCGGGGCACGCCTCGGACTCACAGGCCTCCAACTCGGGAGCGTCGATCTCCCCTTTCTGGTGGCGGGCCATGGCCTCGAAGGTGTCCCGCACGAAGCTCAGGCGCCGGCCCCGCAACCGGCCCGAGAGCATCGGCCCGGCGGTGACCACGATGCAGGGGATGTCGAGCCGCGCCGCGGCCATGAGCATGCCGGGGGTGATCTTGTCGCAGTTGGTGAGCAGAACCAGACCGTCCAGGGCGTGCGCCTCGGCCACACTCTCCACACAGTCGGCGATCAGCTCGCGGCTGGGCAGGCTGTAGTGCATGCCCTTGTGGCCCATGGCGATGCCGTCGCAGATGCCGGGGATCCCGAACAGGAACGGATAGCCACCCCCGCTGTGCACGCCCTTCTCGATATACCGCTCGAGATCGCGCATGCCCACGTGGCCGGCGATCAGGTCGGTGAAACTCGAGGCCACCCCGATCATCGGCTTGCCCACCTCGTTGCGAGGCATGCCGGTACCGGCCAACAGCGCGCGGCTCGGCGCCCGCTCCAGCCCCCGGGTCACCCGGTCACTGCGCATCAGGAGTCCCCTCGTCGGCAGTGGGGTGATCCCTGCGATACTCGAAGATCAGCCGCGCCATCCGGTCCTTGCCTGCAAGTTTGAGTTTCTGCACCTTTTTTCGCTCCAGTTCCTCGTCGGTGGTCAGGTGGGACCGCCGGTTGAACTCCTCGAGGAGCCGCTCGTAGCGCTGATGGGTTTCCTGTTCCCGGCGAAACACCTCATTGGTCTTCATGAGAGTCTTGATGATCGGTTCGTCCCGCTTTTCCATCGGCTCCTCTTGGGCGGCGTCGCGGTCCCTGGCAACGGACCCAAATTCCTCGTATTGAAAAGGGGCGCTATCTTATTGCAGACCCCTGTGGGTGTCAATGCAGCCGTCGCAACTCGTGGAAATAACTGGCTGTTCAGGTAAACGCTTTTTCATCAGACCAAACGACGGGGGCGCTTGACACCCTAAAACCCTATATATTACTTTGTGAAATCTTATCATTTTGTCCCCCTTCCGTTTTCGGCCCTGCCGCCAGGCCCCGGGGAGGTCGTTTCGTGACCAGCAGCGACTATTTGGTCCTGGGCAGCGGCATCGCCGGTCTGTCCTTCGCCCTGCAGGCGGCGCAGTCCGGCTCGGTGACCGTGGTCACCAAGAAGGAACGCAGCGAGTCCAACACCAATTACGCCCAGGGCGGCATCGCCAGCGTGCTGGCACCCGACGATTCCTTCGATTCCCACATCCAGGACACCCTGACCGCAGGCGACGGCCTGTGCCACGAAGACGCGGTGCGGTTCGTGGTGGAACGGGGGCCAGAACAGATTCACCGCCTGGCCCGGTGGGGCGTGGAGTTCACGCCGTCCATCGCCGGGGGCTGGGATCTGGGCCAGGAGGGCGGCCACAGCCACCGGCGCATCGTGCACGCCCGGGACATGACCGGTCGGGAGGTGGAGCGGGCGCTGGTGCAGTGTTGTCGAGACCACCCGAACATCCAGTTTCGCGAGAACCACCACGCCGTCGATCTGCTCATCCACCGCCGCCAAACCGGGCCCGGGGTGTGCTTCGGGGCCTACGTACTGGGACCGGATGGGGGGGTGGAACCCCACACCGCCCGGGCCACGATCCTGGCCACCGGCGGCGCCGGCAAGGTGTACCTGTACACGTCCAACCCCGATATCGCCTCCGGCGACGGGGTGGCGATGGCGTACCGAGCCGGCGCAGAGGTGGCGAATCTGGAGTTCATGCAGTTTCACCCCACCTGCCTGTACCACCCGTTCGCCAAGAATTTCCTCATCAGCGAGGCGGTGCGGGGGGAAGGGGCGGTGTTGCGCCTGCAGGATGGGGAACCGTTCATGGAGCGCTACCATCCGTTGGGTTGCCTGGCCCCGCGGGACATCGTGGCCCGGGCCATCGACGCCGAGATGAAGCGCAGCGGCGCCGACCACGTGCTGCTCGACATCACCCACCAGCCGCCGGCTTTCGTGCGCGAGCGGTTTCCTGCGATCCACGCCCGTTGCCTGGAGTTCGGCATCGATATCACCCGGGACCCCATCCCGGTGGTCCCTGCCGCCCACTACCTGTGTGGAGGGGTGCGGGTGGACTCGCGCGGGCGCAGCACCGTCGACGGCCTGTACGCGGTGGGAGAGGTGGCCTGCACCGGCCTCCACGGAGCCAACCGACTGGCCAGCAACAGCCTGTTGGAGGCCCTGGTGTACGCCGAAGCTGCGGCCCTCGACGCCCACCAGTGGGTGTCCCTTGCCCCCGCAGCGGTGCCGGCCGAGGCCGACCCCTGGGACGACTCGGGCACCACCGACAGCGAGGACGAGGTGGTGGTGACCCAGAACTGGGACGAGATCCGGCGCTTCATGTGGAACTACGTGGGCATCGTGCGCACAGACAAGCGACTGTGCCGGGCCCGCAAACGCATGGACCTGCTGCAGGAGGAGATCGTCGCCTACTACCGCGACTTCCGGGTCTCCCCGAATCTGTTGGAACTCAGGAATCTGGCCCTGATGGCCGATCTCATCATACGCTGCGCGACCAATCGCAAAGAGAGCCGTGGGTTGCACTACAACCTGGACCACCCCGACCGTGACGACGCCCACTGGCGCCGCGACAGCCTGGTGCGCAGGAGTCCGCTGTGAACAGCCGTCCCTATGCCGAAACCGTGCTGGTGGTGGACGACACCGAGTTCATGGTCAAGGTGCTCGAAGACATCTTCACCGGGGAGGGGTTCGACGTGGTCACGGCCGCCAGTGGCGAGGAGGCCCTGCGACTCTACGAAGAGCACCTTCCCGACCTGGTCACCATGGACGTGGTCATGCCCGGCATGGACGGCATCGCCGCGCTGCAGCGGCTGTCCGCGATCGACCCCGCGGCCAAGGTGTTGATGGTGTCGGCGGTGGGTCTCGAAGCCAAGGTGATGGAGGCGTTCCGCCTCGGCGCGCGCAACTACGTTCTGAAACCGTTCGAGCGGGACAAGGTGCTCACGGCAGCGCGCAAGGTGCT
>JARGFW010000013.1:0-37095 GCA_029211085.1 Deferrisomatales bacterium | reverse complement strand
CTGTCTGCCGTCGTGGCGTTCGTGGGTCAGCAGCTCCCGGGGGTTACGGTGGACTGGAGCGCGGTGCGTGAAGCCCGCCTATACGGTCACGGGAGGCCGTTCCCCATCGCCTGGCGACGCCCCGAAGCAGCGCTGGACGAACAGGCGAAGATCCGCTTCTCCCGCGACCGGCTGGAGGCGTACCTGGTGCTGTACCCAGCGAAGCCCCGGGGCCAGCGGCTTCAAGAGGACGACGTCACCCGACTGCTGACGGCCTACGGTATCCCCGGCCACCTGGTGAACCCCCAGGCGGTGCGGATGGCCCTGCTGCGCCGTTCCCACAATGAACCGGAGTGCATCGCCCGCGGCCGCCCGGTGACCGACGGCGGCCCCGCCCGGGTGCAGTGGCTGCGGGGACTGCCCAGCGACCCCGAGGGCTTCCTGGCGGCGGTACCCAAGGACGAGCAGTACCCGGAACAGGTGCTGGGCGAGGTCGAGACCGGCGCGGTGGCGGGGCAACGCACCCCCCCGGACGCCGGCACACCCGGAGTGTCCGTGACCGGCGAGGCGCTGCCGGCGCGCCCGGGGGTAGACCCTGTGCACCTGGGCGGCGGTCTCACCCTGTCCCCCGACGGTCGCCAGGTGGTGGCCACCGCCGGCGGCCACCTGCGCCAGGACGCCGGCGCGCGACCCGGGGCTCGCGTGTTTCCCTTGCTGCATGTGCGCGACCCCCAGGAACTGCGCGAGTGGAGCGACCGGGTGTTTCCCGGGTCGGTGATCGTAGATGGCGACCTGGAACTAACGTTCCCCCTGCGGGTGCTCGGCGACATGGAGGTGCGTGGCAGCGTCATCCGTTCCTCCCTCGAGGTGATGGGCTCGCTGTTCGTGCGCGACGGCGTGATCCAGCAGCGACAGGCCCCTCTGCGGGTGGGGGGCATCCTCTCGGCGGCGTTCTTCGAGCGCGCGGGTGTGGTAGCCCATACCGTGCAGGTACGGCGCTACAGTCTGAAGAGCAACCTGCTGGCCCTGGATCGGCTGGTGGCTCCGCGGCGGACCAGCCTCAAGGGCGGCCAGGTCGCCTGCCTGGGCTCGGT
This sequence comes from Deferrisomatales bacterium, assembly GCA_029211085.1. Classification (GTDB taxonomy): domain Bacteria; phylum Desulfobacterota; class Deferrisomatia; order Deferrisomatales; family JARGFW01; genus JARGFW01. The sequence goes on along the minus strand of JARGFW010000013.1, from coordinate 36,022 downwards.
GTCGGTGGGCGTGCTCGGCGACCGCAACGGTATCGCCACCGAACTGCTGGTGGCACACCCCAGCCTGGTGGAGCCGTTCCAGGCAACCTACACCGAGTGGGCCGAGGCACTGACCCCGGACTCCGGGAACCCCACAGGGCCCCGCGATCCCCTGCTGGCCGAGGAAGGGGATCGCTGGCAGCAGGCCGCGGCCACCCTGGTCCCCCCCGAACCGCTGGAGGCTCTGGTGGTGAGCGAAGCGGTGAACCCCGGTGTGACCGTGCGCATCGGCCTCGCGGTGCGTGAGATGCAAAGCACCGTGGGCCCGGTGGAGATGCGCTACGAACGCATCGGTCTCCGCGGACGGGTCTCGCTGTCGCGCCTGTAACCTTTCGCCGCGGCGTTCATCCAATTGGAAGTTCCACTCACCCCCCCAAGGAGACGACCCATGATCCAACTCACGGATCTGGCCCGGGAAAAACTTCTCGAGGCCCTCAAGGAGCAGGACGCGGACCCGTCGGTGCGCGTGTACATAGCCGGCAGCGGCTGAGGCGGGCCCTCTTGGGGCCTGGCTCTGGACGAGCCAAAAGACGATGACACCATCCAGACCGAAGACGGTTTTCAACTGGTGATCCAGCAGAGCTTGCTGGAGGAGGCCGGTGGCCTGACCGTCGATTTTCTCACCGGGCCCATGCGCAAGGGTTTTCAGATCCAGGCCCAGAGCCAGACCGGCGGCTGCGGGCCCAGCGACTGCAGCTCCGGCGGCTGCGCCTGCTAACACCCACACGGGGGCGGGGCCGAATGGCCCCGCCCCCGTTTCGTTTCCCGGGTCCCCCCCCACACAACCCATCTTTCCCCGGTACCGTTGGCGTTGGGACCTGGGCCGTCCGTCGTCGGCCACAGCGTGGGCCCAGAGCGGGAGTCGCACCCGGTGTACGGCGCCGGCCCCGGTGGCTCGGGCCGTTCACTCGCCCCTGGCACGCCGCCGCGGCCGCAGGGAAGCCAGCGCCGTCACTGCGTAGACGGCGAACCCCACCACCAGGGCTCCCAACACCGCCCAGAACACCCTGTCGCCCAAGGGGCGGCCCGCCACCCGGTAGGCGATCACCAAGCCGAACAGCAGGATCATGAAGGTGGGCCCCCCCACCGCCAGCCGGATCATGGCCAGGCGCCGACGCGCAGCCAATTTCTCCGCAGGGGAGTCCGGGGCGCTGGTCAGCGCAGGTCGATGATCGGTTTGTCCTCCCACAACACCTTCTCCTCTCGAAGATCCTTTACCGTGAGCAGCAGCCGTTTCTGGCTGTCCACCTTGAACTCCAGCAGGAAGCGGCGTTCGCCGAGCCGCCCGGGTGGGTTGACGGGGATCACCAGGGGGCTGGCCATCGCCGGCTCGTGGGCGTCGCCCGCGCCGGCGCCGACGAAGCTGATCTTGCCGTCGTCGCCGAACAGGATCTCCCGCCCGCCGGGGTGTTCTCCGTCGCGCTGGGTGCGGAACACGTTGAGTTGCAGCTCGTATTGGCCATCGTAGAAGGTGTTGACGACGAACCGGGAGGTGGGGTTGGCGGTGGGGAAGCGGGTGAACTTTTCCACCAGCACCGGGTAGTGGTACTCGCCGGTGATCGGGTCGCGCATCTGCAGGGTGTAGGCATCGTTGACCATGTCGTCGACCGGGCTCTCGGTGAGAAACTGCACCCCGCCGCGGCCCGGGGCCAGTTCGGGCAGATCGCCCAGCACCCGGTCGCCGAAGTTCTCCTCCAGGGTGCGCCGCACCAGGGGGATACGGGTGCCGCCGCCCAGCAACAACACCTTCTTCACGTCGCTGGCTCTCAGGCCACCGAGCCGCGCCTCCTCCATGGCACCGTCCAGGGCGGCCTGCACCTGTGCCGCCAGGTTCTCCTTGGCCAGCAGTTCTTGGAACCGGACGTGGCTCCAGGTGTCGGCGTCACGACTGTGCAGCGAGAATTTCTTCCAGTAGAACGCCGGCATGGAGGTGTCCGTGTCGTCGTGGGAATGGAGTTCCCGCAGGATCTTCAGCTTCAGATCCGCAGTTCCCACCGGCAGGGCCATCGAAGCGCGCACGATCGGCGGCCGGTAGGACTCCCGCCCCAGCCATTGAAACTGCAGGAGCCTGGCACGCACCGCGGAGAACCCGAAGTCGAACACCAGCAACAGGTCGTCGACAAACAGATTCACCCCGTAGCCCAGTGCGACAGCGGTGTCCTCGTCCACCAGGGTCACCGAACGCGCCCCCGCCAAGTCCACGTAGCGCAGGTGTTCCCGGAACAGTTCACCGTCCAGGTTGGGGAACAGGAACACCACGTTCATGGCCTGCCCCAAGCCGGCGTGGAGTCGCGCGGTGAGCTCCGAGAGGAAATCCGCCGCCGCCTTCTTGTGGGTCACCCGCAGACCGCGCACGTTGCGCGCCACCGGGGCGTGGTGGAGCACGTGGTCCTTCAGGTCCCGGAAGCAGCCCTCGTCCTCGTACAACCCGGCGCTGAGCACCTCCTCACCGATGCGTATGCGGTCCTCGCCGATATGCACCAGGGACGGCACGAACAGGGCACCGGGCAGATCACCCAGTTTTGCCGCGACACCCGGAAGCACCTGGTCCAGCCCCTGCTGTTCCCCGGCGAAGGTGATGATGGTGTTGTAATTGCCCATGTCGATGGTCAGGTTGATCATGGTCTTCCCCTGCTGCGGGTCGTGCCGGTACCCGGTCCAAGTTGCTCGATCAGCACCACATCACCGCGCCCGGCAACCTCCGTCACCAGGGCGAAATCCCGACACTCGATCCGAAGCGAAATCCGCGCCCGGTGGAATACCTCGCGCAGCGGGCCCACCAGGGGTCCCTCCGCCGGCAGCCCCGCGGCGATGGCGTCCAACTCCGGCAGATCCCGGTCGTCCTTGCCCTCGATGAACTTGGCCACCGTTGAACTGAACCCCTGGAACAGGGCGCGTTGGGCCCCTCCCCGGTGGTCGCCAACGTAGGAGAGAAACAGATCCAGCACGTTATCTCCCTGGGCATCCAGTTGGGACAGCAGATCCCACAACCGGGCCAAGGCCTCTTTCTGCCCGGGCTGCGCGGCGGCCTGGCATCCCAGGAACTGTCCCAGTTCGCGCTCTTCCGGCCGCGAGAAGCGGGCGACCGGATCGGTAGCATCGGCAAACGACCAACCGGCAACCCGCACCCGGAGGGCCTCGACGAGATGGCCCAGATCCAGTAGTCCGGAGTCCAGATACCCGGCGACCATGAGCGCAGGGTTGTGGTCGCTGCCGTAGGCCAGTAGCAGATGTTCCGGGTCCGCCCCGATCGGGGCGTTGTCCAGCTGTCGGAATCCCGGCAGGGCCAGGAACTTCAACACCTCGACCAGGAACCTCTGAGAGGGATTCTGCAGCAGGGCGAGACCCGCGAGGTGGGCGAGGATGGGTTGCCCGTTGCGGAACACATCCAGCATCCGGTCCCGCTGCCGGGCGATGGCAGACAGGCCGCGCACCGCCAGCAGGTGGCGGGTGACCACCGGGTCGACCTCTTCCGTCAACAACGTCCCGACGATTTCCAGCACTGCGGCATCGGTGGCGTTGCGCAGCGCCTTCGCAAGCGCCCGGCGTTCCCCCTCACTCACGCCTCCACCCCGTGAGAACAGGCGGCGCAGCAAGCCGCGCCCAGGCTGACCGGAAAAGCGCCCGGCGAGGTAGCGGTGCACCTCGTCCCCGCCGAGCTCGCCCAGGACCGGGATCATCCAGGGTTCGGGAGCTCTTCGGGCCTGTCCCAGCAGTACATCGCTGCCACCCGGGGCACCGAGCTGCGCGTAGGCCTCGAACGCCGCCCGTCGAAGCCGGGCGTCTTTGGCCTCCAGGTGCGGCAGCAACAACTCCGCCAGATCCGCGTCCCCCAACCTGCCGATCCCCTCGGCCGCCGCCGCAGCCCACGGGGGTTCCCCCGCGAGGCCGGCAACGAACGCCGTGCGCTGGGTCTTGGCACCCGCCCTGGCCAGGGCTTGGAACGCCGGCAGCTCGGTGCTGTGCTGTTCCAAAGCCGACAGGGCCTCCGCGCTGCCGAACTGCCCCAGGGCCGAGCACGCGGCTTCCAGCAGGGAGGGTTCCTCCAGGGACTCGACGATCAGGGGCAGGGAGCGCGGGCCCTGGATGTTACCCAGGCATCGCAGGCCATCGACGGCCGCCCCCACCGACACCCGCTCCCGCACGACCCGGGCGAAATGTCCCTCGGCATCGGGATGGCCGATCTCCCCCAGCCCCCGCAACAGGGCCGTCTTCTCGGGTGAGTCCCGGCGGCGGATGCGCTCCCGCACCACGTCCACCACCTCCGGCCCCAGGGCCAACACCCCGAGCAGCACGGCGACACGGTAGCGCTCTGACGAAGCCGGGAGGTGGGAGAGGTAGATCGGAACCACGGGGGCGCCACGCCCTAGGAGTTCCTCCAGGGGCTCCCCGGGAGGCGGATGACTGCCGCCAGAGCCGACCACTTCAGGATCGGTCCTTTATGTTCAGTTTCTGGCCCACCGCTTCCGCCTGGGTGTAGTACTCGGAGGTGAACTCGCGCTCCACCGTGCCCCCCAGCAACTGTTCCAGCTCCTTCGTGAGCTCCAAGCACTTGCCCCCTTTGACCCCGAACACCGTCACCTTGACGTTCCCCTCCGCGTCGATCGTGACCTTGATTTCCTCCACCTCACATCCTCCTCAGGGTCAGGCTCAGGGTTTCCCCCTGTTTGCTTTCCTGAACCACTTCGTAATCTTGGGCCTGGAGCTGCTCCTTCACCACGCTGGTGGCGTAGCGGCGGGTGACCGCGTGCAGGAAGGACTCCTGGGTGTAGGACTTGACCATCTCCCAGTCGGCCACCACCTCGTAGGTATCCCCGGCCTTCACAAATCCGATGTCGTACCCTTCGGGGGTGCGAATCTTGAGATCCACCTTCATCTTGCGCCCCAGGTAGCCGCGGATCTTCACCGCCCCCTCCTCCACCTCCAGTTCCATCTCGGCCAAGGCGCGCTTCAAGTGCAGAAGGTCTACAATCTTGGTCTTCACTTTTGAAAAATGGGACATGTCCGACCCCTATCGTTGGATTCTATTCGCCTTCCGCGTGCGCTCTTCAGCCCAGGCGCGGAGTTTCTCGATGCGTTCATGCATGAGTTTGATGATCGGTACCACCTCCCGCGCCCCCTGCACGACATCTGCCGTGGTGAACTCCCGCTCCTCATCGTCGAAGGCGTTGTACATGGCGTTGATGATCGCCTGTTCGATCTCCGCGCCGCTGTACCCCTCGGTCTCGCCGGCCAGCAGGGCGATGTCGTAGTCGCGGATCACCGGGCGAACCCGGGAAAGATGGACCCGGAAGATCTCCATGCGCTCGTCGTAGGTGGGCAGGTCGACGAAAAATATCTCGTCGAAGCGCCCCTTGCGCATCAGTTCCGGAGGAAGGTTGCTGATGTCATTGCCGGTGGCGATGACGAACACCGGACTCTCCTTCTCCTGCAGCCAGGTGAGGAAGGTGCCGAACACCCGGGCCGAGGTGCCCGAATCGCCGGCACTGGTTACGCTGGCAAACGCCTTGTCGATCTCGTCGATCCAGAGGATACAGGGGCTGATGGTCTCGGCCAGCAGCAGGGCCTTGCGCATGCGCTCCTCGGACTCGCCCACGAGGCTCCCGAACACCTTGCCCAGGTCCATGCGCAGCAGGGGCAACCGCCACAAGGCCGAGGTCGCTTTGGCGGTGAGGCTCTTGCCGGTACCCTGCACACCGATGATCAGGATGCCTTTGGGGTTGGGCAGGCCATAGTCCTTGGCCCGGCGACTGAACGCCTTGTCGCGCTTTTTCAACCAGTCTTTCAGGTTGTCCAGGCCACCGATGTCCGAGATCTTCTCCCGGGACGGAAAGAACTCTAAAATCTCCTCTTTCTTGATGATCTTCTGCTTCTCGGAAAGCACCAACTGCAGTGCGGACTGGTCCAAGACCTTGTGCTTGAGAATCGACTGGACGAACACCCCCCGGGCCTGGCTCTCGGAGAGTCCCAGGGCGGACTTCACCAGCTTTTCCTCGGCCTCGCGGTTGAGGTTCGACTTCACATCCCGCCCCTCGCAAACGCTGTCCAGCAACTCCTTGAGGTTGGCGTAACCCGGCAGGGGCAGGAACACCTGGGGCACGTCGTCACGCAGTTCGGGGGGGAGTTTGCCTAGCGGCGACAGCAACACCACGGTCTTGCGGCTGGAGCGCAGGGTGTAGAGCAGGTTGCGCAACTGACGGACGACCACCGGTTCCTCGAAGTAGGGGTGGAAGTCCTCCAGCACGAACAGGGCGTCTTCTTTGTAGCCCTCGATCCGTTGCAGGGCGGTGAGGGGGTCCATGCGCCCCTCTTCCAAGGGGTTTCCCCCTTTCCCGTTGCGCCGGAATCCCGACACGGTGTTCCAGAAGAACAGTTCCCGGTGGTTGAGTTCTTCAGCGAGGGCGCGGAGCAGGTCGCCAGCGCGCTCCTCCTCGCCGGTGACCAGGGAGATCAGCGGCTGCCGCGAGCGAATCAGGATGCTCAGTTCTTCACGCACGTCCATGGTCCGACTACCCTTCGTCTGACGGCAGACCGGGACCGCCGTCCGTGTCCGCCTCGTCGTCGCCCAGCATCGATTGGCGGATACGCGCTAGAAAGAAAAAGCAGTTGCCCCCCGCCAGACCGATCGCCAGCAGGTGAACCCACAGAGGCAGGGGCATGAAGCGCTGCACCAGTACCGAAAGGAGAATCAGCCCGCACAGGAACAAGCCGCAATAGGGGGCCACCCACAGTGCCGTGTCGGACGCCTGCTGCGCAGTATGCAGCCCGAAGAAACGCAGCACCGGATTGCCGCCGCCAGCTGCGCCGCCATCGCCTTCTGCCATGCCCGTCTCCCTGGTTTCGAACCGCGTTTGGCCGTACTCTAAGCGATTCAATCCGAGGGGTCAACGCGGCCGTTGGCGCCCCGCCCGGCCCTGCCAACACGGGGTCGTGGCGACCGCCGTACCCGGTGCAGACGCCCCCGCGACTCAAGCCCAGCCCCCCAGGAAACGATAGGGGGCGCGGCAAACCAACAGCGGAACAGGAGGAGTACGATGGCCACCGATTGCCGACAACGGTTCGTGTTCCTGGGCGGCGCCCCGGTGTTCGATTTCATCATCCCGGTCACCTTGGAAGAGATCCGCAGGGCCACCGGGGGTGACGTGTTCGTGGTGGGGTCACGCATCTTGCTGCCCCTCGGCACGGTCTTCCAGCTTCACGTCGACGGCCTGGAGGAGCCGCTCTTCGTCAATCCGCTGGCGAACGGGGAACGGCAAGACTTGCAGGACCGCGAGTACTGTGCGTTGGAGTTCGGGGGCAAGCACCCCGAGGGAAAACACCTGAGCCTCACCGCCGATCGGAAGACCATCGCCGCAGAGATGAAGCGTCAGTTCCCCGAACGCATCCGCGGGGTACGGGATCTCGTCGTCGTGCCCGTGGAGCAGCCGGCCCGCATCGTCCTGGGGGGCAACAACAAGAACATCATCGAGGAGATCAAGGCCCTCTACGCATCCCCGGAGCTGGTGGCGGCAGCGGAGGGGATCTGCTTCGAACATCTGTTCTTTTTCGACACCGGCAACCCGCGTTTCCCCCTGATCCGGGAGCTGTACGCCCAGTTGGACATATCCCTGGGCGCAGAGGCCGCGATGCACGTGGCGGGCCTGACGCCGCGCACCGCCTTCGTATTCACCGTCGAGGACGACGCGGGGCGCAACCTGGATCGTATCATCCTCGCCAACCGCACCAACGAGGAGGTCATCCCCCGGGAGCGGATCAACCAGCGCTACGACGAGCTGCAATATCGCCTACGGCGCGACGACGACTACGTGACCACCAATGTCGTGATCAACTCCATGACCAACCACGAAGAGGTGCGCCTGCTGGTGCGCGCCCTCAAGACCGCACACGCCAGTGGTGCCCGCTGTTACCTGTGCCCCACGCTGACCCTGCTCAACACCATGGACCGGCTGATCGAGACCCAGTACTACACCACCGAGAAAGAGCGCTTCTTCTCCTATCGCAAGGACTTCATCGAAACCGCCATCGTCCCGTTCGTCCAGTACCTGATTTGCAACAAGGAGGAGCTCACCCTGTTGGACAACGCGGCCGCCAAGCGCGGCATCGACACGGCGGCCAGCCAGTTGTGCGGGCGCCTGAACCGCGGCCGCCACAACGAGAGTCTGGAAGGGGGCAAGGTGGTGGTGACCGGCGGCAGCAAGGGGGGGCGCTACACCGAACGCCTCCCCGCCGAGAAGGCGAAGGTATTCTGGAAAAAGGCCGCCCTCCCGGAACAGCAGCGGCTGAACTTCGCCGACCGGCGCATCGTGTGCGGCGACGATTACGTCACCGGCCTGGTCTCGACCCTGGGTGCCGGAGACGTGTTCACCGGCATCATGGTCGGCCTCACCGTACTGGGCTGGGACGGCGGCCACGCCCTGCGCGCGGCGACCCTGGGGGCCCAGCACTTCATCCAGCGCCGCACCAGACCCACCATCGCCGACATGATCGCCGTGGACGAAGACCACGTGCGCATGGGCACCGAGACCGAGTTGGCCGACGTGATTTCCCACCACGTGGCCGACAGCGGCGACCCCACCCGCTACGGCACCATCGCCAACACCGTGATCACCGTGAGCACCACCCAGATTCAGCACAGCTTTCGCGAGGTGCTGGCGTTGGCCCTGCACAACAGCGTTGGAGGCTAGCGCCGCCGCTCCCCGGCCAGCAGCCGGTCGAACTTGGAGCGCAGCCCGGTGGCCGCGAGTGCCAAGGGGCCCAGCTTGCCCCGAGCCCGGGCCATCTGCAGCACCGACTCGACGAGAGTCGCCGGAACTTCTGGTTGCTCACCCTCCGGCTTGCGCTCCAGGGCCAGCGCCTGCACCGGGCAGGTGGACACACACAGCCCGCAGCCGATGCACCGCTCCGCCGCCAGCGCCACCGCGTCGGCGCCCTCTGCCAGGGTCAGGGCCCCCATGGGACAGCGCTGCGGACAAACCCCGCACGCCACGCAGGCGTCGGCGTCCAGGGTGACCCGGAACGCCGAGGACACGTACTCGGCCGGGCGGGGCTGGCGCGCCACGTTCTTCAACACCTGGCAGCAGCACCCGCAGCAGCAACAGATGTTGGCGGCTTTCTGGGAGTTGCTGGGTTGCAGCACCAAACCGGCCCGGTCGGCCTGCTCCAGGATCTCCCGGGCCTCGTCGGCGCCGATCTCGCGACCCAGTCCGTTGCGCAGGTAGTAGTCGGCGGAGCCGTCAAAGATCAGACACGCCTCCTCGGGCCGGTCACAGCCCGCCCCTTGCATCTTGTGCTCCCGCCGACAGATGCACGGGGCCACCACGATGCGCCGACGATCGCGCACCATCGCCTCGGCCTGCTCGTAGGCCAACACGTGGTGGTCCATCTTGAGGCTGCGCCCCACGGGCACGGTACGCAGCTGGGGGGCGCGCCTCCACAACTCGGGGTCGAAGAACTGGGGCAGATACTCGTTGACGTCCCGGACCAGTTCTTCGTCCAAACTGTTGACGTGGTATTCCCAGATGCCCACCACGAACTGGGCCGCCATGAAGCGGGGTTTGGAGCCTTCCTTCTCCAGGGAGTAGATCAGTCCCTCCCGGGCCATCGCCGTGAGGCGCTCCAACGCCGCGCCGGTGGAGATGCCGGCCCTCCGGGCCACCACCGGTGCCGCCTCGGGGATCAGCGTCAGGTGGACCGCCAGTTCTGCCTGCTCGGGAGTGAACAGGCGCCGCAAGATACGCAGCTCAACCCCGCTGTCGGTGGCTGGAAAACTCCCGGGAAGCTCGTCCAGATGCTTGGCCAGTTTGCGGTAGGTCGCGTCGCTCATTCGAGATCCCTGTCCAAAACTCGGAAGGTGGAAAATCACCGGCCGGAAGATCGCAGACGATCCCCCTTCGGACGTTCAGACCCTCATTCCCCCGACACCGCCGCCGCCAATGCGTGCACCGTGGCCTCCGCCGGCCCCTGCACGAAGATGTCGGTGACCGTGCCGGTGAGCTGGGTCTCTTCCACGTTGAGCTCCACCACCGTGGCGCCGTGCTGCTTGGCGATCCACGGTAACTGGTTGGCCGGCGCCACCTCGGCGGAGGTTCCCACCACCAGCAGCACGGCGCATCGAGCCGTCAGCCGCCGGCTGGCGTCGAACAGGCCGTCGGGAATCATCTCGCCGAAGAACACGATATCGGGTTTGAGCAGGGCACCGCACCCGCACGGGGGGGGCAGCCCCAGGGCTCGTGCCTCACCCCGTGTATAGCGGCGCCCGCAGCCCAGGCAGCTCAGACTGCGGCAACCGCCGTGAAACTCAAGAACCGTGGCGCTGCCAGCCTGCTGGTGCAACCCGTCGATGTTCTGGGTGACGATCCCCTGCACCACCCCGGCCGTTTCCAGGTGGACCAGGGCCCGATGGGCGGCGTTGGGGCGGGCGGCTTCGAGCACCTCGAGCATCTCGGCGAGCATGCGCCACACCTTGCGCGGGTCGCGCCGGAACGCCCGCAGGGTGGCGTATTCCAGGGGGTCGTAGCGACTCCACAGCCCCGCGGCGCTGCGAAAATCAGGGATACCACTCGCCACACTGATCCCCGCCCCGGTGAGAACCGCCACCCGGGGCGCCCGGCGGATCGCCGCGGCCGCACGATCCAGGTTGTTCACCTCTGGGCATCCTCCTGCTCCGCCCCGCGCAACAGGGGTGGTAATGCGGCCGGGCGGAATCTCTCGTTGCGGCAAAGCGAGACGGCCGCAGTGTACCAGCCCTGGCTCCTCCCGTGCAGACCCGTTACGCTGTCGGCCCATGGCACCTTGGCGACTTCTGGACCACCCGGCAGACCTGGCCGTGGAGGGGCGCGGTGACACCCCCGCGGCGGCACTGGCTGCAGTGATGGAAGGTCTGCTGGCCCAACTCGGCCCCGGCGATCCCCACCCCGGTCCGCCGGAAGATCTCACCGTCGAGGGATTGGATCGGCAGGAGGCCCTGGTGTCAACCCTCAACGAACTGCTCTACCGGGTCAACGTGCAGCAGCGCTGGCTCGCCTGTCCGCAAGTACTCGAACTGGCGGACACCCGGGTGCGGCTGCGCATCCGCAGCAGACGACGGCCCGCCGGGCAGGCCCTGGACACCGAGATCAAGGCCGCCACCTACCACGACCTGCAGTTTGCTGCGAACCCCGATGGCAGCTGGCGGCTGCGGGTGCTGTTCGACGTCTGACCGGGGCAACGCGCCCCGTGCAACCCCTCCGAGCAGCCCATGCGCCCCCGGGGGCATGACCCAGACTCACGGACAACTCAGTCCACGGGATGGGCCTGCGCCACCAGAAACCGCAGCACCGCAGCATGGGTGCCTCCCACGTCCCGGTACACCAGGCCGTGGCGGTCGGAGTGCACCCACATCAGGTCCTTGACCTCGCTGCCGAGGCGAGCATAGAGCCCCTCGGCGCTGTCGGGCACCACGGTGGGGTCTTCGTCTCCTTGGATCACCAGCGCCGGGCAGGTGACCTCGACCACCCGCTTCTTTACCTCGGCCATCAACTGACCCAGCTCGTAGAGGGCGCGGATCGGCATGCGGCGATAGTTGATGTGGGGGTTTTCCGGCACGGAGACATGGAACAGTTTGAGGCCCTTGCCGGCGCCCACCGCGTCCAGAACCCAGTTGGCGCCATGCACCAGGGGCACCAGGCTCAAGGCGCGATCCCGAAGCTTCAGCGGGGCCGCCACCGCCACCACTCCAGCCAACCCCTCGGGGTGCTCCGCGGCGAGCAACAGGGAGAGATCGCCGCCGCCGGAGAACCCCACCACCACCACCCGAGGTACCAGCAACCGCAGGATACGGTAGCCCCGCCGCACCGACGCGAGCCAGGACTGCCAGTCGCGTTCCAGCAGATCCCAGGGGGAGGTCGCGTGGCCCTTCAGCCGCACCCCCAGCACCGGGTAGCCGGCATCCCCCAGGGCTTCCCCCAGGGGGGCCATCTCCGCCGGGCCAGCGGTGAAGCCGTGCACAAGAAGCACCCCGACCCCCCCGGGGGCGGCCCCGGGGGGCAGCCACAGAAACGGTTCCGGCGGCGCCGTGGCGGGTTCATCCCGGTTCACCTCCTGGTGCTCTTCCCGGTCGTAGCGCGCGCGATCCCAGGTCAGGCTGCGCAGTTCGTCGTCGAAGCGCAGGCGGGCCAGGTCGGCATCTGCGAAATCCACCTCCCGCCCCAGGGCCTCCGTTACCGCCGCCCCCGTGGCGGCAATCGGCGCGGCTTCGTTGGCGTAGACCGCCACGGGGTTCTCGATGCGGATCTCGTCGAACTCCTGTTCCCGCCGCAGGGCCGGGAGAAACAGATAGAGCTCCCCCTCTCGCCGCAACAACTCGGCCTGGGCGGCGATCGACAACCACTCGCACAGCCCGGCGCAGTCTCCCTCGAGCAGACCGCCATAGGTCTCCGGATTGCGCAGGCTGCGGTGCAGCTTCACCCCTTCGGCACCCTGCAGCTCCTTGACCGCCAGGTACAGCAGGCGGTGGAAGCGCTCGACGGCCACCCCGGTTTCACCGGCTTCCAGCAACCGATAGACGGTGAGGGCCGCCAGGTGGCTCAGGTTCACGGTGACCCCGGAGTACATGCCGATCATGTACGCGTCGCGGATGCGCAGGGTCGCCCGCCGCGCGCGCCGATCCCACCAGCGCCCCGCCCAATCCTCGCCGGGAACCTCCCCCACCGCGTCCTCGACGCTGGCCAGGCGGCGCACGGCCCGCCCCAGAAGGTGCCGCTCCCATCGAGCCAGGTAATCCACCGGCCGCACCGGCTCCCCCAACCGAATATCCATGTCGGTGTGGGACAAGAGGATATTGCCCTCGATCAGCAGTTCCTCGCTGAGCCGCGGGTCGGTGCCCCGCAGGAACAGCTCGGCGCCGCGTTTGAGCAGGTTCTCGGAAGCCCGGATGGGGTAGAACGTGATATTGGCGGGTACGATGGTGGTGATGCGATGGGCCACCGCGAGCAGAGCCACGACGTCGTCGAGGCCCAGGCGCCGGGTCCACGCCTCCAGCAGGTTGGCATCGCCGCGGCCCTCGGCATCCAGCACCGCCCGCTTCACCGCGGCCACCGCCAGGGCGATCACCGCGGCGCCGGTGTGGTGCTTGCGCCTCTCCATGGAGGTGCGGGAGTAGATGCTGTAGTGGCCCGCCCGGTCCAGGACCCGCCGATCCTTGACCATGCCCCCTTCGGGGAACACCACCACCTTGCGCCCCCGGAGGACTTCCTCGGCCAGGAACGGCAGCAGGCGCGGATAGTCGTTGGGCACCGCCCCCAGGCTGAGCAGGTAGCGGGAGAACGGATCGCCCTCGTGGAAGAACTCGGCCGCGGCCACCGAACGGCACAGGGCTCCGGTGTGCCGGTGGATCAGGTACTGGGGGATGAAGGTCTCGAAACGGGCGAAGTGGTTGAACAGGAAGATATCGCCGGCCTCGATCTGTCCCTGTTCGTGGTGGAGTTTGATGTTGACCTTGAGCAACCGCTCCAGCACGGACAGGGTGCGCCCGGTCCACTGGTACACGCTGGGGCTGATCTCCAGATCCCGTTCCTCGACCATGTGTACCAACCTCCTAGCCCGTACCGAGCGCCGCTGGGGGATGGCGCCGGCCTTGCGGTCGCCAGCCCCCACTGCACCCCTGCATCGACCCGCGCGACCGGGGACTGGAGAGACGCCCGTTCAGCTCTCCGCTGTTGCCAGTAGGGCCCGCAACCCCTCCGGCAGCCGGGTGGGTCTGCCGGTGGCGCTGACCACGGCGTGCTCGGTGGCTCCGGTCACCAGGATCTCGTCGGGTTGCCGTCGCAGGGTGTAGGCGAAACACACCCGTGCGCCGCGGGCGCGGGTGACCCGGGTTTCCAACCGCACCAGGTCGTCGTAGCGGGCCGGTTTGCGGTAACTGCAGCTCGCCTCGGTCACCGGCAGCAGCAACCCCCCGTCCTCCACCTGCCGGTAGGTGTGCCCCAGGGCGCGCATCAACTCCCCCCGCCCGGTCTCGAAGTAGCGCAGATAGTTGGCGTAGTAGACCACACCCATGGGATCGCAGTCCCCGTAGATGACCCGGATATCGGTGGTGTGCATCGCAGCCTCGTGGGGAAACGGGGGCACCGGCCAAATTTCGCAGACGGTATCACGGCAGCAGGGTCCGTGGCACCCGGTACTAGCTATCCGTACCGGGCGGGTGGTGCATCCAGCGGGTCAGTGGTAGATTTCGGCCCTCACGTCGCCACCCACCAGCATACGGCGCGATCCGGGACCACCGGCCGGACAGACACGCCCCCCACACGACAGAGAAGCTCCGCCTATGCACACCATCTTCATCGACGGCCAACAGGGCACCACCGGCTTGCAGATCCACCAGCGCCTGGCCGGGCGCGCCGACCTCGAAGTGCTGCAGATCCCCCCCGACCAGCGCAAGGATCAGGCGGTCAAGCGGGAGTACCTCAACCGCGCTGATCTGGTGATCCTGTGTCTGCCCGACCCCGCCGCGCGGGAGGCGGTGGCCCTGATCGAGAACCCCGCGGTGCGGGTCATCGACGCCAGCACCGCCCACCGCGTCGCCGACGGCTGGGTGTTCGGCCTGCCCGAACTGAGCCCGGGGCAGCGCGAGGCCGTGCGCGGCGCCCGCCGGGTGGCCAACCCCGGCTGCCACGCCACCGGCTTCCTGTGCGCGGCAGCGCCTCTGGTAGCCGCCGGCGTGGTGCCCACGGACTACCCGTTCAGCGTCACCTCGTTGACCGGCTACAGCGGCGGCGGCCGGCAGATGATCGAGAGTTACGAAGCCCACGACCGGGACGCCGACGGTCCCCTGGCCTGCCGCCCCTACGCCCTGGGCCTGCGCCACAAGCACCTGCCGGAAATGCAGCGCCACGCCGGTTTGGCATACCCGCCCCTGTTCGAGCCGTGCGTGGGGGATTTCTACGCCGGCATGGTGGTCTCCGTACCCCTGCACACCCGCCTGCTCCCGGCACGGGTCACCCCCGGCGAAGTGGCAGAACTGCTGGCCGGCCATTTCGCAGGGCAGCCGTTCGTTACGGTGGCCCCCTACGCGTCGGACCGGTTCCCCGACGACGGGTTCCTCTCGCCCACCGCGCGCAACGGCAGCAACGGCCTCGACCTGTTCGTATTCGGCCACGCCGAGCAGATCCTGGTGTGCGCGCGCTTCGACAACCTGGGCAAGGGTGCCTCGGGGGCGGCGGTACAGAACCTGAACCTCATGCTCGGGAGGGAGGAGACCACGGGCCTCACCTGAGCCAACTTCAAAAGGAGCTCGACATGGCAGAAATGAAGGGATCCCAGACCGAGAAGAACCTGCTCACCGCGTTCGCCGGGGAGTCCCAGGCACGCAACCGCTACACCTACTTCGCCGGCCAGGCGAAGAAGGAGGGGTACGTGCAGATCCAGGCGATCTTCGAGGAGACCGCCGACCAGGAGAAGGAGCACGCCAAGCGCTTCTTCAAGTTCCTGCAGGGGGGCGAGGTCCAGGTGTCCGCCATGTTCCCGGCCGGCGTGATCGGCACCACCCTGGAGAACCTGCTGGCGGCCGCCGCCGGGGAGAACTACGAGCACACCGAGATGTATCCGGGATTCGCCAAGGTGGCCAGAGCAGAAGGCTTCGAACTGGTCGCCAAGGCGTTCGACGCCATCAGCATCGCCGAGAAGCAGCACGAGAAGCGCTACCGGGACCTGGCGGCGAACATCGAGAACGGCCGGGTGTTCCACCGGGACGGGGAGGTGGTGTGGCGCTGCCGCAACTGCGGCTACCTGCACCACGGCAGCGACGCGCCCGACACCTGCCCGGCGTGCGTGCACCCCAAGGACCACTTCGAACTGTTGGGGGAGAACTACTGACCCTCCCGGGTCCGAGAGAGTCCGAAGGGCCGCCCGACACCGGGCGGCCCTTTTTCCATATGGCGGCTCTTTCCTGTTTGGTATCACGACACCACGTAGAAAGGCACATGGGGAGGCCACCGATGCCCCATTTCGCCGCAGGGTTTCGTCCGGGTGCTATTGGCTATGGTTCGGTCGAAGAAGAATCAGGACAGAGGTCAAGCCTTTAGATCGACACAGGGTCGGATAAGAACGAAGGCCGCCCCGTGATCGAGGCGGCCTTCGGTGTCCTGGGTATGGTTCCCGTAAACAGGGGATTTTGTTAGGCGCCCTGGTCAGGGTTGCGAAAGTTGACTGAACCTTTTCGCAATGACCAGGCCGGTCATCAATGCCATTTCACAAAAGCACAGCTTGCGGCCGCAGAACGAGTGCCAAAACCGGGGGGTTCTGCCGGCCACGTTCGAGCAGAACGCATGACAGTAATACGGGGCAACTCCAAACCGGGGGAGCTCCTGGGGCCATCGAACGGATATCCCTTTTATCCGATAGAGGGATTGCATATTGGGGACAATCCGTCACCGTCATGTAGAGGGAGGATTTGGCACTCGGGCCCAGCCCCTCTATTGGCCTTGTTTCCACGTCCAGGAGATTTCCTGAAACGGAGAACACGTTGAGCCGCCTCTGGTCGTCGACCATGTTGCTGTTGCTGTGCACCTTGGCTGCCACAACGGTTCAACCCGATTGCGGGACAGAACAGGTCTTGGTGGACACCGATGATGTGGGAGACAGGCGCGTCGCATGCTCCGGCGTCCACAGGGCGCTGAAATCCCTTGCAAGCTGCGAATACACGATATCCGAGACCCTCCACATCCGCTTTATGGCAGGGGGGGATAAAGAGAAGTTTATTGTTCAGGAGAACGGTTCGTACACCAATGTGCCCACGTCCGGGTATTACCTTCGGAAACCAAGTTGTGTCTACGTGGAAACCAGGCGGATGCCCGTCGCAGACAGGACCCCGGCGTTCGGCCATCTTCCGATGTCAGATGAACTCCTCATTTCCACTGTGGCCCACGAGGTGACCCACCACGTGCATCATCACCTCTGTGCTTCCAGGGGACGGGTGGCACCGCGGGCGGCGTCCGAATACTTGGCCTATGTGGTTCAACTCGACACGATGGCCGAGCCCAAACGATCCGAAGTACTCGATTGCTGGCCAAGTGCGGTCTTGCCCTCCCGCCAAGCCGTCAACCATTTTGTGTGGGCGAGCAACCCTCCTCGGTTCGGGGTCATGGCGTATCGCTTCCATCAAGCCGACCCAGGGTTTTTCTGCGATATCCTTGCGGGACGTTACCATGCTTCCGACCGAGGAATCCCCGCGCAATGACCCATGCTGGATGGTAAATGCGATACAGCGCACACCGAAAACGTTGAGTTCAGACAGGAATGCTCGGCCAATGCCGGGCATTGCGCTATCGGGGGATTTCGGTTGGCGTTCTCTGAGGCGTCCCGAAATTCAATCTGACCTTTATGCAACGACCGACTCGGTCAGCTTTTTGAGATCACAAGTTCACAGCTGGGTATCGCCAGCATCGCATCGAAAAGGTGCCTTTCAGCGAAAGCAGTCTTGCCCCCTCAGTGCGCTGCCCTCAACGAGTTGAGGAAGCACCCGCCTCCGCCCCCACCTCCACCGCTTGAACTCGCTGGGGGAGGTTCTTCCTCCGTGACAAAGCCCAGCGCAGAAGGATCGACGATCAAGCCGTTGGCGAGCCCATCGGCATCGCCCATGCCACCATCCACCAGGGTTAGGGTAATGGTTCGGCGGTCCGCGCTGAAGGCGGCCTGAGAGAACTGCTGCCAGCCTGTCGCCGCGTTATGCTTGTACCAAACATACCCGCTGGGGGCGGCCTCGGGCAGCGTGACAATGACCTTGATGGTGGCCCCGACGCCGGTTTCGATCTCTAAGTCAAACGCACCGTAGGGCACTACATCCGGAGCCCCCGTCTGGTTAGACAGTGCTTCCGGGTCCACGACGGTCACTCGCCGAAAGGTCTCCCCACCCTGCGTGGCCAACTGAACGGTCTGTCCGTTCAGGCACTGCAGGCTGGCTGTGGAGTCCCCGCAGGTAGCATCGGTACCCGAGCAATCCTGGTCGATCCCGTCCCCGCATGCGTCGGTGGCTCCCGGGTAGATTGCCGCGTTGCCGTCATCGCAATCGCCTTGGTTCTCGGAGACCCCATCGCCGTCGGAGTCGATCAGAGGATCACAGCCGTCGGGGGTGCCATTGCCGTCCACATCCACTGCGTCATCGTGGCCGGGACACTGGTCTAAGTCGTCTGGGATTCCGTCCCCATCTGAATCGGGTCTGGCAAGTTCAAGCGCCTTGAGGAGTGCGTTGGGTATGATGGCCCCGCTCTGGGGCACGGTGGCGTCACTGCCGGGGACGGTTACTGTCGCCGTGGCGGTGGCCGCCGCAGCGAGATCGGCGTTGCCCACGGTGTCATAGGCAAAGGCTTGGAGATCGTAGGTCCCCGGCGTCAGTCCCCGCAACTCGGCGGCCGTGACCGGACCGAATTGGGTGCGAAACGCCGTGTAGCTGCCCGTTCCGCTCGGTCCCCAGCGCAGCACGGTGCCGGCGACGTCGGCGTCCCCAGGTAACGCCCAGGATAGATTGAATCCGCCAGCCGTGGGGGATGGAGAGCCCAGGGCGACCGGCCCTGGGGTGGTCGTGTCGGAACTGGCGAAGGGGGTCTCGGTCGTCGTGTAGGAGATCGGTGGGATGTCCGCCAACAGGGACGGCGCCACGAACGCCGTGTCCGCCCCGCCGATCGCGGCGAACCGCACCACCGGGGCGCCGGCAGGGTTTCTATCGGCCAGGGTCAGGGCGAAGCTGGCGCCCCTGTAGAGAACCCCGGTCAGCCCCCAGCGGGTCGCTGGAAGGCCCGCAAGGGATACTTCGGCACCGGCGCCGGTGCCGTTGGGGCGAGTCAGGTAGGTAGCCCCCAGGTAGCGGGGCACGGGTGGGCTGCTGGACGCCAGGGACGTGGCCCGGTGGGGGACCTGGCCGTAGGCGTCGCCTTCCTCGTAGTCCATCATCGCGTTGGCGCCCACGAACCCCACGAACAGGTGCTCCAGACCGTCGAAGTCCCGGCTCACCGCGTAGGCGTCGAAGGCATCGAGCACCCGCATGCCCGCCCCTGTGGGCCCCCCAGACCTGATGCTCTCCCACACCTGCCGCATGGCGTCGCGACCACCGACGTGCTCCTCAAGATACTTGGCGAAGATGACTCCCCCGTAGGCCCGGGGGTCGTAACTGACGTCGCTGTAGTTGGGGGCCAGGCCGGCCTCCACGAAACTGGCCCACCCGTCCGGTCCCTCAAACCAGGCATGGTAGTCGTCCACGCTGTCGAACACCTCGTCTTCCATCCAGGTGGAGCTGGCCTCCCACCACCAGAACTCTTCCTGCCACACCGCTGCACCGACCGGCGGTTCATAGAGGAAGTGCAGCACGTGGAAGAACTCGTGGGCGGCGGTCACCTTCATTACGGCTTGGATCGAAGCCACCGAGGTGAGCCCGAGCAGGGCGTGGAAGTCGTTGTTCACCACCAGGTGGGGGACGCCGGTCCCATCGTAGTCGGTGAAACCGAACAGCTGGCTGCTGCTGATGTCGTCGATGCTCGTGTCGGGGTCGGAGTTGCCCAGGTACACCGGCACCAGGGACGTGCCCAGGGCGTCGGGAGTGAAATCCAACTCGTTGATCACCACTCCGAAGCTGGCCTCCAGGTAGGCCGCCCAGCGCTCCACCACGTCGGGCACGCCGTTGCCCCCCACCGCCGGGTCACCCGAAAACGCAGGGCCTGTATCGGCTGCCGGAGAGGTACCGTCCTCGTTGGTGAGACTGCTGCCCCACTCCACCGAGAAGTTGTCGGTGATCACCCGGTTTCGCAGGGTCTTGCTCCCTACCTTGCCCGCGACCCGGGCGGCGACTGGCCGCTCCGCTGCCGCTGGCGCCGCTGACAGATAGATCTCCGCCTCGGCCTGGATGTCGGCCGAAGCCTGTGCCAAGCGGGCTCGCAGCAGGCGCATCTCCGCCGTGCCGTTGCGGCTCGGCTGTTCGGCCCCCGTGGGTCTCTGCGCTGCTCGAGCCGCGAGGGCCTGTGTCTCGCGCAGCACCTCAGGCAGGCGTTCGGGCGCGCGCAGGTGGAATAGGCGGTACAGGTCGGCCTTGCCGGGGCTGATCTCACCCTTCTGAACCGATTCTAGAAGCATCTGCTCGAATGAGCTTCCAGCCCCGGGATCGGCACGAGTTGCACTTGCGAGTACCAAGACGACTATCGTAGAAATCCACGCGCACCTCATCGCTAACATCAAGATCCTCCTCGTGGGAACAATCACCCAGGAACAGTTCTGCAAGGCGTACGGCACGGCACAAAAAGGCTACCGCAGCGGCAACCCGCTTAACGGTGGCCACCAAATCTTTCTTGCACATATCGCGCTTATGCCCTCCCCCTTACGTTCACTGCCACTCCCGAAGACTACAACGGGTGAATACACTACGCCCACAAAGAAAGAGGCAATAACAGAGGGCGGCGGGAGACGTGGGGAATGAGGTACCCTCCCCCAAGTTGCGCTCGATCGTCTTTGCGGTAGTGGTGGCAGCCTGCTAGACTTACCCATGTGACCCGGAGTCGCCACAAATCGTTCCTATCTGGGATTCTCTGGCCACGGGCGCAGCGTTCCAACTGGTCGATCCCGAAATCCTATAACTAAACCCGCGAATTTGGGCAGACGTTTTCGGTAGGCGCCTCCTCGCGATGTGAGCGGTCGTCCACGGCAGCGACGTGCCCGAAGGCGAACCTTCCGCCGGACCTCGAATCGTCGTCACATGTGATCGTGTGAACCAAGAAACCTGACCGGCCTGGTTAGCGCATAAAGGTGGTTTCGCCTTTCGCCGGGTGTGGAAAACCCCACCGGCGAAATCCCCCATTCCGCAGCCACCACACGTCTCCCCCCCAAGCCCCGATCTCCAGCGACGGCCTCGTACCCGGGCGACCGGGTCGCGTGCGTTTCGGGAACCACCTGGTACACTGGGCCCATTGACGCAGATTTGCTGGGCTACAGGGGGAGGGAACGGCGATGGGGAAACGATTCCGGATCTGGCTGGCGCTGCCGCTGCTGCTGGGGACCCTGGGCAACGCTCCGGCACCCTTGAACCCGGAGGAGTACCAGCGCATATCCCAATGCGTGCTGGCCCGCGAGCGGGCCGGCCTGGCCGGCCAGAAGGTGCAACTCACCGGTAGCTACCTGGAAGGCAGCCCCTTCTGCCACGTCATCCGCAAGGCGGGCATCCACACCCGGGACTACGAGTGCTTCGCCCTGGGCAAACCCTGTATCGTGCGGCTGTACCTGCACAAAGACCACCCCCAGGCCGTACTGCTCCGCTCCCTGCAAAACGGCGTCAAGGTGACCGCCTACGGGGTGTTCGACTTCGAGGGGTCGGATTACAACTACGTGATCTTGGACGGCATCGCACTCCACCAGTGAGCGAGGGCCAACCCACCCTCTCCCGGTCCCACCGGCGACGCCACGCGCCCGAAACATCCCGGGCTGAACGCAACGAGGCGGGACCTCTTCACAGAGAAGAGGTCCCGCCCGATCCGTCCTCACCCCTTGCGAAAAACTTCTTCTACGCCCGGTTCCGGATCGCCGCGAGGACCGTCTGCCGGGTCATGGGCAGCCGCCGGACCCGCGCGCCCGTGGCGTTGAAGATCGCGTTGGCGATGGCCGGGGCCACGGGGGGCACGCCGGGCTCGCCGATGCCGCCGATCTTCTCCGCGCTCTTGATGATGTGCACCTCGATCTCCGGGACCTCGCTCATCCGCAACAGGTGGTAGTCGTCGAAGTTGGCCGTCGCGACCCCGCCCTTGGCGAAGCGCACCTGCTCCTTCAGCGCGGTGCTGATGCCCATGACGGCCGCGCCCTCGATCTGGGCCACCAGCGGGCCCGGATTGACCACCGGGCCGCAGTCGACGGCGACCACCAGGCGGTCCACCTTGACCTTGCCCGTGGCCTCGTCCACCGAGACGTCCGCCACGTGGGCCAGGTAGCTGCCGAAGCAGGTGTGTTGGGCGATCCCCCGGCCCTGCCCTTTCGGCATGGGTTTGCCCCACCCGGCCTTTGCGGCCACGGTTTCGAGAACCCGCCGCACCCGCATGTTGTCCTGCAGGAGGTGCATGCGGAACTCCACGGGGTCCACGCCCTCGGCGTGGGCCAACTCGTCCATGAAGCTCTCGACGATGAACGCGTTGGGGGCGTTCTGGACCGAACGCCAGGGGCAGGCGGGAACAGGCAACTCCGACAGGTACTGCTCCACATAGAAGTTCGGGAATTTGTAGGCGGTGTGGCTCAGCGCCGGGGTTCCCGGGAAGTCGAAGATGCCCCACAGGCTGAAGATATCGATCCCATTATGCAGCCACTCCGGATTGAGGAAGCGGAGGATGGAGGTGCAGGCCACCTTGTGGGACCAGCTGGTCACACGCCGTTCGCCATCGAGGCCAGCCTGAATTTTCTGGGCCGTCGCGGCCCGGTAGAAGTCGTGCTTGAGGTCCTCCTCCCGGGTCCAGACCACCTTCACGGGCTTTCCGACGGCTTTCGAAACCGAAACGGCGTCGATGATGAAGTCCGGGGGGTCCCGCCGCCCGAACCCGCCGCCGAGCAGGGTGGTGTGCACGTTCACCTTCTCCGGCGGCAACTCCGCAAATTTCGACCCCATGATCTGGGTGAGGGTCTGGTTCTGGGTGGGAGCCCAGATGTCGCAGCGGTCGGCCTGCACGTGGGCCGTGGCGTTCATGGTTTCCATGGTCGCATGGGCGACGAAGGGCACGTAATAGACCGCCTCGTAGGTCTTTGCCGCACTCCCCAGGGCCTTCTTCACGTCCCCCACGTGGGCGACTTGTACACCCGGTTTGTCGAGGTCCGAGAGGAACTGCTTCTCGATCGACACGTCGTCCATCTCGGGGTGGCTCCCCCCGGACCACTGGACACGGAGGGCGTCCCGGCCCTTCCAGGCCGCCTCGATGGTGTCGGCAACGACGGCTATGCCGTTGGGCGTGGCGGCGACCTTCCGGACCCCCCTGACCGCCAGCGCCGCCTGCTCATCGAAGGCGCCGGGCTTGGCGCCGTAGGTCGGCGGGCGGTCGATGGAGGCGTAGAGCATGCCGGGAACCTGCACGTCGAGGCCGAAGACCGCGGCGCCGGCCACCTTGTCCGGGATGTCCACCCGGGCCATGGGCTTGCCCAGGTAGCGGAACTCGCTCTCCTTCTTCAGCGGCGGGTCTGCCGGAACCGGGAGCCCGGCGGCCGTCTTGCACAACTCCCCGTAGGTGAGGGTGCGGCCGGTCCGCTGGTGCTTCACCGTGCTGTTGAAGGCCACGCACTCCCCTTCCGGGACCTTCCAGGTCTGGGCGGCAGCGGTGCGCAACATGGCGCGCCCGGCGGCGCCCGCCTGCCGCAGGGGCGCGTAGAACCCGCGGCAACTGGCGCTGGCCACCGTGACCTGGGCGTGCAGGATCGGGCTGTGGAACGCCTCGGCGGCCGAAGCCTGCAGCACGCACACCTTGTCCCAATCCGCCTCGAGTTCCTCGGCCACGATCATCGGCAGGGCGGTCCGCACCCCCTGGCCCATCTCGGAGTTGGGCACGGTGACGATCACAAGATTGTCCGGCCGGATCTCGAACCACACGCTGGGCTTGAAGGTGGGGTCGGCCCCCAGCCTCCCCTGGGAGGCGTTGACGATGCGGTACCCGAGGGGCGTCACCACGGCGGCGAGGGTCAGTCCGGCGGTGGCCAGGGATCCCTGGAGAAAATCGCGACGGGAGATGGCTGGTTTCATGTCTTCTTGCCCTCCTTCCTGGCCAGACCGACGGCGGTGCGGATGCCCTTCTTGATGCGTGGGTAGGAGCCGCACCGGCACAGCACGTCGTCCATGGCCTCGACGATCTGGTCCGGGTCCGGGTTCTCCGACGCGGAGATCAGCGAGGCCACCTGCATCATCACCCCCGGCTGGCAGTAGCCGCACTGGGGAACCTGATCCTGGATCCAGGCGGTCGGCACCGGGTGGTCGGTGGGGAGTCCCTCGATGGTGGTGATCTGCTTGCCCCGCACCTGGCCCACGGAGACCCCGCAGGACCGCTGGGCCTTGCCGTCGATGTGCACGGTGCAGGCGCCGCACTCCCCGATGCCGCAGGAGAACTTCGTCCCGGTGAGCTTCAGGTGGTCGCGGATGACCCACAGCAGCGTGGCATCCGGGGGCACATCTGCCGAGTACTTCTTCCCGTTGACCTGGAGCTCGATCATGGCTTCCTCCTGTGCTGGGGTCCGGACTCCGGAATGTACACCTCAAAGGCTACCGCCGCGCCCGGCAGACCACCACCAGGCCCGCCGCAGCGGATGAACGCCTCGCTACCCGAACGTTCGCGTGCCGGCTCTGCGGGTGACAATCAACCGATGTTCCCGGTGCAGGGGAAGCCCATGCCCAATGCTCCCCAAGAATACAACCTGTATACAGAATAATTCCGAGACCAGCATGGCAGGAGTGGCCCAAATTATAGCGGAGGTTCCTCTTCGCACAACGAAAATCTAGAACAATGTTTGCAGAATTGGCAAGGAACCGCGGAGGTTCCTCACCGGCGGATTCGAGGCCGGAACGGAGGCCGAGGACGGGTGGACACTTGGGCTCGGGGTCTCCACCACAGACAGCAACCGGGGCACCCGGCCGACCTGGGTCGGCCCGGTGCCCCGGGTCTGTTCCTGACAACACCTGCTCCCTGTAGACATCCCCTATCCTGGGGTCACGGGGGTGTTCTTGGCGAAGGCCCGCCCCACTGCGGGTGGACGGCGAAGCTGCGGGCCCGCCGCGTCTACCCCCGGGGACTCCAGGCTGGAGATCCGTTGCTCCGCCAGGCGGCAGTCTGGTCGGCCAAGCAAGGGCTCACGGGGTGTCGAACGCCACCAGATCCACGCTGCCGTCCGGGTTCTTGCGACCGCGCAGCAGTTCCATGTGGCGCAGCACGCTGAACGCCCGCCGAACCTCGGCAGGCGGCACTCCCAGCAGCTTCGGCGCGGCGTCCGCCGGCACGCTGCCCCGCTCCCGGACCTGCTCGTAGAGGGCCTTCTCCAGGCCCTGCAGGGTGGCCACCGCGTCGGCGGTGGTGGCGAACGAACCGGTGGCCATCTTCACCGCCCAGGGGTCGCAGGGCTGGGCCGGCGAGAGCGCGTTCATGGCACAGTCGTCGCACACCAAGCGCCCCCCGTGGGGCATCAGGTCTTCCGGGGAAACCCTCGCCCCACAGGCGGGGCAGTCCACCCGGTCGGCAGCACTCATCGTCGTCTCTCCCGGGTCACCATGCCCGGCCGCGGCCGAGGATGTGATCCATGAGCTGGTGGGCGTGGGGCACGTGCACCCCCGTGGCGCGGGCGGCGTCCTCGCAGAAGCCGGCCGCCCCGCTCCCCCCGGGCGCAGCCGAGGCGTACAGGGCGAACGGCACGGCGTCGCTGTTGTGGGTACGGATCGGCACCGGGGTGGGGTGGTCGGGCATGGCCAGGATCGCGAACGCCTCGCCGCGGGCCTCCAAGGCAGCCCGCACCGGCCCCACCACCTGGGCGTCGAAGTCTGCGATGGCCCGCACCTTGTCTGCTGCGCTGCCCGAGTGACCGGCTTCGTCGGGGGCCTCCACGTGGAGGTAGACGAACTCACCGTCGGCCAGGGCGTCCAGCGCCGCGGCCACCTTGCCCGCGTAGTTGGTGTCCAGATACCCGGTGGCGCCGGGCACCTCGGGGGCGTCCAGGCCCGCCACCCGGGCGATGCCCTTGAGCAGGTCCACCGCCGAGACCACCGCACCGGTCAGCCCATACTTCTCCCGGTAGGTGTGCATCTGGGGTTTGCGCCCCTGCCCCCACAGCCAGATGGAGTTGGCGGTCTTGTGGCCGGCCTCCTGCCGGGCCCGGTTCACCGGGTGGTCCATCAACAGCATCTGGGAGCCGGTGACCAGGTGGGTGAGTTCTTCGGCCCCGGGTCCCCGGGGCAGGTGTTCCTGGATCGGCTGGCCCAGGATGTCGTGGGGCGGGGTGGTCACGGCGCGGTCCTCGCCGCCCCGCCACACCAGCAGGTGGCGATAGGACACCCCGGGATAGAACTCGAACCCGTCCACGCGCAGTTCGGCCGCCAGGGTCTCCACGATCTGGCGCGCCTCCGCCGAGCCGATGTGCCCGGCGGTGAAGTCGTCCATGTACACCTCCTTCATGCCCGCCAGGAGGTGGACCAGGTTCATGCGGTACGCGACGTCACCCGGGCCCAGATCCACCCCCATCGCCGCCGCCTCCAGGGGCGCCCTGCCGGAGTAGCAGACCGCCGGGTCGTAGCCGAACACCGACAGGTTCGCCACGTCGCTGCCCGCGGGGTAACCCTCCGGCACGGTGACAGCGGTACCCAGAACCCCTTCCCGGGCCAAGGCGTCCAGATGGGGCGTGGCCGCAGACTGCAGGGGGGTGAGGCCGTCCAACTCGTCCAGGGGCACATCGGCCATGCCGTCGCCCAAGAGCACAGCGATCTTCACGGTCAGCCCTCGACGCGGATCAAGGCCGGGGCCCCGAGGGTGATGTTGAGGAGCTCCACCTCGCCCAGCGCCTGGCGCACGTCGGCCTCCCGGGCTTCGTGGGTGAGCATCACCAGGGGTACCGCTTGGCCGGCGTCGCGGCCCTTCTGCACCACGCTCTCGATGGAGATATTGTACTCCCCCAGGATCCCGGTGATCTTCGACAGCACCCCGGGTTTGTCCAGCGCGGTGAAGCGCAGGTAGTAGTGGCAGCGGACCTCCTCAATGGGCTTGAGCACCGCCTGGGCCAGGGCGCTCTCCTGGAACGCCCGGGGCGGCACGCGCCCGGCGGTCCCCATCCGTACGTTGCGGGCCAGTTCGATGATGTCGCCCACCACCGCACTGGCAGTGGCCCGGCGTCCGGCACCCTGGCCGTAGTACATGGTGGGACCCAGGAAGTCGGCGTCCACATACACGGCGTTGTACACACCCCGCACGTCGGCGAGCAGGTGGTCCGAGGGGATCATGGTGGGGTGCACCCGCACCTCCACCCGGCGGCCGTCGTATTTCGCCACGGCCAGCAGTTTGACCGCGAAACCGAAGTCTGCGGCGTACTGGATGTCCTGGGGGGTGATCTCCCGGATGCCCTCGGTGAACACGGCGTCGAACGGCACCTTTTGGCCAAACGCCATGGTCGCCAGCAGGGTGATCTTGTGGGCGGCGTCCACCCCCTCCACGTCGAAGGTCGGGTCGGCCTCGGCGTAGCCCAGTCGCTGCGCCTCCTTGAGCACCCGTTCGAAGGACTCGCCCTTCTCCTTCATCTCGGTGAGGATGAAGTTGGTGGTGCCGTTGAGGATGCCGTAGATCGAGGTGACCCGGTTGGCCGCCATGCCCTCCCGCACCGCGCGCAGGATCGGGATGCCGCCTCCGACGCTGCCCTCGAAACCGATGTCCACCCCCTTTTCGGCGCAGCGGGCAAAGATCTCGTCGCCGTGCACCGCCAGCAGCGCCTTGTTGGCGGTGACCACGTGCTTGCCGGCATCCACCGCCCGCAGCAGGAAACTCTTCGCCGGCTCGTAGCCGCCGATGGTCTCCACCACCACCGCTACCGCCGGGTTCTCCACCACCCGGGACACGTCGGTGGTGAGCAGGTCGCGGGGAACCGCCACCCCCCGGTCGCTCTCCACGTCCTTGTCGGCGATGGCCACCAGGTTCAGTCGCGCCCCCAGCCGGCGAATGATCTCCGCCTCGTTCTCGAGCAGAACCTGCACCACCCCGGCGCCCACCGTGCCCATGCCAATGATGCCGACACCTATTTCCTTCATCCCACCACTCCCTCTGCTCCCTGTCGCCGCAAACGCTGCGGCGAGACTACCGGTTGTCGATCTACTGTTGGCCACCATCGGATTCTGGCCGTTGGCGTCGCGTCTCGGGTTCCAAACCACCAAGCCCGTTCGCGGCAGGTCAGCTCCCAGGGAGCGCTGTCTCCCCATGGAGCGGGCGCGGAGTCCCGCAGCACTGGAGGTCAGCCCCTACCCGAAGTCGCTGCCCAGAACACTCCCACGTATGCACCCCTCACGCTCCCCGGTGACCCTTCAGCATCTCGCGGATGCCCCCCACCGCCTGCTGGATGCGGTGCTCGTTCTCCACCAGGGCGAAACGCACGTGCTCGTCGCCGTACTGGCCGAAACCCACCCCCGGGCTCACCGCCACCTTGGCCTCACGCAGCAGGTGTTTGGAGAACTCCAGACTACCGGCCCCGCGCCAGGGTTCGGGGATCGGGGCCCACACGAACATGGTGGCCTTGGGCTTATCCACCGCCCAGCCGGCCCGGTTCAGACCGTCCACCAGTTTGTCCCGACGGTCCTGATAGACACCGCAGATCTCCCGGGTCACTGCCTCGGGCTGTTCCAGGGCGATGATCGCGGCGATCTGGATGGGCTGGAACATCCCGTAGTCCAGATAGGACTTGATGCGCACCAGCGCGTTGACCATCTTCGGATTGCCTACGCAGAACCCCACCCGCCAGCCAGCCATATTGTAGCCCTTGGACAGGCTGACGAACTCCACGGCCACATCCCTGGCACCCGGCACCTGCAAGATGCTGGGGGCCTGGTAACCGTCGAAGCAGAGGTCGGCGTAGGCCAGATCGTGCACCAGCATCATCTGGTTTTCCCTGCAGAAGCCCACGATCTTCTCGAAGAAGGCCAGGTCCGCCACGGCGGCAGTGGGGTTCTGGGGAAAATTCAGGATCAGCATCTTGGGCCGGGGCCAAACGGTCTTGGTTGCTTCCTCCAGTCGCTCGATGAACTCGTCGCCGGCGTCGCCCAGGGGGATGGCGCGCAGGTCGCCGTCGGCCAGCACCACCGAGTAGGAGTGGATCGGGTAGGTGGGGTTGGGCACGAACACCACGTCCCCGGGGGCCAGGGTGGCCATCACCAGGTGCCCCAACCCCTCCTTGGCGCCCATGGTGGCCACCACCTCGGTCTCCGGGTCCAGCCGCACGTCGAAGCGCCGCTCGTACCACTTGGTGATCGCCAGGCGGAGTTTGTAGATGCCCCGCGACACACTGTAGCGGTGGTTGTGGGGCTTCTGGGCCGCCTCCACCAGCTTGTCGATGATGGGCTGGGGGGTAGGCTGGTCGGGGTTGCCCATGCCCAGGTCGATGATGTCCTCGCCCCGGTGCCGCGCCTGCATCTTCAACTCGTCCACCGCCTTGAACACGTAGGGGGGCAGGCGCTGGATGCGGTGGAAGTTGCGCTCATCGATGAACATGCTTCCGACTCCTCGGACGGCGTGGAAACGGGGTCCAGACTCTACTCGCCCAGTCCGCTCCCGGTCAACCGGGTTCCCCGGGAACCCGCGGATTTCCAGGCACTTCCACACCCTGGCGGTTTGACCCGCGGAGACGGTTCCGTTACCGTGGCGACCGACCGGAAATTTCCCCTGCCGCCAGGCAGAGATCGAGGAGGACATGGAGCGTTTCCCCTGGCAGAGGGCCCTGGGCCTGCTGTTCATCTTGCTGATGGTGAGCCTGCTGCTGCAGAACCTCTCCGGGCAAAGTCGGCCCCCCACGCCCCCGACCTCCTACACCCTGTTCAAGGAGCAACTGAGGCGCGGCAACGTCAAGCGGGTGACGCTCACCGAGCAGGCGGTGGAGGGGGAGTTCCTTACCGACGTGGCGGTAGGTACCAGCGGCAAGACCCGGGTATTCCTCACCTCCCTGCCCCCCCTCGCGGACCCGGAACTGCTGCCCCTTCTGGAAGAGCACGAGGTCGAGATCACTGTGGACCGCAACGCCGGCCAGCAGGTGTGGTGGATGGTGCTGGCCAACAGCCTGCCGTGGCTGCTGCTGCTCGGTTTCTGGATGTGGACCATGAAGCGCGCCCAAGGCGCCTCCCGCATGGGGCCGTTCGGCTCATTCGGCCAGATCAAGGCCCGTGTGTACGACGCCCAGGTGCCCCAGGTCACCTTTCAAGACGTGGCCGGGCTGGTGAACCCCAAGCAGGAACTGGAGGAGATCATAGATTTCCTGCGCGACCCGTCCAAGTACCAGAAGATCGGCGGCAGGGTGCCCCAGGGTGTGCTGCTGATGGGACCGCCGGGCACCGGCAAGACCCTGCTGGCCCGCGCCATGGCCGGCGAAGCCGAGGTGCCGTTCCTCTCCACCAGCGCCTCGGAGTTCATCGAGATGTTCGTGGGCGTGGGTGCGTCCAGGGTGCGGGATCTGTTCGAGAAGGCCCGGTCCAAAGCGCCGAGCATCGTGTTCATCGACGAGATCGACGCCGTGGGCCGCTCCCGGGGCGCGGGGCTCGGGGGTGGCAACGACGAGCGGGAGCAGACCCTCAACCAACTCCTGGGAGAGATGGACGGCTTTGAAGGCCACGAACAGGTGATCGTGGTGGCCGCCACCAACCGTCCCGACGTTCTGGACCCGGCGCTGCTGCGGCCGGGGCGCTTCGACCGTCAGGTGGTGATCGACCTACCGTCCCTGGACGAGCGCGAGGCGATCCTCAAGGTACACACCCGGAAACTCCCCCTGACGGGTGACGTGGACTTGCGCCTGATCGCCCGTTCCAGCCCGGGCATGAGCGGCGCGGACCTGGAGAACCTGTGCAACGAGGCGGCCCTGTTCGCCGCCCGGGATGGGGCAGACACGGTGGCTCCCCAGCACTTCGACCTGGCCAAGGACAAGGTCCTCATGGGCATCGAGCGACCGGGGCTGAGCGACGAGAACGAGCGGCGCATCACCGCCTACCACGAGGCAGGCCACACCCTGGTGGCCCGGTTGATCCCCGGCATGGACCCGGTCCACAAGGTGACCATCATCCCCCGCGGCGCCGCTTTGGGGGTCACCCAGTTGGTGCCGGAAGGCGACCGGCACTACTACCCCAAGGCCTTCCTCATGGGGAAGCTCACCGTCAACATGGGAGGCCGCGCCGCGGAACTCACGGTGTTCGAGGACACCTCCACTGGGGCGCAGAGCGACCTCAAGCAGTCCACCGACCTGGCGGAGAAGATGGTGTGCCAGTGGGGCATGAGCGACAAAGTGGGTCCGGTGACGTTTAGCCGGGGCGAAGAACACGTGTTCCTGGGCCGCAAGCTGGGCCAGGAGAAGACCTACTCGGAGCAGATGGGCTGGATCATCGACCAGGAGATCGAGGAGATGGTGCGCCGTGGAGAGACCCGCGCCATGGAACTGGTGCGGGAGCACCGCGATGCCCTGGACCGGCTAGCCGCATACCTGTTGGAGAACGAGGAACTGGTGGGCGGGGAGATCGATGCGATCCTGTTCCCCAACGACGAACGCGAGAGCGTAACGGGGAGCGACAGATGAGCGACGACAACGCTTCGGAAGCAGCAGCACGCGAGGCCCTCATCCACCCCCGCTGTCCAGCCCTGGGCGGCCCGGTGCCGTTCCGCCACTGCCGCACCAGCGGCACCGACCAGCTGTGCCCGCGCATACCCGAGTGCTGGTGGGACCGTCCCGAGGTGCTGGGCTGGTTCGCCGCGCAAGGAGGCTCCGCCGCCGCGCCTCCCCGGGAGTCGCGCATCCAGATCATGCTCAATGCCCTGGGGCGCAGTCGGACTCCGCAGGACTGACTCTACTGCGGCCCCCCGTATCTCCGCCCGTCGGCACCACACCTTGCCTACCGCAAATGGGAACTATTTTTCTCACTATTCCTGGACTAGAACGCCTCCTTTCTCGCATAACCCAATGCTCACAGGGACTTTTCACCCTTCCCCCGGGGGTGCCCCGGTCCCGACCGCAAGGCACAGTCCTTGCTAGCTTGTTGCGCGGAGTTTCCTATCCCGCACTCTCGGAGCTGCTATGCACCTTGGCGTGCCTGAAGATTGTTTTCTGAACCTGCCGGCCGAGATCACCCCCGAACTGGCCCGGACGTTCCCGGAGAAGATCAATCTGCTGTTGCAGACCCAACTACTGGGGCGCAGCGTCACCGATCTCGACTCCGCCCTGCGCCTGGTCCTGGATCTGGTCGGGGAACTGCTGGGCTTCGACCGCGCTGCCATCCTCTGGGCCGAAGAGGACGAACCCCTGCAACTGCGCGCCAGCCGCGGCTTCGACGGCACTGCACCGGTGCCGCTGTTGCGCGAGCTGGTCCCCATGGCCACCGCGGCCAGCCGCTCGCGCCCGCTGCTCGCCACCCCGGTTCGCTGCGACAACCCGGTGGTACAGCAGCTGTTGGTGAAAGCCGAAGCAAGCAGCCTGTTGTCGGTACCCCTTCACCTCGAAGGCCAGGTGCAGGGCGCACTGCAACTGCTTCGGGGGACGGGCACACCGTTCTCTGTGGAAGAGGCCCACCTGCTGCGGGTGTTCACTCTGGGGGTGGAGGTCATGCTGGAAGACCTCCAACACAGCATCCAACCCAAGTCCTACGCGTTCCTCGATCGGGTCACCGGGCTGTTCAACCGGCGCTACTTCGAGCAGCAGCTGGAGCGGGAACTGGACCGCGCCCGCCGCCACAGCGAACCGGCCTCGACCCTGCTGGTCGAGGTTGAGGGCATGGACCGGGTGCGCAGCGCCCACGGGCACCTCGCCGGCGAAGCGGCCCTGCAGGAGGTCGCCCGGGCCCTGGAGCGGGTGTGCCGCAAGAGCGACACCCTGGCCTACTACCACGGCGACCTGCTCGCGGTGATCCTGCCGCGCACCGGCAAGGCGGATATGGGGCTGATGGCCCAACGTGTGTTCGGCGCCCTAACGGGACCGTTCCTCACCTCCCTGCCGGGCACCTCAGGGGTCGATCTCACCTTCAGCCTCAGCGCCGCCACCTATCCCGAAGACGCGTTCTCGCCGACCACCATGGTGGAGGTGTGCGAAACCGGTCTGGGGGCTGCCCGGGTACAGCACCACAGGCGCCGTTTCCACCAGCCCGCACCGGACGCCCCTGCCTCCGACAAGGACGAGTTGTTGGACCCATCGCGCATGGGGTTGCTGAATCACCCCCTGCTGGAGGCTTCCCACCTGCTGCAGTTGTTCGCCCGCATCTGCCTCGACTCGGTGCCGGCCGACCGGGTCTCGATCATGGTGCGGGAGGGGGAGGAACTGGTCATCCAGGTGGCGTTCGGGTTCCAGTCCCAGGACGAGGTCATGCGCACCCGAAGGGTGCGTCTGGACCAGATCAACGTCTCCTCCTGGGTGGCCCGGCACAAGCAACCCCTTCTGGTGCGGGCCGCGGGAGACGCCGGAGAACTGCCGACCCTGGGCAGCGGGGCCTATACCTGCGACTCGTTCTTCTCCTACCCGTTGCTGCAGGGAGATGACCTGTTGGGGCTGGTGCACTTCAGCAACCCGTCCGACGGCGCCAGTTTCACCCAGCAACAGGTGGACGATTTCGCCCCCCTGGCCGGGGTGATCGCCGGTTATCTGTCCCTGGACCGGCAGTTCGGGCACACCCAGGAACAGTTCCTGCGCGAAGCGCTGTTCTCCCTGGTAGACGTGACGGAACGACAGATCCCCGGCATGGCCCACCACTCCCAGGAAGTGGCCGAACTGGCCGAAGCCACGGCCCGACGCCTGGGCTTCGACGCCGGGCAACTGGAGCGCCTGCGGGTCAGCGCCCGTCTACACGACCTGGGGAAGGTGACCTACCGCAGCCACGTACTCGCGGCCGACCGCGCCCTGAGCCCCCGGGAACAGGCCCTGACCCAGCGCCACCCCTTGCTGGGTTGGAAAGTCCTGGAGGAGGTCCCGCTGCGCTGCGTAGACCGGGAGGCAGTGCTCTACCACCACGAGCGGGAGGACGGCTCTGGATACCTGCACAAACAGGCGGGAGAGATCCCGGAGGCAGCCAAGGTACTGGCCGTGGCCGACGTGTACCAGGCGCTGACTTCGCCGCGGGCCTACCGGCCAGCGGTGGAGCCGGAAGAGGCCCGGGCCTACCTCACGGGGCAGAAAGACCGGCTGTTCGACGGCCGGGTGGTGGACGCCCTGCTGGCGTCCCTGGCGTCCGGCGAAGTTTCAACCCGATAGCACCGCCCCGTCCTCGATCACGAGCGCCGCGCCGTCCGCGGCGCGCACCACCACGTCCCCCCGCACCTGCACCCCGCGACCGAAGTGCACGTCCCCCTCCACCCGCAGGCTGCGGGCCCCCACCAGGCTGGGAGCCACCGGCACCCGCCGGTCCAGATCGGCTACCGAGCCGTAGTGGCGGGGGTCCAACGCTACCAGCGGCGGCCCCAGGGTCGCCGCCCGGGCCGGGTTGACCACCAGGGGGGACGCCTCCCCCCGCAGGTACGCATCGCTGCGCCGCACCAGCAAGTCATCGATGGTCTTTACCGGAGCGAAGCGGTCCCGGCCCACCAGCACCCCAGCGGCGCGCTCGAACTGGCCGATGGCGGCACCCATGGCGGTCTCCAACTGCACCACTGCCACATCCCCCACCGCTTTGCGATTGACGATCAGGGGAAGGTCCAGGGAGCCGGCCTGCAGTCGGTGCGCGAGGGCCGCCAGATCGACCCACAGGTTATTGGTGTTGAACACCGGGAAGGTGCCCAGATCCTGGAACTCGGCCCGGTGCTCGTCCTCCACCTGGGCGATCTCCAGCAGTTGCAGCCGCCCGCCCCGGCGGACCAACGTGCCCCCCTTGACGTCGGCGGCGGTCTTCGCCGTCACCTCCATCGCGAACTCCAGCCCCGACGTCATCAGGTGGTGCAGCAGACCCGGGTGCGGCGTCGCCCCCAGGTTGTCCGCGTTGGACACGAACACCCAGCGGATGCCGTACCCCAGCAACTGGTCTAGCAGTCCCGAACAGCGCAGGGCCAGGTAGAGATTGCCGTGCCCAGGCGGGGCCCAGGCATCCCGGTCCCCGGCCTCCCCGAACGGCAGCCCATCCACCTCGCGAATGCGCGGAAAGCGGTGCTGCACGAAATCCAGGGGCAGGGGATTCCCGTCACGGCCCCCCACCGCGAGTTGGTGGCGCGCCAGGGCCCGCAGGGTATCGTCCCGGGTGGCGAAGGAGTTCATGAACACCAGAGGCAACTCCACGCCGTAGCGGCGGCGCAGGCCCAGTACATGCTCGGCGATCAGGTCCAGGAAGCTGTTCGCCCCTTTCACCGGCACCAGGCTCTTGGCCCGCTCCATCTTCATGGACGTGCCGAGCCCGCCGTTGAGCACGATCCACGCCACCTCCCCAAGATGGCGCTCCCCTGCCGCCATGGCCTGCGGAGTTTTGAACTGCTCCAAGGACACGATGTCCCCCTCCCCGGCAGGCGAGATCTCCCCCCAGGGGATGCGGCCATCCGCACCAGAGCGGTAGGCCCGGTACATGCGTTCGAAGGCCTCCACAGCCTCCCGGTGAACCTGCCCCTGGCGGTTGCGCTCCCGTAACACCTCCAACGCATCCCTCGGCTCCACCGTCTCCCCTTTTCTCCCCCCGCGGGGGGCCCTTGCGGCCGGTCCCGGTGCCGTTGTAACCGGGGCGCAGCGCGGAAGCAACACCCGAGACCGGCCATGACCAGCTTGTGCATCCCCGGCCCTGCGGTAGCCTTGCGCCCATGAGGACCCAACCGCGTATCGAAGACTACCACCGCCGCCGCCAGAGACTGGCTCGGCGGCGCCGTTGCAGCGGGAGCACCCGTTTGCGGCGCCTATCCCTGGCCAGGCCCCTCGAGGCCCTGCCCCCTTGCCGATTTCACAATGGTCTGGACAGCGAGTTTCACGACGCCCTCCGCGAACTCGCCCGGCGGGCCTACGCCTACCCCGCGGTGACGGCGCTACTGCTGCTGTGCAGGGGAGATCAGATCCTGATCCGGATCGTGGCCGAACGCCCCATGACCCGCCCCCTGCGCATGCTGTCGCGCGCATGGCGCGCGGAACTCGGAGAGGCCCACCCGGGTATCGTCTGGTCCCTGGAGGTCACCGATCAGCCCCCTTTACCCGGGCAAGAGTACCAGTGCCTGTACTGGTGCCAGCATTGAGGGTTGAGAACGCTGGTGACCGCCGCGAGTTCTTGACAATCCGCCCTTCCCAACGGTAGGGTACGCGCCTCTTCGAGGGCGCCATCGCCAAGTGGTAAGGCAGAGGTCTGCAAAACCTCTATCCCCGG